>JBIICE010000108.1:0-13727 GCA_044239025.1 Verrucomicrobiales bacterium
TACTGCACCATGGTTTCCGCCCCGCAGAGATCCGTATCGGCACGGCAGGCCTGCCAGAATGGCGTATCCACCCGGGTATTGAAGGCATAGTGCACCGCGAGGAAGTCCCGGATGTCATCCCACTGCCTCGTGTTGTAGGTGTTGTAGAGATCCACGAGCGATTGCGTCGGTTCCTGCAGACTGTCCACGAGAGTGTCGGCAAGGGTGCTGCATTCCACGCAGATCACCTGAATCGCGGTCGCCTCGAGAGGCTCGACAAAGCCCATGGAATTTCCAATGGCAACGACATTGCCCACCCAGGGCCGACGGTAGCGACCGCTCCGGAATTTCACCACCCGCGGGGTATTCGCGATTTTGGGATTCTTCCGCAGCAGTTCCGCCTGCGCCTCGTCATCACTGATGAACTGGGAACTGTACACGTAGCCACGGTTGATCCAGTTCTCGTGCTCAATCTGCCAGCACCAGCCCGCATCCATGGTCTCCGCCACCGTGCAGGGCTTGATGACTTCATCGGTCCGCGGCCAGCCACCGATGACGGCCCGGTCACAGAACAGCGAGCGGTCGAAACCCTGAAACGGTTCCTCCATCGCCTTCCCCAGCAGCTCGGAGCGGAATCCGGAGGCATCCACAAACAGGTCCGCCGTCAGCCGCTTGCCATCAGCCAACTGCAGGGCCGCGACTCCATGCTCGCCCTTTTCAACCGATTCCACGGTCCCATCTGTCAGCCGAATACCCTGCTTTGCGCAGGTCCGCTCCAGCCAGCCGACCAATTTGCGGTTCTCTATGTGAAACGCATGGTTGTTGTGCATGTGCAGCGACCCGTCCGGCTTGCGGGGGAACGCCTTGTCATGCGCCATGCACGCGGAAACAATCCCCAGCCAGCGGGTCTCTCCATTGCAGTAAAATCCCGCATTCCGCTTCAGCTCAGGCCAGCGGCTTTTGTATTCCTGGTGGAACGTGTAGTAAAAGCCCTGAGGATGCGGACCCCATACGAAGTGAATCCCCAGCTTCCATGTCGGCTCCGCCTCGGCATAGAATTCGCCCGGCGGCAGTTTCAGGTACTCGAAAAGATGCCGCGGAAAGGCTGCGGTAGTTCCCTCCCCCACCCCGATGACCCCCAGATCGACACTCCGCACCACTTCAACGTCGATCGCCGGAAGCTTCCGCTTGAGCGTCAATGCCGCCAGCAACCCGGCGGTCCCGCCGCCCAGCACAACAATCCGATGAATCCTCGGGAGTGGTTTCATGCTCCCTTCATTGGCATATCCCGGCCAACCTTCAAGCTCTGCGACGTGCATTTTCACGCAAAACTCATGAGGAATCCATGCCCGCCGGACGGACCTCAGTCGTCCACGGCCGCGTCCTCATCCAGCCCCACCATCCTCAGCAGTTCCTCATCACCCATCCCCAGCAGCAGACCGGCCGCCCCATCTCCGCCATCGGCAAGCATCTCGGCCGACAGCCGCTTCTTGTCGCGGATCATCTGATCAATTCTCTCCTCAAGGGTCCCACGGCAGAGGAATTTGTGCACCATCACCGGACTGCTCTGACCAATCCGGTAGGCCCGGTCGGTCGCCTGATCCTCCACGGCGGGATTCCACCACCGGTCGAAGTGAATCACGTGCGTGGCCCTTGTGAGCGTCAATCCCGTGCCCCCGGCCTTCACGCTGATCACAAAAAAGGGTGGACCGTCGGCGGCCTGAAAGCGCTCGACGAGCTGCTGACGTTCCCGCACGGGGACGGCTCCATGCAGAATCAGACCGCGCATCCCGCAGATTCCTGCGAGAAATTCCGCCAGCGGCCCGGTCATCTCACGGAACTGGCTGAAGACCAGAAAGCGTTCGCCCCGACCGTGGATCTCCCGGGCCAGTTCCCCCAGACGCTCGAATTTCCCGCTGTCCCCGGGCGCAAAGACCGCATCGCCGCTGAAAAGACTGGGATGATTGCAGATCTGCTTGAGACGCAGCAGGGATCCCAGCACCACGCCCTGACGCTCTGCCGGGTCGCCGGCCGCTGCCAATTCCCGCCCGAGGGCATTGATGGCGCGCTGATAGAGAATCGCCTGCCTCCGGCTCAGCAGACAAAGTGCCGCCATTTCGGTCTTGGCGGGCAACTCGGGGGCAATGCCCGGATCGGTCTTCATGCGCCGCAGCAGAAATGGCTGCACGAGCTTCCGCAGCGGAGCCAGACCTCCTTCCTGCTTCTCCAACCGCTTCACGAGGGCGTCGAATTCCGCAGAGGTTCCCAGCAAACCGGGATTCAGAAAATCAAAGAGACTCCACAGATCGGAAAGGCGGTTCTCCACCGGCGTTCCGGTCAGGGCGACCCGGCACGTGGACGAAAGTCCGCGCACGGCACCGGATTGAGCGGTTCCGGCATTCTTGACGGCCTGGGCCTCGTCCAGAATGACGGCATCCCACGCAACGCGGCTCAGCACGCCCAGCATCCGGCTCAGCCCGGTGTAGGTGGTGAGAATGAGGCCGTGACCGCGCAGCGAGGGATGATTCCCGGCCCCGAACGCACTCCATTCGGCTCCGCTCATCGCCGAGCGGTGGGCCACCACCCAGGTCAGTTCTGGCGCAAATTTCTCCAGTTCCCTCGTCCAGTTTCCCAGCAGGGACGCCGGGGCCACCAGCAGGGACGGCCCGGCCTCGTCTCCGGTCCTGCGCTGACTCTCCCGCAGCAGCAGCCACGCAATCACCTGCACGGTCTTCCCCAGCCCCATGTCGTCGGCGAGGCAGGCTCCCGCGCCAAGCGCCGTCAGGCGATGCAGCCATGCCACGCCGGCCTGCTGATACGCCCGGAGCGTGGCCCGCAGCCCGGGAATCTCCGGAAGGTCCCGCGGCAGTTCCTCCCGCAGACGCCGCAGCACCGCCATCCGCTCCCCGAGATCCGGTCCCGCCACGGTCTCCACCCAGCCATCCCCCGCCGCATCCGGAATCCCGGCCGCGGACCAGCCCAGCCCGCTGAGCATGCGCATGCCCACATGAAAGGGAATCCCCTGACTGCTCGCGGCCGCCGCCCGCCGCCAGCGCTGCAGCGCATCCTTCAGCCGATCCCGGTCGATTTCCACCCAGCGGCCCTTCAGCGAAATCAGCGGGGCCTCGGACTGCAGCAGCTTCTCCAGTTCGGCCTCGCTCAGCACTTCCCCCCCCGCCGCCACCCGCACATCGAACCGCAGCAGCGAATCACCCCCCACCCCGCTGCGGCGGCCCTCGGATTCCACCGCCACCTGCGCCACCACCCGTGCCTTCGCTCGCTTGCCGGACCACCAGTCGGGCACCCGCACCACCACGCCAGCGGCTTCCATGCCGGGAACTTCCGTCAGAAACTGCCACGCGTCCGCAGCCGACCACGCGAGGGCCTGAAAAACCCGGCGGCTTTCCACCAGATCGCGCAGCCAGGCGCTACCCGAAGCCGCCCGGTCGATTGGCTCCAGCAGGGTCCGCAGTGCCCCGGAATCACCGTCGGCCGCTGCATCGCGGAGCGCCTGCCCGAGCGGCACATGCTGTTCCCGACCCTCCGCATCCACCCCGCGCACGGCGGTCGCCAGAAACGCAAAGGGCAATTCCCGGTTCTGACGGTTCTCCGCAAGATGCAGCGCCACCCTTCCAACCATCCGCCACCCCGGATGAATCGCCGCCAGCACTTCGGCTGGATCCACCGACCCGACAAACCGCCGCGCCATCGCCGCATGCATGCCGTCCCACAGGCGCTCCAGTACCCCTGGGTGCAGGTATTCCATGCCCTGAGCCGCGGGAACCGATTCCACCAATCCTGCAAAATCCGGCACCGCCGGACCTCCCTGCCAGCCCTGATCCCGCAGACCGGGCAGATGACACACCGCGGCCACGTAGCGGCGCGCCAGGCCTCGCCACCAGGCCAATTCCGCGGTGAGCACGCCTTCTCCCGCCATTCCCGCGAGGGCAAGCAATCCATCGCCGGCACTCTGCCGGAATGCGGCCGCCAGCTCAGGAAATTCCTCCGCACTCCCCTGCCACAGCAGTTCACCCTCCGGCGTCAGCCGCAGCACGGATCGTTGCCCCTGCAGCCCGGATGACATGCTCATTCCTCCAGCCTTACGCCTCCCCGCAGCACTTCGACTCTCCGGCTGCCGGGAAACGCTCCCGTGCTCACGAGCGCTTCCCCCAGCATCACCATGCTCGCCGCATGCCCAAGACGCTCTGCTGCATCGAGCGCCTCCCGCAGCCGATCGCTCTGCAGCAGACCGCTCTCTTCCGCAAAGCGCCGCGAAATGTGCAGCAATCCCTCCATGTCGAGGCCCTCGCCCGCTTCCCCGATCTCGGCCATGGCCGCATGTCCCGCCCGGTTGATGTGCGCAAGCTTCTCCCGGCTGTTGATCACGCTGCTCGTCAGAATCGGCCCGAACACCCGCACATGCAGCTCGTTGGTCGCCATCGGCAACTGCTCCACCGAAAGCGGCTCGTACCGCTTCCGCTTCACCATGATGCCGCCGTTGTACTGCCCCCCCACATCCCCCAGCCCGGTCGCATGCTGGACCTCGGCCCGATGCGCGGTCATCGCCAGCACGGCAGGGCTGTAGCCCGTCCCAAATAGCCGATCGACCGCAAAGGCCACCGCCAGCGCACTGGCTCCGCTCATTCCAAATCCACAGCCAAACGGAAACGCGGCTTCGATCTCGATTCTCACGGGCTCGGGTGCCAGTTCATGCACCACCGAGCGCACCGTCGGAAATTCCCACGCCTCCCCCGCCACGAGGATTTCCGTCTCCCGCCCCGCCGCCCGCGTCACCCGGACCCGCACCCCCTCGGTCAGCGTAATCCCCACCCCCAGCGACCCGCGGCCATGCGGAGGCGCTGCGTCGTACGTCTCGAAAACAAGCGACAGGTTGGCTGGGGCAAAGGCGGCAGCGGATTCCATGGTGCTCCCCCCATCAGCCCGACCCCGGGCTCCGCGCAACGCCAGTTTCAGCCTCCCCGGCACCGGTGCGGCAAGCGCCACCCACCGCCCCTCCACGAGGGGAATTCAGGCAAATCCCGGCATCGGGCGACGCCTCGCCTCGGTCCGCGCCGCCTGCCTCGCCTCGATGGCGGCATTGCGGTGCACCCAGACGCTCTGCACCAGACCAAAGAGGAAAAGATTCATCACCAGAAACGTCCCCCCATAACTGATCAACGGCAGCGGAATCCCGGTGATCGGAAGCAGCCCGATATTCATCCCGATGTGCTCGAAGGTGTGCGCAAAGAGCAGCGCCAGCACCCCGGCCACCACCAACCGCCCCAGCGCATCCCGCGCGAAAAATGCCACGCTCAGACAAAGCATCAGCAGAAAGACAAAACCACCCACCATGAGGGCCGCTCCACGGAAACCAAAGGTCTCGCAGACCACCGTGAAAATGAAGTCGTCATGCGACGTGTACTGCGGCACGATCCCCAGCATTGTCAGATTCGGGAGGTTTTCCTCCTGCTTCGCCGGATCAAGGCCCTTGCCCTCCCAGCCAGAGGAACCCACCGCCTTCAGCAACGCATCCGTCGCCCATCCCTCCTTCTTCACATCCACCTTGCGGCCCGCCATGATGTCGTACGGCACCGTGATCCGGTCCTTCTGATACGGCTTGAGCGCAAAGTAATAAACCGGCGGAGCCATCGCCACGCCCAGCAGGATCACCGCCAGCAGGCAGCGGAACGGAATCGAGCCCACCACCATCATCACAAAGGCCACCGGAATCATCACCATCGCCGATCCGATGTCGCCCAGCGCCGTGATCATCGCAAAGGGCACCATGAAGACCGCCCCCGACACCAGAAACCGCACAAAGTAATGCTGCATCCAGTGGAACCGCTTGTGCCCCTCCGCCAGCACCACCGCCATCAGCAGAATCGTCGAGGAAATCGCCACCTGCCCAGGCTGAAACTGTCCAATCCCCGGAAGCGACAGCTGAATCTGCTGACCGTGCACCCCTTCCCCAAAGCGGAACAAGGCTCCCAGCAGCCCAAGTCCCACCGCGTACATCCCGAACGCCCCCCAGCGGATCCATTTGTAGTCGACGAGCGCCGCCGGGAAAAACACCAGACTGCCCACCATCGCCCAATTGATCTGATCCCGCCATTTCCCGCTCAGAAACGCAAGGTCCCCGTCGCGGAAATGGACCGCCGCGTAAATCGAGTACACCCCAGCCGCCATGAGCGCCAGCATGGTCACGAACAGGATCCAGTGCAGTCCAAGGAATTTGCGGAAAAGCGGAGTCATGCTGTCCGGGCAGATATCACGCCAATCATCCACACCAGCCGACTCCCACGCAATCGTGGAATCCGTCCAGCCGCAAATTCAGAGGATCGTTTCCACAAAGCGGCGCGACTCGAATACGTCGAAATCGCCGGCTTCTTCTCCGGTCCCCACAAAGCGAGCGGGAATGCCCAGTTCGTCCTGGATGGCGATCACGCAGCCGCCTTTGCCGCTGCCGTCCAGTTTGGTCACAATCAAACCCGTGAGCCTACCCACCGCCTTCTGAAATTCCCGTGCCTGATGCAGCGCATTCCCCCCCGTGGTGGCATCCACCACCAGCAGGGTCTCATGCGGAGCCGAGGGATCCTTGCGGCCAATGACCCTCTCAATCTTCGCAAGCTCCGCCATCAGATTGTCCTTCGTGTGCAGCCGTCCCGCCGTATCGCACAGCAGATACTGAATGCCGCGGCGGCTGGCCGATTCCCACGCATCATGACAGACGGCCGCGGGATCGGCCTTGTACTGGCCCTTGATGATGGGCACGTCGAGACGCTGCGCCCAGGCATCGAGCTGCTCAATGGCCGCCGCCCGGAAGGTGTCGGCCGCGGCGAGCATCACGGAATGCCCACGCGACTTCAGCCAGCAGGCCAACCGCGCCGTCGAAGTCGTCTTGCCGGTCCCGTTGACGCCAACGATCAGCACAACGCAGGGACGGTCCGCAAACAACGGCAGTGGCGGGTTCTCCGCGGGCAGCAGAGTGAGCATTTCCCGCCGACAGACGTCCACGACTTCCTCGGGGTCGAGACTCCTCCCCATGTCGCGCAGCCGACCGAGAATCCGCTCGGTCATGCGGAACCCTACATCCCCCGTGATGAGGGTCTCCTCGAGTTCATCGAGATCAACCTTCCGCCGGGTAAACCGCTCAATCAGCTTTCGGAAAAATCCTGCCATGAACGCCCAGCGGATACCCGTCCCAGCCCGGAAAGCAAGAGCCGCTGCAGAAGATCAGTTCTCCTGCAGCGGCCCCACAAGTCTTCTCCCCGGAAAAGGGGTCCTTCAGGCCTTCCGGCGGCGGCGCAGCAGGGGCAGTCCCCCCGCCAGCAGCAGCGCTGCGGTGCCAGGTTCCGGAACGTAGGTCAGCACGAAGTCATTCCCGGTATCACCCGTGTAAGTGACCATCCAGTAGTCGGCATCCAGATCCGCTGATCCGGAAGTCCCGGCCACCGGAAGCACCGAACCCTCCAGCAGACCATCGAAGGTCCCGGCAAACGGATCCGCATCGTCATTCGCCCACAGCGTGAACCTGTCGAACTGCGCCGGCACGAAGTCGTTGGTCAGCGTCACCACAAGGGTCGAGTTGTCCACGTTGATCGCACCGATGGTGTTCAGACGGCTGTGCTGGGAGCCCGCTACCGTGCCACCGATCGTGAACTCCACCAGACCCCCCACGCGGGTGGTCACCGCGCCGGTCGTCAGAATTCCGCTCGGCCGCAGTCTCCCGCCGTCCGTCACGTCAACAGTGCCCACCGTTCCGAGTCCGGCGAGGACCCCATTCCGGTTCACCGTGGTGGCACTCGTGATGCTGCCATCGATCCGCAGCGTGCCGCCATTCACAGTCGTCGTCCCCGTATAGGTGTTGGCCGCTGACAGCACCTGCGTGCCCGGTCCATCCTTCACGAGCGACAGATTGCCCGCAATGGTGCCACCGACACCCGCAGCACCGTAGTTCATGTCGGAACCAACCGCCGTCGGCACGTTGATCGTCAGGGTCGCCGGAGTCGCCGACAGGTTCGTCACCACCCGGTTGCGGGCATCCGAGAACCCGAAGTTCAGGCGGATCCCAGCCACCGTCTGATTGTTCCCGTTCAGATCGAGTGTATTGTCGCTCGCATTCTGACCCATGCGGAGGACCGCGGTGGGATCAATCGCGTTCGGCACATCCGTCCGCGTGGTCGCATTCACCAGGGAGATGTCGAGGTAGTCGTTCCCCGTCGAATTGAGGATGAGAAGACCGGCGTCCGTCTTGGCCAGCTGCAGGGCAGGAGCATTGATGACACTATTCAGCTGCAGTTCGCCGCTTCCCCGCAGGAAGAGAATGCCATTGGATGTTCCCGTGATGCTGCCATTCACCTGCAATTGGCTGCCGGCTGCCTGGTTGGCAATGATCTGGCTGATGCCGTCGCCTTCCACCACGATCGGGCCCGTCAGCCTCGTGCTCTGGGCCGCATTGACAACCTGCGAGCGCTGGTCCCCGGCGGTCTCGGAACGCAGGGTCAGCGGCTCCGCAAAGACATTGGGAGCGGCCGGCGTACTGGCCGTCGTCACGTTGATGGTGAGCGAAGGAATATCGGTGGCCCCGCTGTTGTCGCGGTTCGTTCCGATGATCGTCCTTCCTGCGGTGGTACCGAGTGCCTGGAGATCCGTGATCGTCACGTTGTCGCTCCGGATCTCGGTCACTCCGCTGTAGGTGCTGGCCCCGGAAAGGGTCATCACTCCGGTGCCCATCTTGACGAAGCCAAGGCCACCGGCACCATCCTCGAGCAATCCCGTGAACGTGCTGTCGCCATTGTTCGCCCCGACATAGAGCATCGCTGGTGCGGCTCCGCTGTTCGTCACGGTTCCCGCTCCGGCCAGCGTATTCATGGCCTCGGAACGACCATTCATGTCAAGCACGCCGCCCGCATTGATGGTGATGCCGGATCCATTGTAGATCTGGTCCACATAGTTCGCCGGGGCATTCGAAGGAGCCGAGTTGACTCCAGCGCGGCCATCGCTTTCCGGCCGCGTGTACGTCCACGTGCCGCCGAGCTTCATGGTGCCGCCGGTGTTCACGGTCGAGGCCCCGCCGAGCGCGTGCACAAACGGGGTGCTGTCCTTGGCCAGCAGGACGGTTCCCGCATTCACCGCAATGTTCCCCGCCGGATTGTCGAGGTTCCCGCTCATGGTGAAGGTACCCGCGCCCTGCTTGACGAAGGACATTGCGTTTCCTCCGTTCAGGACGCCGGAGAATTCGGAATCCCTCGAAGTTCCAAAGGTCAGATTGAGGGCGGTATTCGTGATGTTGCGTACCGTGCCCGCCCCGGAGAGATCCCCGATCGTTTCGCTGTCGTTGGCAATCCCGAACTGCAGGGTGCCACCCGCCGCCACCACCACCGCAGCCGTATCCGGCACCTGATCAATGGCCGTCGCCGTCGTCGCCTGACCCAGCTGGAAGATGGCCCGGTCGAGCACGTTGATCGTCGTGAAAGCGGCCGTAGCCGACGTGAACGTATTGGCACCGCTCCAGCTCACACGCCCAGTCCGCTGCGTGGCATCAAGGGCAGGACTGGCTGCAATGTTGATGGTGTCCACGGCACCGCTGATGACCCCTTCAAAGGTGGTCCGGTCGAGGTCGCCTGTCAGGGTCACATCGCGGTTCAGAGTCAGGGTGCTCGCCGCCGAAAAGATCAGGCCGGCACCCACATTGGAGTTTTCACCCGAGCCGATCGTGACGCGTCCAGTGCCACCGGCAGCCACCACAATCGGGTTCGCCACGGTGATGGCCGCGTCATTGTTGAACGGATTGAACAGCAGAGCCACGTTGCTGGACCCTGTGGCGGCATCACCGAGCGTGATGGTTCCGGTTCCAAAAGCGGCCGCGGTGCGGCCTTCCATCGTGCCTGTGCTGATGACGGTGCCGCCACCGTAGGTATTATCGCGCGGCAGGATTGTGGTACCCGGTCCGTCGTTGCGCACCACCCCGGTTCCCGAGATGGCTCCGCTGATGACCGTCCGGCTGGATTTATTGATGGCCAGCGTGCCATCGTTGACCACCGCACCACTGCCGAGCGTTCCCTTGGTTCCGCCATTGCCCAGCTGCAGGGTACCCGCGGAAACCGTGGTCGTTCCTGTGTTCGTATTGTCCGTCGCAAGGACTGTCTTGCCCGGACCCGTCTTGGTGATGCCGCCACCGCCCGTGATCGATCCGCCCGTGAAGGTGAACGATCCCGTCGCATCATTGATGCTGACCGCTGCCGGGGTGACTCCGCTGGACGCCACATTCACCGCGGTTTCGGCAGGCGAAGTTGTGCTGTCAAAGACCACCACATCGCCCTGACGGAAACTGTCAGCACCGCTTACCGATCCCGAGAAATTCACCGAGGAGGTATCCCAGGAACCACCGGAAGCGCCGGTCCACGTCATGGTTTCCTGCCCAGCATGGGTCAACTGGATGCGCCCCGCACCATTGTCAGCAACCACCCCCCCGACAAGGTGAGGGAGGTTTGCAGTCAGGCCGGCGAACCCGGCTCCGCCAATCGCCGTGTTATACTGGACGAGATCATATGTGCCCGCGGGCAGCGTTCCCACTGGGAGGACGTTGAGCGAGGCCGTACCAACCGCCGGAGTGACGAGGCCGGAGACCGCCGTCACATTCAGGAGATCGCCAGCACCCGTGACACCAGGAGTGAGATTGAGTTGTGCTCCTGCGGCGAGATTCACCGTTGCAGCGGTCACTGTCCCGATCCCGGCACCGGAAGCAGCGCCTGGGCTCACCGCGCCACCGGAATTGACCGTCAGCGCAATGCCGTTGGCGGCGAGGAAGGAAGCCGAACCCGAGACACTTGCTCCGGAATTGACGGTGACATTCGACGCAGTGAACGACGCGGCCGAACCTCCCAGGGAACCACCGTTCACGACGGTAGGCCCGGTGAAGCTGTTGCCGGCCGGAAGTTCGAGGAGACCGTTTCCATTCTTCACGAGTCCGCCGCCGCCGTCGAGAATTGCCGAGGCCGAGGTGATCGTGAATCCGTTGGTATCGATCACCGCACCGCCGGCCCGGGCATAGATGGGGAGTCCGCTGCTGATCGCAAAATCAGCGGAGGCCTTGAGTGTGCCCCCATCCATGTTGAATTCATGCGTCGCCGCGGCTCCGTTCTTCAGGATGCCGAGGTCACCGACGTTGAGCGTGCCTCCGGCGAGGTTATACTTGCCGACGGAGGTCGCACTGTTCCCGATCCGCACGCCGCGCAGATTGGCGACCGAAGTGCCGCTCTGATTGATGGTGCCGTTGCCGTCCCACGCGAGGGCGAGGTAGCCATTGGGCACATTGAGCGTTCCGCCCGAAAGCGCATAGGTCGCGTCGCCATTCTGCCAGTGACCCAACCGCATGGCGCGGTTCGCGGTGTCCGAGGAACCGGCGGCGAATGAGCCACCGCCGCGGAGAGCATTCACGGTACCGCCAGTCTGCAGGATGGTGACACCCGTGCCTCCCGGGACAAAGCCGGGATTCTGATTGCCTGCATCAAAGTTCCCATAGGTGGTCAGGACCGCATTGTCCTGAACTGTGAGAACGGCCGGGCCGGCATTGGTGGCGCTCGTGCTGTTGCCAAGGTTGAACCCGCCCGGGTAGCCGAATGGAGAGGCCGTCGATCCGGTCACAGGATGACCCACGGTGAAAGAGGTATTGCCCGCGAGGGTCAGATTCTGACGGTGCACCGTGGTGCCCGAAACAAGGATCGGATCCGCGGTGTTCAGCACGACCGTGCCGCCAGTGCCCAGTGCCGTGGCGCTGCCGTTGATGAAGTCGAGGCTCGAAATCGGGAAGTTGGCGTTCCCGTTCACAATCTTGCCCGTGATCGTCAGGTTGGCCGAAGGATCACTGGTGCCAATGATGCCACCGCCCTGTCCGCCCTGATTCACCGTGATGGTCCGGTTCGTGCTCATCGGGCCTGCGCCTGTCACGAGAAGGGTACCGACTTCCAGATTGATGGCCGATCCCTTGCCGAGACTGCTTTCCTGCCCAGCGTCCGCGATGGTCGCTGCGTTGACGGTCGCCCGCGTGATGGAGGTGTCCCCGGTGTAGGTGTTCGCCGGATTGCTGAGGGTAATGGTACCGCTGGCGTTGTTGGCGATCTGACGGAGTCCGACCTCGAGCGCATGGGCCCCGGAAATCACCCCGGAAATCGTGCCCTCATTCGTTCCGGCGGTGGTACCGACCGATGCACTGATGCGCGTGTCGGAGGTCAGCGTGACCGGACCGCTCAGGGTGGTGTTGAAATTCAAGCGGAGCGCACCGAGCTGTCCTCCGGTTTCCTGCCAGCCACGGCCACCGACGGAGACCGGTCCGGAGTACACCATGCCTCCCGCGGACGGGTCGGCGAGCAGGGCCCCGCCGTCTTCGATCGTGATCGACGCTGCGTTGCCGAGGGCATGCGTCGAGTTCGCCCGGAGCCGGTTGCCATCTGGGATGACGATCTCGCCGGTGAACCCACGGTTATCGCCGCGCAGGGCCAGATTCCCGCGATCCGCGGTGAAGTTGTGGAGTTGATCGTTCTGCGTGGAATTGAGCACGATGCGGCCACTGCCGCTGATGTTGCTGCTCAGTCCCAGTTCAGCCGTTCCACCGACGGCGATGCCGAGCGTGGTTCCGGCGGCGAGGTTGATCGCAGGCGAAACCCCGGAGGCTCCGGCCAAGGTGGCCGAGCGGCTGTCACTTCCCAGCTGCAGGGTGCCCCCTTCCACCGACACCGGCCCGGTGAAGCTCTGATTGGCGAGGAAGGTCAGGGTGCCCGTACCGGTCTTCACGAGGCCGGTGGTTCCAGCAAAGCCGGAAGGACCATCAAATGTGTAGTTCTTCGCGGAGTTGTCGACAGTGATCGCCCCCGGAGAAAGCGCCGACGGAATCACAATCGAAGTCGGCCCCACGGCGGAATCGTTGAAGACAACGCTGTCGCCATTCAAGAATTCAGCTCCGGAACCAAGCCACGAGAAGTTCGGAAGGACCGGGTTGGTGAGCGAACCAGCCACGAGAATTCCATTGCTGGCTCCCGTCCAGATCATCCGGTCGGTTCCCTTGACCACAAGGTCAATGCTGCCAGCCGCGGCATTGTTCTGAATCGATCCGTTGAGGTGATGGGCAATGGTGAATCCTGCGGCTCCCGTGCTTCCCCCAAGGCTGCTGTAAGCGATCAGAGGAAATGTTCCCGTGCTGAATCCAGCTCCCGGGACGATGGTGACTGCAGTGGTGCCGTTCTGGGTGAATGCGCCGGTGACGAGGCGGTCGGATTCGGTACCCATATTGAAGGACGCCGAGTTGGCACCCGAGGAAATCACGTTTCCTGAAAGGGTCAGGGTCCCCGCAGAGACCGTGAGGTCGCCGGGGCTGATGCTGGTGCCTGCGTTCCAGTTGACGGTCGGCGAAGGGAGCGTGCCCACGCCGCCGAGCGTTCCGGCAGCGATGGTGAAGGCCCCGGAATGAGTATTGGCGTTGCCGTTGATGAGCAGGGCACCGGAGTCATTCTTGGCGATCGCGCCGTCTCCTGCCAGTACTCCGGCGACGATGCCCCGCCAGCCGGCATCGACATCGATGACGTTGCCATTGCCCGTGGCGGTGATGGTTCCCGAAAAGGTGGTGACGCCGTTCTGAACTTCGAGTCGCGCCGTGGATCCGGCTGCGGTGGAATCGAGGCGGTAGTCAGCAGAATGGGTGAGGTTGCTGCCCCAATGATGCCACGCCGCCGTGGTGGAAGCCGTTGGCTGCA
>JBIICE010000109.1:0-13712 GCA_044239025.1 Verrucomicrobiales bacterium
CCGAGTCCCACCATCGCGGCCGTGATGCCATTCACGGTTCCCGTGAATGTCGGGCTGGCAAGGTTTGCTTTGAGCGCATTGTTGCCGTTGAGCTTGTTGATGGCTGATAGGATCGAGTCGCTGGCACTGATGGTTCCCGCTCCCGAGACGTAACCAGTCAGGGCTTTTCCGGTCACCGTGGCGGCGGAAATCGAGGTCGCGCTCTGAGTGCCCGTCACATCACCCGCGAGCGAACCGAGGAACGATGCCGCCTTGGTGGACATGACCGCATAGGGCGCGGGGGCCAAGCGCTGGTCGGGAGAGATGAGCTGGAACCCATTTGTGCCATCATTGAACCAGACGCGCAGCCACAGGTCGCCGCTTTCAAAAATGGCGATGGAGGTGCCCAGAGGGGGCAACTGCATTTGGGTATCACCGCCTAGCAGAACGGAGTACAGACCCTTGGTGACACTCAGTGACACCGCCGCCGCTGGCTCACTGCCCGCAACGCTGGTGCCATCGTTGCTCCAGTGCGTCACCGTACCAGCACCATTCACCAACGCAAACTTGAAGTATCCCGTGCCGTTGAAGTTGATTCCATTTACGGAAATGCGCCCCTGTTGATTGAGCATCAGGGGCGCCTGTGCCTGCGATACCACCGGCAGCAGCACCGAGGCGCCGAAAACGAGACTTCGGATGAGAGAAAGGGAGGCTGGATTCATGGTTGCGGACGTGGAGGTGGTGTAATTGGCAGACGCCCCGGAACGGGGGCTTGTTGCGGCGCGGCTCTGACCGGTTCAGGCGCTCCCCGCAGAAAGCCGCGCCCAGCATCGGTGGCGTAAAGCGTGCGATAATTTTTGGAGAATATCAGTTGGAGCCTGCCCTGTGGAGACTTCAGGACGTTGACCTCGCCGGCGTCGAAGCGGAACCAACCCGGCGCATTGCCGATGGTGGCTGCGGAGGTTGCGGGGACCAGGCCGAAGGTGTTGTCATCCCGCAGACGCTTAAGCAAGGCGGGCGATGGCTCAACAACCAGAAACCATTCCCATTTCAATACTCCGTCCGCGTCGCTCCATTCGCGTCGCTCGGCATGGAGGATCGTATCCTCGCTCGTCGGACTGGCCCAAAACGCCCGCTGGAAAATCTTCACAGGGTCGTTCTGGACGCTGTTGGCTCCTGACATGACTCCCTCGGGTGAGGGCTGATCGACGTGCGGTGCGCGGTGCCCACGCATCCAATGCCAACCCAGCCACAAAAGCAGCAGGACCGCGACCAGAGAGAGAATCCGATAGTACTTTTTCATCAGTTTCCGGAATGCGAGTAGGTGCGGAGGTATAGTTGCACGTCCGTCACACTGCCCACGAAACGGTCGAGGGCGGCCTTCTCGTCAGCGAGCAGGTTGATGGCGGGAATCACGATCTTCCAACGGGTGTTCCAGGCACTGCGGCTGATGAGCCGGCTGTTTGATCGGCACCGTGACCGCATCGGAGCAGCGGATCAGATAGGCGGAATTTCCCACCATCCGCGAGAGGCCAGTCTCGGTGCCATCACGCTTCCAGATCGTCCACTCTTCGCTGTTGGCCATGGGGGCGGAGTTAGTCTGGGTGAAGGCGGTCCGGTCAGGATTCGGGTTCCATCGCCACACTTCGGTGACGGCGGCGCTGCCGGAGAACAAGCTGGAAACCGTCGTGTAGGACGCATCGCCCGCCAGCCAGACGCCATTCCAACCGGCGGCTAGGGAATAGTTCCTGGTGACCCATTGGGCGTGGGCTCCGCCGGCGAGGAACAGTAAGGCGAGCAGAATCCTGGTCAGGTGTTTCATCGGATTTTGAGGCGGTAGTAAGTGGTAGCGCCGACGCCCTTGGCGTAGAGGCTGGTGATGCCGGTGTTGGTGGCCACGAGCGAATCCTGAAATCCCGCCGGAGCCGCCCCGGCCGGATCAGCGGTGGAGAACGTGATCGGAGCCCATGTTTTGAGGTCCGTGGAGGACTCGATGGTGTAGGATTTCCCATAGAGCGCGAACATCTCCATGCGGACGTTTTCCCCGACCTTTTCCTTGATCGCGAGGTTGATGGTGGATGTCGCATCCGCGGCGTAAGTCCCGGCGATGTATTCGGTGCCGTTGCTCAGGCCATCCTTGTCGAGATCGCCGTTACGATCCAGCAGCGAAAGATCCCAACCGTCCGGGCCGGGCAGATAACCGCCTTGATAGAGCTGCGACTCCTCCCATGCGTCGGGAAGTCCGTCGCGGTCCGAGTCCACTCCCAGCGTAAGGTCCAGGCGGGTGCGGGATGCGGCGGAGCCCACTGTCGGCGTGCGCGCGCTGATCTCGATCGGGTAGTAGTCCGTGCCGCCGACGTTGATCCTCAGCGTGAAGGCGGAGGCGGTCGAGACGACCAGAGAGCTGTAGTTGTTCGTCAGGCTCCGGCCCATGTCGATCCGCATGCGGAGCTGGTAGTTGTAATCCGCGCCACTGCCGGTCGTCAGTGCCTCACGCATTTTTTCCACGCCCCCTTGATACATCACCACCGAGGAGCCCTCCGCAGGCAGAAGCACGCCATATTCATCGCGCACGTCGCCGTAAACCGTGTAGTAAGGTGCCGGCGGGAAGGCCTGCGACAACGAAGCGGCCAGCAACAGCAGAGGCAGGGTTTTTAGGATGAATTTCATTGCGTCTGGTGGTGAAGTGAAGTGCCGAAGCGAGACGTGGTTTTGATATTATATCATAACTTCCGAGCATCCAGTAACATGTCTTTTTCCCTGAAAATGACTAAGGATCGACCCCATGGCGGCACGCTGGGGCTCACATCCAGTATGCGGGCAGCGGAATCCTCCGTCTTCATCAGTTCCCGGAGTTCGAGTAGGTGCGGAGGAAGAGCTGGATGTCCTTGACGCTGGCTGCGAAGTTGTTCATGCCCTGCTGTTCGTCATTGAGGAGAGTGTTAGCGGGGATGACGATCTTCCACTGGCTGTTCCAGACACTGCGGCCGATGAGGCGGGCGTTGGTGAAGACGGTCGGCAGGGAGCCATCTTCGTAGATCGCGGGATCCGCCACCATGCGGAAGGCCTGGTGCTTGCGGGTCACCCACGGCTTTTCGGAGAACGTGTCGTTCGGGCCGAAGAACTGCGTGGTGTTGAAATCACTGGCTCCGAGGTTGTAGGGCAGCGGCAGTGCCTGATCCACCACCTGCCAGCTGCGGATTTCATCGGACTCACCCAGCGGGGTACGCATGTGATCGGTACCACAGGGAATCAGATAGGCATAGGGCGTCGCGCTGAGTGCGTTTGGCTGCGTGGATTCTCCATAACTCATGCCAACGTAACCAGGCAGGGCCACGCCGACGGCGGCAATCTTGATGGCGAAGTTGCTCTGGCTGTAGGCATGGTCTCCAGCCGCGAGATCGAGGCCGAAGAAATTCTTGCCATCCTCCACGGTGGTGCTGAAGGGGATGATGAATCCGGGAATCGCGCTGCCGTCTGCCTTCGTCAGGCCGCGGCAGTAGGCGGCCACCTGAGGGTCGGACAGGACGTTGGGCACGATGTGCTGCTCGAGCGTCTGCTGCCAGGCCTCATCGGCGGAAGCCGTCTCATCTTCAACATGGGGCAGGATTCGGAACAACTCCTGACGCAGCGAGAACAGCGTGTTATAATGGTCGGGATTGTTGATCCCGAGCCGGCCTTCCGCGACGGCAAAGTCCGCGTTGAGTTGGGCCATGGTCCCGGCCAGTCCAGCATCGCCGAGGGTGCTGGTGGTGGCTCGCGGCACGCCGTCGGTCAGATCCCCCAGCGAACGGGAGGCGACGAGGCGGTTGATCACCGCCTGTCCCTGCGGGGTGCCGAGCAGCCCGGTCTCGTAGTCGTAACTCTTGGCCGCGAGGTAGCTGTAGCGGCTCGCGAGGTCGAACAAGGTCCGGTACTGCACCAGCGCCTCGTTGCGGAAGGTACGGAAGGTCAGATCCTTCGTCCGGTAGCCGTTGATCACTGAAGCCGCCCGCTGGCGCAAAGTCTCCCGACGCTGCCGGATGGTCTCCCCGGCCACCTGCAGGTTCTGGATCTTCTGGGTGGCAGTGGCGCAGATGGCAGTCAGTTCGGCAAAGCGGGTATACATCCCGATGAGTTCGCGATAGGTCTGCTCAAATTCATACGCGGCCTGCAATTCTTCCTGGGACAGTCCGGAGGCCAGGAGGTTATACTGCCAGGTAAGTTCCAGCGTACCGCCCACGGTGGCTTGCAGCAGGCGTGCCGATGCCTTGGGAATGAGCGCTGTACTCTTGAGGCCGAATTCGGTCCCCGTCCCCAGTGACTTGAGGACACCGCGACCTGCCGAGGTCACATCGTTCGACAATCCCGTTGAAAGGGGCAGAAAGACAGATGCCGCATCAGGAATATCGCCGGCTAGCTCAGCGCCCAGATCAAGCATTTCCCCGAGAGACTCCAGTACCGCCACCGCGGTATTGTTGGCCACGAGTCCGGTGCCGATACCCATCAGATCCGATTTTTGATCGGCGTGCGTCGCAACCATCCCACGGAACACCTCAGCTTCCCGGTAAAAGCGGCGCTGCAAATCATTCAATTCGTTTTGGGCCGAGATCAGGGCGACTTGGGAGAGTTGCGCCTCGATCAAGGCATCCTGGAGAGCCCCGGTGTAGGGGCGCTTGCCAAGCGCGGTGCCTGGGCCGACCACATCGGCGAACTGGACCCACTGGTTCGGGGTAACCTGAAAGGTTTTCGCAACGGTGTCCTGCACTCCGTCACCGTCCTGATCGCCCCCTTCATAGCTCTTGATCACACCATCAATGGCTCCTCCGGTGAAGATCCGGTACTGCACCGGGTATTGCAGGGTCACGGTGACCGGCTTGGTGGTATCGATCCAGTCGAGCGGACGGTCGATGATGTTCCAGCGGAAATAGTCCGGATCTTCATATCCCTGCGGATAGATTTTCCCGGGCCCGACATCACCGGCATAGGGCATGCCATAAATATCTTTGAGTTCCTGAAGCATGGCGTACTCCTCGTCCTCGATCGCCGTCTGCTGGTCGCTGATCTGGTTCTCCTGGTTGCGCAGCAGGCGCGTCATGGTGGCGGCCTGATTGAAGGAACCGGCAGCATTATTCAGCGCCTGCAGGGCCCGCACCGAGACCTGCTCGTAGTGGCTCTTGCCGACGACGGTCGGGTCCGCCAGTTCCTGGCCGAGCGAGTTGTTCCAATAGGGATCGAGGTCGAACGCGATCGCTCCGGGGGCCAGGCCCAGCGGATTGAGGCGGTCGTTGGCAGAGTCCATGGTCGTCTGGTAGCTGAGCGCAAGGGGTGGCAGTTCGTTGAGTTCCGGCACCGTGGTGCGGTCCACAATCTGCACGCCGCTGTGATTGGGATCGGTATCCACATCCGGCAGCATCGCATTGCCGACGATCCAGTGGAAGAAGGCGCCCTGGGTCGAGCGGCTGGCGGTTTCGTCCAGCCCCTGATGCCGGACGACGGAGGTGCGGGGATTGCTCTTGCCATCGCGGAACTGCGACCAGCCGGCGTCCGGATCGTCCTCGTAGCTCTGGCGATGGACCAGCCCGAGCACCTCCTGGGCGGTACGTCCGACGTTGGCGGCGGCGGCAGCGAATTTCCGCTCGTCCTTGTAGTCCACCGACACCGGAACGCCGAGCACCGTGACCGTCTCCGCGCTGGGCCGCCACGTGAAATACGGATGGGCGAGCAGCTTGTAGTATCCCTTGAGCGCGGAGAGGTAGTGACCATAGGCATCACCATGGCCCTGCGGGAACATGCGCTGGGCATCCTCCGCATCGACAACGCCGTTGGCGGTACTGGAGCCCGCCTTTTCGCTGATGTTGTAGTTCACCGCATAAAGCGCCTCGCCGCTGTTGATGCCGCGGGTGTAGTTCCACCAGAGCCGATTGTAAGCGGGGGCCTGTGCCGTGCCCTGGGCGTTGAAGTCATCCCGGCCGCGCAGCAGGGCGAGTTCCTCATCGAGCGAGCTGGCCACCTGGCCCTCGAAGGCGAAGCGGCTGGTGTTGACCTCGGTCACGCTGTCCTTGTCATCGACGGAGATCGTCGGATTGGCCCCATCCGCGTAGGCCTCGTTGCCGAGGATGGTGTAAAGGTCGTTGAGATAGCCGGCTGCGAGGATCAGGGCGTTGTTGGTGCTGGCGGTATCAAGGTCGGAATTGATCGTGAAGCCCTTGCCGCGGTTGAGCACAGTTTCGTAGATTTCGATCAGCCCGACATCATTGATGTTTTCCATGTTGAGGGCGATGTCGCCTTCCCAGCGGGTGCCGGCCTGGGTGAGCAGCGAGACATCCGTATTGATCGAGTTGCTGTAGAGATCGCTCATCCGCTGGTTGAAGGGCGTGATCCTGGCGAGCACGCGCTTGATCCAGCCCTCGACGGGCATCGCGTCGGTCCAGTTCGACCACGCGCCTGCAGGGGTGGTGCCCTGCGCCTTGAGCCGGTAGCTCATGGTGAAATTGACATCTCCCATCAGTACGGCGGGATTGCTGAGAACAGCAGCCGGATCGGCCCCCACGAGGATCGAGCCGCCGAGGCTGTAGGGCGTATTGTCGGGATCAATCCAGGCAGGGCCCGGAATGCTGTTGTTACCCGGCAGAACCGGTGCCTGGCCGCTGCTGTCGTTGAAGGCATAGCGGTAGCGGAACTCGAAGTTCTCCGGCTTGCCACCGTAGTCGCCGCTGTGGCGCACCGTCACTTTCTCATCGAGCGGATTGGACGAAAGCAGCACCTTGAGGTCGCCGGGATAGAGGTCGGGCACCACTTTGATGATCTGCATCTGAACTGGGTCTCCCGGTTCCGTGAAAGCCTTGCCGTTGCCGAACAGCAGTGTCACGTAGCCAGTGCCGTCACCCGTGGAACTCAAGGCATAGCCCGCCACCGCCGTGTCAGGATCGGTGATCTCGGAACGTCCCATGACCGGAATGATCTGATCCAGCCCGGCATTCACCACATAGGTGTCCGGCACCGTGGCGCTCTCCCGGAAGGTCTCGAGCCTGGTCGAAAGCCCGTCGATCGCGTTATCCCACCGGGACCTGTCCGCAGCGTCGGCATCGGCCGGGAGAAGTGCCTTGAGAGCCGCCACATCCTGCTGGCTGAGCTGGTTGAGATTGAAATAATCTTCCGTTGCGACTTCGTCCACGAACTCGCCGATCAGCTCGAGGCGTTTCTGGAGGGAATCGTAATGGAAACGGTTCTGGAGGTTGGGCGCGAGGCCCTGGAAGTAGGTCTTGCCGGCGTAGTCGCTGGTCCGCAGCCCCGGGGGCAGCTCGACCATGGCCGAGGTTTTCGCTCGGATCGGATCGTGCAAGGTCACCGACGCAGCATTCCACTTATTCGCCATCGATTGCTGATAGAGGACCTGGGCGCTGGTTTGGCCGAGCACCTGGGGCAGACCGCCACCGTTGGCAGTGCTGGCCTTCTGTTTGCCCAGGGTTTCCGCCATCATCAGTCCAGGAACCACGCTGCGCTGCGCGACCGGGAGGGACGTGTCATCCGGCCACTTGGGCAGATAGGTGAGGGTGACGGAAGAACCGCCGCCGGTGTTCGCAATGAAGGGCTGAATGCTGCCCGGCGCGGGCTGCGCATTGAGGGCCATGGCGGGGAAATCGAAGTCTTCCCGCTGATTGTAATAGAACTTCATGCCGAAGCTCGGCTGCGTGCCCAGTCCTACCTCTCCCCGGTGTGGACCACGGAACAACCAATGCGTGCCCTTGCGGTCCTCGAAGGTGAATTTCCCGTAAGCGGAGATGAAGGTGGCGGAAGCATTGGCGTTCGGGAGCAGAGGCAGAGTATCCGGAAGGAGCACCACTTCTTCATTGCGCACCGATTTGTCCGGTTTCTTGGGGAGCGGCAAAAGTGCCAGCGGCATTGGCGGAGTCAGCGGAGTGCCGGCAATTTTGTTGTATTGCAGGGGATAGGTGGCGGTCGCGCGGACCACCTTGGCCACGCGCATCGCCGGACGGCGGTCGTCGGCATCGGTGTACTGCAGCAGAACGAACGGCTCGGAACTGGTGGCGAGATTCAAGTCATCGCGCAGGGCAAAGACATTGCCATCGATCAGCAGGCCGTGCTCTTCGTTGGGATTGTAGCCCGGCAGTGCAGGATCTGGCTGCCGGTAAATGCCGCCAGCGAGCTGGGCCGAGCTGAGTCCTGGATTCTCCAGCCCCTTGAGCGAGGCGATCACGAGTTCCTGAGGATTCTCCGGCCAGCTCACCTGATAGAGCGCGGAGATCGCGGGAACGTAGAACGGCGCAATCTTCGTGGCAGCGGGAAATGACACCTTCTTGAACCACCAGACGAAAAGTTGATTGCGACCGGACAAGGCGTTGACCGGAATGATGGCACCGGCGGCCGCGCCGGAGAAGCCCGCCGTGCCGAGCGGATTCACATAGGCAGCCGGGGCATAGCAATCGCCATCGGAGATATGACCTGCGATTTCATAGCCAGGCCCGGGGGCTTCGATGCGACTGCCCACGGTGGCCGCGGTCCGCCCACCGGTAGTGGCTCCGATGGCCGTCGCAGGCGACCAGTCACGAACGCCGTCGCCATCGCGGTCGTTGAGGGTGTAAACCGCGGGTCGGCTTTCATTGACCGTCAGGGTCGCGGGATCATCGGCGACGGCGGGAGAACCGAGCGCCTCTTCCGACTCGATCCACAGGCGCACATACTGAGCGCCCGCCACCGAGTTGAACTTGAGCAGTGAGCGGTTCCGCCGGTCGGGACTGCTGGCCGTGAAGTTGACCAGCAGGCGCTGGGTGGCCCCGTCGATCTCCGCCTCCAGTTCCGCCGGATCGTCCTGGAACACAAGGCTCGGCAGGCTGATGGCTTCAAACTTCGGCCCGAGGGCGGCGTCCGCGCCGGTCTGAGTGACATTCACCGGCTCGTAGACGGCCGGGCTGTCAGGCCACAGGTGGAGGTAGCTCCGCTTGAGTACCGGCCACGAGATATCGAGGCCGGCGATAGCACCACTCGAGACTGAATGCAGCGCGGCGTCGGCCGTCTCCATCCAGTAAAGTATCATATTGTCCGGATTCAGGTTCTCGCGCTCGGCAAAATAGTCGGTGATCCCATCCGGGCGGAGAAAGGTGCCATAGACCGGCTTGCTGGTCACGACGGTAGCGAGGGTGGGGAGCACGGGGCTCATCTGGTCGTCACCGTTTTCCCTGGGGCCTTCACGGGGTCGCAACTGCTCACCCAGCGGAGTCACGATGGTCTTCACGTCGGCGCTGCGGCGGATCTCGACAATGTCGGCACCGAGGAATTCATGACGGCCAGCCTCGCCCTGGACCTCGCCTCCAAGGTATTCGACGAAAACGCGGCCTTCCGCATTGTAGGCGCGGAGCGCGAACTGGCCGGAAACCGTGTCCAACCACAGCGTGCGCGGCTCCCCCGGTGCGGCGATGCCCGGATTACTAGAACCTCCGACCGGGATGTATTCCACCGACTGGCCCGGCACGAAGGAATTGAAGACCGGATTCACCCGCACAATGCGGCCTTTCGGAATGCGGACCATCGGGCCATCGAAGGTTTTCTCCGTCCAGTAGATCACCCGTGGTTCGGATTGGGAAGCAGAGGACACCGCGAAGGTCTCGCGCCGGAACTTGTAAGTCGGCGTGGACTCACCGACCGCGGAGGTATCCGGCAGGGCGGACACCCAGGTAACCGTCACCCGGCCGGTCTGGCTGGCAAAGACCTTGTCCGCGTGAGGGCTGTAGTAGTAAGGCTGGTAAGGCAGAAAGGTTTTGGAGGTGCTGGCGGCAATGTTCGCATTGGCAAACCCAGACAGCGTCAGCGTGCTTCCGTTGATGAGCTGCACCTCGCGCCCCAGCAGAATGGAGCCGACCGTAAGGGCACTGGGCACGCTGAACACTTCCACCACACTGCTGGTGGTGGAACTTTTCGTCACCGCGACGGTTCCCGTGGGTAGCAGCGGCTGGGTCAATCCGTCGACGGTATTGGTCAGCCGCACGGAACTGAACTCCTCGCCCGGCTGCACCGGCTGGGCCCGCCAGTAGTTCGTATCCGCAAGCGGCGCCCCATCCCAGCTGACAGACGGCCGCTGGATCTCATCCCCCATGAAATAACGCGGGACTCCGGAGGCGAAGGCATACCCGAAGAGACTGCGCTTCAAGCGGATCGTCGTGATGCTGACGCCATTGGTGGTCGTGATCGCGCGGGGATAGCGCCCCGCGGTCAAGTCGGCCGTGGAGATGGCCCCGGAACTGGCTGCGGTGGTCGCCCGCCCGGCGAACTGGACATTCGTCACCGGCGTGCCGCTGGGCACCTTGGGTGGCGCGATATTGATCAGCGGCGGAAGGGCGGCATTGTAGCCGCTGCCCCCGTTGGTGATGGTGATCGCCGTCACCACTCCGCCGGTGATGGTGGCTGTGGCCGTCGCGGTCGTGCCGCTGGTGGGAGCCGCAATGCTCACCACCGGGGCGCTCACATAGCCACTGCCGCCTCCGCGCACCGTGATTGCCGTCAGCACCCCGCTGACGGACACCGTCGGCGATCCCCCCGCCCGCCGCTTGTCGAGAAGATTGGCCGCCCCGCCTTTTAATTCAAACTGGGCGTGAGCCGCCGGGGCGCAGAGCAGCGCAGCGAGGGCTGCCATCAGGGTGAAGACTCGGAGGTTCATGCCAGGCGGAAAAGTGGGGAGTGTGACGGACAATTTGTCGCAAAACCTGAAGGCGAAGTGGCTCACTCCGCGGTCCCGGCAGTCTTCAGCGAAACGGTCTTTGCTGCGTCGCCATTGGCGAGCCTGCGTTCCAGTGCGGCCAGTCGCGCTTCGAGGCTCGCATCCTTTGCGTCGAGTTCCCGGCGCAGCGCCGCGGTCTCATCCCGCAGGGCCTCGATCTCCGCATCCTTTTCGTGGATCTGCGCGCTAAGTTTGCTCAGGACGACATCGTTGCTGGCTTTGTACTCCTGCAGGGCCTTTGCCGTGATCGTCGCAAAGCTAGTGTAACCGACAGTCTTCATTCCGTCACTCCCGGTGGCGACAACATCGGGGAAGAGCGGCTCCACCTCCTGCGCAATCACCCCGAATTCCGTCTTGCTTGCTGGGTCGCTGTTGTCCTTCCAGCGGTAGCGACGAAACTGCACCTGCATCAACCGATCCAACATCGGCTCCGCATCCACGATATCCTTCTTGAGTCTGCGGTCTGAGTACCAATCGATGTCATTATTTCCATCGAAACTGAACCCTCTCCAGACATTCGGGTTCTGATTCGGATTAAAAACATCAAAGGCGATGCCTCCGCGATCCGGCCGGAAAGACATTTTCGCGTAACTGGTGTTGCCATTAGCTCCTGTCCCCCTTGATGTGAAACCGGTGGTTGTCGTGGTGATCGCACCTTGGGTGGTATCCGTGGTACCCACTCCCAATCTCCCTCCATTCAAATACATTTCCACCGCCGAGGCGTTGTTGCGGATAAACAATCCGGAAGTGCCATAATTGAGATAGGTCCCGTTCGCTGACCGGGGCCAGAAACAGTTCTCATAGACACCCGCAGAGTTTTTCGCCAGAAAAGTAGAGTGTTCATTTAAATGGACGTTGCCGTCCAGATAGAGTGACTGCGCGCGGGCCGTGCCAGCCACATCGAGCGTGTACAGCGGATTCGAGATGCCGATCCCCACGTTGCCACCGTTGGGGTTGATCGCCATGGGAAATGACACGGCATCCCAGGTTCTCTTGGATTGGATCCAGTTTCCCCAGCCATTGGTGTTGTTATAGGTCCCGAAATGGAGGGCGCTATCGGACGCTCCGATGGCGGCGACCGCGTTTGCCGATGTCACGGTGTTGGTGGTGGTCTGCGCGGCTATGGGAGCCAGCACCTGCAGGATGTTGGCGGGTGCCACAGTACCGATGCCGACCTTTCCATTGATGTCGATCGACAGGATACCAGGACTGAAGGCACCGAATGTCCCTGTACCAAAACCGAAGGTGGAGGATGACTGGCCGTAACCCAAACCCATGACCTGGCCACCCGCGCGCAGAAAGGCAAGGTGCGATCCGGTGTGCCCCGTGTCGGGACGGCTGATCAGCGCGGAGCCATAGGCTCCAGAGGTCGCTCCATCGACAAGCTCCAATTTGGCGGTTGGCGTGACGGTACCGATGCCGACATTGCCTCCGCCCGGGTTGAGCAGCAACGGGCCGGCTGTGCTGGCCGCGGTATAGGACTGGAGGGTGGCGCGGTTGTTGGTGGTATCGAAGCCGACGAGCAGGCGCTCGTTGATGTTGGTGCCATTGCCACGGATGACGAGTTGGCTGGCCGGGCTCGTGGCATCATCGCCTTGCAGGGTCAGCTTGCTGGTCGCCGGGAAGCTGCCGGTGGCACCGATGCCGACTTGACCGGACGCATTCCAGAGTAGGGCGGTGCTGCGGGTACCGGAGGCATTGGAGCCAAGAGCGCCACCGCTGTTGCCGTAGAGCACCGGGCCATCCACCGGAATGGTGCCGAACAGGCGGCCTGAACCGTACCAGCCGAGGCCGTAATTGCTGGCGGCACTGCCCGGCGGCAAGACGCTGGGGTTGAGGGTCAAATCACTGCCCCCGGCGAGACTGGCGGAGCCACTGAGGTTCTCTGCTAACTTGGCCCGCATCGCGAAGGCAGTGGAGACGATCTGCTGGCGCGGGGTGATTTCATTGTCGGTGAGGGCGATGGTCGCCGTGGCAGCCACGGTCACCCCCAGATAGCGTGCGCTGCCGTTGAAAGCGGCACCGAGATCCGCGAGCTTCCGGTCGGCTTCGCTGTAGCCGAAGGTCGCGGTGGGATTGGCCACGCCCTGGCCGACGAGCACGCTGAACTCGCCTTCCGAGACCGTGACGGTCTGGGCTTCGGAGTAGATGAGGTTGGCCGTGTTGGTGGAGGAGGGGCTGTCCCAGATGCGGAAGATCACCGTGCGGTTGACCGGAGTGCCGGCCCCCACGTTGGCTCCCGCTGCATCCACCACGCGCCCTTGGTAGCTGATGAAGTTAGGCACGGCGGTGGTTTGCGCCGCGACCGGGCCGGGAACCAGCGCCAGCAGGGCGACGAAGGCAGTGAGCAGAAGATGGAGTTTCATAAGGAAGACGTGGAACGGGTACTGAGGTTTGAAGCAGGAAAGGATCAGGGGTTGAGAGCGCCGAGTTCCGAGGCCCGGCGGAGTTTGAAGGTGCCGGAGAGGCGAATGCCATTGCCTGTGCCGACACCGACGCTGTCCCTGTGCAGGCCGCTGACTAACTCGCCGTAGGTGCCGCCGATCACATTGCTACCCCAACCGATGGCGCTGCCGCCATCCGGCGGCGTGGCCGTGAAGGTAAAGGTGACCGCGCGGGTGACGCTGTAGCTTTCCTGGCCATCCACGAGTTCGGTCTGGCCACTCTTGTTGTCGTGATCCGGGTGATACTGGTGGACGAAGGGGTTGGTGGGATCGTTGAAAGGCGTGGAGATGGTGCAGGCAAGGTCGCCGCCGATGGTGAAGCTGCCGGTGGTCCCCAGCACGCGGTCCAGCGGCATGTGGGTCGCGACGATGCGGCGGGCGGCAGCTTTGGCGTCCGCCTTCAGACCGGCCTCCGAAAGGCACAGACCGAAGTCATGAGGCGCGGCGGCCAACGGGCCCATGAAGACCTGGGAAAGCACGCGGGCGGTCCCGTCATCGGCCACATGGATCAGGTAGCGCAGCGGGAAGGTGCTGCCCGCAGGTTTCACCGCATCCGCCAGCGGCTTGCTTTCCAC
>JBIICE010000324.1:0-3429 GCA_044239025.1 Verrucomicrobiales bacterium
CGCGTTCGCCGTTGAGGTAGCTGCCATTGAAGCTGCCGAGGTCGTAAAACCAGTATTCATCGTCCTCCTGTCGCCGGATCATGGCGTGGCGGCGGGAGACGCGGGTATCCGGGAGGCAGATGGTGCTTTCCGGGGTCCGGCCGAAGATGGCGATTTCCGGCAGCAGGACCTCGGTCCCGTCCGCAGAATTCACCAGAGTGGCTCGGATGTCGTTGGCAGTCATTGAGTTGGTCAAGTATTCGGGTAGCTGTGTACGCTGGGCCGAATTACTGGAAGAGGCTAGCGGGCGGCTGCGGGAAAGAAAAGCACAGCTTTCTGTAATTATTCCAGTCACCGTGCCAAGCAGCGTCGCCGGGGCAGGGAATTGTTCCGTCAAAACGCAGTAGAGGGCAGGAAACGTGCCTGCTGCGTATGAAATCTTCGTGAAACTGCGGCAAATCCGTTAATTTTGGTGTGAGTTTGTCCGTGGGTGTGGGGTGACCGTGATTCAGGCCCTTGCGAGGGCAGAGAGGAACCGGTCGATGAGATCCGGGAGTGGTTCGAGGCCGACGGAGACGCGGAGGAGGTGGGGGGGGACGCCGCAGGATTGGGCCCAATCGAGTTCGAGGTAGTGGGCGAGGAGGGTGTAGGGGCAGCAGAGGGAGAAGTTGGTGCCGAGGCTGGGGCCTTTGCAGATGGGGAGGGCGTTGTAGACGGCCGGGGTGCTGGCGGGATTGCGGAGGGCAAAGGAGAAGAGGCAGCCGCGACCCGCTCCGGGGCGGAGGATTTCGTCGAGGCCATCGCCATTCCGGGGGTACCAGACCGACGCGACGGCCGGGTGGGCGGCGAGGGTGGCGGCGAGGGCTGCGGCGGACGAATGGGATTGGTGGATGCGGGTGGAGAAGTCGCGGCTGTTTTTCTCGAGGGCAGCGGCGTCCTCCCACCAGAGCGAATTTCCGGAGGGGTTCCTTGACTGCAGGGCCGCGAGGAAGGAAGCGGCGTGGGGGGAATCCGGGTTGAGGATGAGGGCACCGGCGAGGACGTCGCCTTCTCCCGAGAAGGATTTGGTGAGGCTGGTGGTGACGAGGTCGGCGTGGCGGAGTGGAGCGATGGCGGCAGCACTGGCGACGGTGTCGTCGATGATGAGAGGGATCCGGTGGGAGCGCAGGGTGGGAGCGAACGATCTGAGGCGGACGCTGTGGAGCAGCGGGTTGCTGGGCATTTCGCAGAAGACCGCGGCGATTTTCTGCTGCGAGGCGAGGGTACGGATGGCGGAGTAGTCGTCCGGCGAGGCGAGAGGGAAGAAGTGGACCCCCGAGCCGCATTCCTGCTGGATTTTGAGAGCGTCGACGTAGGGGAAGTCGAGTTGGACCGTGGGCAGGCCAGGGAATGGCGCGGTCACGAGCCGGTGGGCTGCGGCGATGGCGGCCATGCCCGAGGGGAAGAGGAAGACGAAATCCGGCGGGATCCCGTGAAGGTGGGCGAGGCGTTCCCGGATGGAGCGGCTGGCGTCATCGCCAGTGGCAGCATCGGCCGGGCTGGGCGGGGCCGGATTGGCGAGGAGAGAGACGGCCATGCGGCTGCTGAGGGTGTCGCCGCAGTAGCGCCAGAACTCGCGGACGAGCGGTCGCACCGGTTCCGGGAAGGTGACAGCGCAGGCCGGGCCGAGCGGGTTGAGCCGGACGGGGGCGTCCGATCTGCGGCCCACGTAATCGCGGCAGCGGCCGGCCGCTTCCTCCGAAGGGAAGACGAGCGATCCCTCACCATCCGAGGCGAAGGCCGCCGTGGCGGCGGCGAAGAGTTCGGTTACTTTCGGGTGGCAGAAGAAGCGCGGGTAGCCGGCCCGGAGTTGGGCGGTGAGCGCGGGACGGCCTTCTTCGTAATCGATGACATCCTGCCATGAGGGCATGGCGACCGAGACCGCATGCAGGGAGTCCGGCAGCGGGCATCCGAGGTCGGCCGGTTGGCAGGCCGGGTCGGTGAGGAGGTCGCGCATGCTGGGGCGGGCGGGGTGGTTGGTGGGCCCCGGGGAATCAGAATCCGAGTTTGGCGGCGGTGGCGTCCAGCGCGCTGATGAGTTCCTGCATGGTGGCGTCCGTTTCGTCGCCCATGTTGGAGATGCGGAAGGTGGAGCCTTTGATTTTGCCGTAGCCGCCGTCGATGGCGAAGTGGAAATCCTTCTTGAGGGTACTGACGAAGGCAGCCGTGTCGATTTCCCGGGTATTGCTGACGCAGGTGAGCGCCTTCGACCGGAATCCATCGGGTGGGAGGTAGCCGAAGCCGTGGCGGTCGACCCAGTCGTGGACCATGCGGTTGAGTCGGGCATGGCGCGCGAAGCGGTTTTCGAGGCCTTCGGCGAGGATTTCGTTCAGTTTTGATTCGAGCGCATAGATCAGGGGAATGACCGGCGTGCTTGGGGTCATGAGGTTTTCCGCATTCTTGCGGAATTCGATGAAATCGAAGTAGTAGCCCCGGTCGTTCAGGGTGGCGGCGCGTTCGAAGGCGCGGTCGCTGGCGGCGAAGAGGGCCATGCCTGGTGGGAGGGCGAGGGCTTTCTGGACGCCGAGGAGCATGACATCGAGTCCGAGTTCATCGAAGGGAATGGGGACCGTACTGAAGCTGGAGACCGTGTCCGTGATGAGGAGGACCTCCGGGTATCTGGAGCGGACGAGGCTGGCGATTGCGGCGATGGGGTTGAGGACTCCGGTGGACGTTTCGCTGTGGACGACCGTGATGGCGTCGAAGCCACCCTTGGCGAGGGCCGCGTCGATGAGGTCCGGGGTGATGGGCTGGCCCCAGGGGACGCGGAGGGCTTCCGCCTGCTTGCCGCAGGCGAGGGCGACATCGTACCATTTGTCCGAGAAGGCACCGCAGCAGCAGTTGAGGACCTTCCGGGCAACGAGGTTGCGGATGCTGCCCTCCATGACGCCCCAGGCGGACGAGGTCGACAGAAAGACCGGCTGCGAGGTTCCGAAGAGCGTCTGGAGCATGGGCATGATGCGGCCGTAAAGCGACTGGAAGTCCTTGCTGCGGTGGCCGATCATGGGCTGGGTCATGGCCTGCATGGTCTGCGGGCTGACTTCAACGGGGCCGGGAATGAAGAGTTTGGTGTGGGGCATGGGAGAAGCTTGCAGAAGGTTGACGGGTTTCAGGGCGGAGGGGCCGTGGGGGCATCGTTCTCGAGCCAGATCCCGTATTTGAGCGCCAGCTGGCTCACGAGATTGCCGGCCGCGCGCCCGCGCGGGCCGGGAGCCTGAGACAGCTTTCTGGCCATCTCAACGGCTTCTTCGTATTTTCCGGTCGATTCGAGGAGACGGAGGGCTTTTTCGCCCGCGCGATGGAACCAGTATTCGTCCGGGCCTTCGCTGGCAGGCGGAGACGAGACGACTTCGTGGTACGCGTCGAGTGCGTCTGTGGTGCGTTTCAGTTGTTCGAGGCAGACGCCCTTGC
>JBIICE010000325.1:0-3408 GCA_044239025.1 Verrucomicrobiales bacterium
GCCGACCGGCTCCGCAGCAGACTCGCCGGTCTCCAGTTCCCCTCCCCCGTCACCCACGTCTACAACCCGCTCGAATATGCCTGGGATCCGCACACCGCATGGATCCGCCGCTTCGCCACTGGTCCGCGCCACATCCTCCTCCTTGGCATGAACCCAGGGCCGTTCGGCATGGCTCAGACCGGCGTGCCGTTCGGAGAAATCTCCGCCGTGCGCGACTGGATGGGCATCACCGGAAACGTCGGGCATCCCGGCAACGAACACCCGAAGCGCCGCATCGAAGGCTTCGCCTGCCGGCGCGCGGAAGTCAGCGGCAGACGCCTCTGGGGATGGGCACGCGATTCCTTTGGCCCAGCCGACCGCTTCTTCCGCCATCACTTCGCTGTCAACTTCTGCCCGCTCATCTTCCTCGAGGAATCAGGCCGGAACCACACCCCTGACAAAATTCCGCGCCATGCCATGGAACCGGTCGAAGCCGCCTGTCTCGACCACCTCGGTGAAGTCATCCGCATTCTCCAGCCCACATGGCTGATCGGCGTCGGTGGATTTGCCGAAGCGAAACTGCAGGGCCTCGCTGTCGGCCACGGTGCCCGCATCGTCCGCATTCCCCACCCCAGCCCGGCCAATCCGGCCGCCAACCGCGACTGGCACGGTGCTGTCTCCCGCGCCCTCGCCGATGCCGGCGTCCCCGGCCCCCAGGATCTCCCATGAACGACCGCCCCATCGGCATCTTCGACTCCGGTGTCGGAGGACTCACCGTCCTCCGCGCCGTCCGCGCCGCCCTCCCCGCTGAATCGCTGGTCTACCTCGGCGACACCGCCCGCGTCCCGTACGGCAACAAGTCACCAGCCACTGTGGAACGCTACGCGCTCGAAGACACTCAGTTCCTCCTCGGCCAGGGCGTCAAGATGATCGTGATTGCCTGCAATACCGCATCCGCTCTCGCCGCCCCAGCCCTCCGGCAGCAGTTTCCGGACCTTCCCATCCTCGGCATGATCGGACCGGGCTCACGCGCCGCCACCCGCGCCACCCGCAACGGCCGCATCGGCGTCATCGCCACCGCCGCCACCATCGGCTCCGGAGCCTATGAGCAGCGCATCCGCAGCACCTTCGCCGCGGCCGGACGCGACCCCCAACTCATTCAGAGCATCGCCTGCCCCCTCTTCGTTCCCCTCGCTGAAGAAGGCGAAACCGAATCGGAGATCGCACGCCTCGCCGCCGCCAAATACCTCGCCCCCCTCAAGGAGTCGGACATCGATACCCTCGTGCTCGGCTGCACACACTATCCCCTCCTCCGCAAGGTCATCGCGGAAACCATGGGCCCTGATGTCACGCTCGTCGACAGCGCGGAAGCCGCGGCCGCGGAAACCGCCACCCTTCTCAGCGGAGCCGGACTCCTCGGCAGCAGCCACCACCTGCGCTCGGAATCGTTCTTCGTCACCGATGCCGCCAGCCGCTTCGCGACCATCGCCTCGGCCATCCTCGGTTCCCCTCCGGACTCTCTCGAACTCGTCTCGCTCGGCCACGCCTGAAGCAGGCCGCCGGATCCCGGCTTTCCCCAGCGCACGGAAGTCAGGGCAGTTCACCGCGCAGCGGGCCCCAGTCGCGCCGTTCCGCCAGCAATCGGTCATCAGCGAGAATCCGCAGGCCAGCCCCGCGGCCATACCGGCTGCCATCCCGGTCCCACAGCACGGTCAGCATCACCCCATGATAGGGAATCCGGTCCAGACAGAACCAATCCCATGAGCCTTCGGGCAGCAAGGGATCCACTGCCACCACACGGTCGGCCCGCGGCCGCAGCCCGACGAGCCCACTGATCACCAGATCACAGAAAGTGGAATGATTGTAATCCTTGCCGCGCTCGACCGGTGCCTGACCACGCTCCTGCAGCATCGTCCGCGCCATCCAGTCGCCGGTCTGCGGATGTAGGTTCTCATCAATCCATGGCTGCCGCGATTCCCCGCGCCTGGAGCGGCTCTCGCCATCATTGAGTGCCTGCAGGGTGGCGGCATACACGTCGCTGTACGAAGCCGACGGCACCGCCTCCGGCGCCTGATTCACCGCCCCGCTCAGCACTCTCCATTCCAGCAGGCCTGCACTCTTCCCCGCTACCGTCAGGGCTTCCAGACGAAGCGCCCGCACGGACCGCGGAGCAAAACTCACCCGGTTGAAGCGGTCGGCGCTCACGCCCGGCGGTTCCACCGTCTTCACTTCCACCCACTGATCCCCCTCGCGGCTGAGCAGCCGCCACGAAACGGGCAGATCAATGCCCGAAGGATCATCGTACCAGAAAACCTCCACTGCATCCGCCGTGACCGGCGCAGGAAAATCGTACTGCACCCACTCGGTCGTCCCGAGCCGGTCCTCGGCCCACCAGGTATGACGGCGCACGCCGTTGTCATTGGATTTCACCAGTCCACCAACCGGGCGCTCGGGCGGCAGCTGACGGAAACGATGACTCCGCACATAGGCCTGCATCGTTTCCCAGTAGTCTCTGCGGGAAATCACCTGCTGCGGCGGACCGTGCAGCACATTCGCGAGAGCCGTCAGGGTCTGGGAGGTCGCAAACGGCCAGCTTGGTCCGTTCCACTGGCACTCGTGACCCTCGTAGCGGAGCGCAAAACCGCGGTGCCGCTGCTCGGTGGTGGTGGGGCCAAACGGTGCCCGGAATCCACCCTCATCGATCAGCTCACGCCAGGCTCCCAGCTTGTCGGAACCGGGTAATCCAAAGTACCACGGCACATAACCGTGCAGCTCGCGCACGTCCACGAGACGATCACTGCCCCTCGGCCGCACTTTGAAGAATCCTGCCTCGCCATCCCAGAGCTTCTCCTCGACCAACCGCCGCAGCGCCTCCGCCCGCGCCCGCCACTCCGCCGCCTCAGCCGCATGTCCCGCCCGTTCCTCAATGGACGCAATCGCCATGGCGTCGCCGAACTGATAACTGTTGATGGTCGCCCGGCAGCCGCTGCCTCCCACGGACACTTCCATCCCGTCATTGCCATCGTTCTGCCAGTACAGGCCGGATTCATCCAGATGATCAGCCCACGCCTGCCAATTGGCTTTGAGCTCGGGCAGCAGATCACGGGCAAGCCGGTCATCGCCGGTCACCAGCGCCCGTGCATTGATCGCATCGGCTGCCCAGAAGCTGTACTTGCGCGGCTCGCCGCCCTTCCGGAACCAGAAGATGGCGTAGTCATCAAGGTACTCCGGGTTCCGGATCCAGCGACCCTCCCGGAAATGATGACCTGCCGGACAATTGATCGAATTGTGCTTCCCGGCCCATGGGACGTCGGGCAGGAACTCGGTGACGATCCAGCCATCGGCTGTCCTGCGCAGGTGCTTGCGGAATGTCCACCAGCGGAACCAGTAAATCTCCTCGAGATCCCGGTCGGGACAGGAAAAGCGCGG
>JBIICE010000006.1:0-47344 GCA_044239025.1 Verrucomicrobiales bacterium
TCCTTTCAGGGAACACCGCTGGGTTCCTGCAAATCATGAAAACCATAAAAACCAGAGGGCGGTGGAAGTCGGCACCGGGTCACTTCCGCAGATCCAGGAATCTTTTCCAAGGATTGACTTGCGTGGGTTCCGGGGGCAGCATACAGGCCGATGGATTGTGGTTTCCGGCACCCGTGACAGGGGCAAACCGGCGGCAACGGTCCATGACTCAACCCCATTCCTTTACGCGCCGTGCTTAAGCAAATCATTGGTCAGAAGCCACAACCGCCCGCGTCTCCGGCAGCGCCACCGCCTGCGGATCCCGGGTATGCGCCAGCTCCACCGGCCCCTCCGGCCACTGGATCCTACTACGAATCGACTTCCAAGACCCGCACCGTGCCTGTCCCGGCAAAAACTTCCTCCATGATGAGCCCCAACAAAAACATTCTGAGCAGCGACGTCGAGATCAAGGGGTCGCTCAAATTCTCCAACGATCTCATCATTGATGGGAAGATTGACGGCGAAGTGAGTTCCGACGGCAGTCTGACGGTGGGCGAGAACGCCCTCGTGACTGGCGAGATTCACACGAAGTCGGTGATCATTTTTGGCCGTGTGAAGGGCAACATCACGGTGACTGAGCGCTGTGAGCTGAAGAGCAGTGCGTCGCTGGAAGGCGACGTGGTGGCTGGCACGCTGGCGATCGAGGAAGGTGCGACCTTCATGGGCAAGTCGAGCGTGGGCAAGGCGGCGGTCGCTTCCGCGCAGAAGCAGAATCCGAAGAACTGATCCCGAGCGGATCCTGGGGCTCCGGGGAGGTTGCCTCCACGGGGCGCGGTCAGGAGACCACGGGTTTCCGAGCCCACCCGCAGAACCTTACGAATCACCCGCCGTGGTCTCCGGATTGCGGCGGGTGAATTATTTTTCCGGGATCGGGCGTTGTGCCCGGTGAGGAAGCGATGAAGAAGCGGGGAAGAAAGCGTCCGGTGGCAGCGGCGGGCGTAAGAACGGTGGGAGCGGGAGCGTTGCCAGATTTCACATCATGCCAATCCGAACCAACTGTACTGCTGGAGCGTCCCTGCTGCTGGCGATGTCTGCGATTTTTGCCGGGGGATGCCGTCGTGCGGAAATCCGGACGTATGTGGCCCCTCGGGATGTGGAACCCGAGGCTGCGGCGGCTGCTCCTGAGGGCGGGGAAGGTTCGGCCGCGGCGGCCGCGGAGCAGCCGAAAGTTGGCTGGGTGGTGCCCGATGGCTGGAAGGATCTCGGGCCGGACAAGACGATGAACGTGGGGCGGTTCACGGTGGGCGATGCCATGATCAATGTGACCCCGCTGGCCTCGATGGACGGTCAGGAGGCGATGCTCGTGAACATGTGGCGGAATGTCCTTGGGCAGAGCGCGCTGAGCGATGCCGAAGCTGCGGCGCAGCTCCGGGAGGTGGCGATTGGGCCGGAGAAGGGACGGATGTTCGACCTGTCGGCCGAGCGGAACGGTGAACCAGTGCGCATTGTCACGGCCTTTCTGCACCGGGCTGGCCGCACGTGGTTCTTCAAGCTGCAGGGACCACCCGATGCGGTGGCGGCGCAGGCTGGGGCCTTCGATGCGTTCCTGAAATCGGTCCAGTTCGGCGGAGCCGGGACCGCGGTTCCGGCCACTCCCGGAACCCCGGCAGACCCTGCTCCGGTGGTTCCTCCCGTGGCTCCTGAGACTCCTGTGGTTGCCGCGGAGGCGTCCGGCGGGGAGGTGCCCGGGGTGGTCCCGGCTGGCTGGAGCGCGCTGGCGGCGGGGAACATGCAGGCGGCGAAGTACGGGGTGGCCGGCGGGGCCGAGGTGGCGGTGAGCATTTTTCCAAGCGACACCGGAGGGCTGGCGGCAAACGTGCTGCGCTGGCGGCGGCAATTGTCGCTGCCTGAGCTTCCCGAGGCCGAACTGGTGGCTGCGGCGCGTCCGATCGAGGGGGCCGGGGACGGGGCCGTGGTGGTGGATCTGGAGAATGGGGAGCGGGGACTGTCGGGAGCCGTGGTTCCACGCGACGGGAAGTGGTTTTTCTACAAACTGACGGGTCCGGTGGCTGCGGTGAAGGCAGCGCGGGAGGCCTTTCTGAACTTTGCGACTGCCAAGAAGCCATGAATCATACTGCTGCTGCCGAGCTGGGGTCCGTTCCGGCGGACCGGGGATCGATGCTGCGCCGCGCGTGGAAGCTGCTGACTTCGCTGCAGCTGGCTGTGGTGCTGCTGGGATTGAGTGCCCTGCTGGTCTTCCTGGGGACGCTGGCGCAGGTCCATGAGGGCCTCTATCTGGCGCAGGAACGCTGGTTCAAGAGCTGGTGGATTGTGCGGCGGGCCGGCGACACCTGGTGGGTGCCGCCCATCTTTCCCGGTGGCTATACCCTTGGGCTGGCATTTCTCCTGAACATGCTCTGCGCGCATTTCCGGAGGTTCACGCGACCTCCGGGCGGCATGGTGGCCATGCTGCTCCACTACGGAGTGGTGGCCCTCGCGCTGTATCTGGTCACCTGGAAGCTGCTGTGGATGCCGTGGGTCTTTGCCTTCGCCTGCACGGTGCTGCTGATCATTGACCTCCTGCTCTCGCGGCGCGGTTCCATGGAAGGAAGCGGACGGAAAATCGGGATCGATTTCGTGCACCTCGGCATTGCCATTCTCATGGTCGGCCAACTCGCCACCGACATGCTGGCGACGGAATCGCAGATCAGTTTCCGGGAAGGGGAAACGGCCCGCTACAGCGAGGAACGCTTCGATTCCGAACTCGTCTTTCTGAAGGAAGCCGATGCCGGGAACGATGAAGTCGTCGCCATTCCGCACGATCTGCTGAAGCCCGGCGCGGCCCCGCTGGTTCATGCCAGGCTCCCGTTCGGCGTGCGCGTGCGCGACTGGATGCCGAACAGTGAACTGGTGAACCGTCAGACCGCCATGCAGCAGCAGGGAACTCTGCAGGGAGCCCTCGCCGCCCTTGAGTCGCGCTACAGCAATGCCGAAAACCTTCCGGCCGAAGCGGCGCGCGCCAAGGAGAATCCCGGACGGATCGCGGTCTGGCATGAGGCCCTTGCCGAGTTGGGTGTTCCGGCGAGCGAGGACATCGAGACGGCCGCGAAGCAGTTGGCTGGTCAGCCCGACAAGGCGGCGGCCCTCATGGCGTCGCTGCGGAAGCGATTCCGCGGCGAGATGCTCAGCCGTTTTGCCATGCAGGACGCCGAGATGCGCTTTGCGGCGAAGCGGGTGGAGGCGGGTCAACTGGTCACGGAAACCGATCCCCCGGCGCAGGCGGCCTCGGATGTGGGTCGGCGCTACTTCACGGTGCCACTGCCCGAGGCCCGCGACATGGACAGCCGCAACATTCCTTCGGCCGTGGTGGAACTGACCGATGGCACGGGCGCGGTGGCGGGATCGTGGCTCGTGACGCCGATGCTCAAGGCGCAGGATTTCGATTTCGGCGGCGTCAAGTGGCGGGTCGCTCTGCGCATGGCGCGCAATTATCATCCCTTCAGCATGACCCTGATGAAGACGACGCATGAGGTTTATCCCGGGACCGAAATTCCCAAGGATTTCCGCAGCCGGGTGCGCATCGAGAATCCGGAACAGCGCGAGAACCGGGAAGTCGAGATCTACATGAATGCGCCGCTGCGCTATGCCGGACTGACCTTCTTCCAGTACCAGATGGGGCGTGATGAACTCGACCGCAGCCGGGGCACGAGCGCGCTTCAGGTGGTGCGCAACCCGTCATGGTTTTCCCCGTATTTCGGATGTTCGCTCGTGGGCTACGGAATGCTGCGGCATTTCCTGCTCCATCTGTTCCGCTTCAGCCACAAACGCCGCACTGCATGAAACGCTGGATTCCACTCGCTGTCACCCTGTTCCTCGCTGCCTGGGTTCTCAGTTTTCTGCGCGGTCCGAAAGATGCCGCCGGCGGCCTGCCGCTGCATGATTTCGGCAGTCTCCCCGTGGTGCAGAGCGGTCGGCATCAGCCGCTCGATTCGCTGGCGCGGAATTCCCTGCTCATTCTCCGCCGCAAGCAGACCCTCAATCAGGAACCATGGAAAGGGGAACTCGGGAAACCGAAGATCGTCCCGGCCATCGATTGGATGGCTGAACTCATCTTTGCCCCGGAGCAGGCCGACACGCGCCCGTGCTTCCGCATCGACAATGCCGACATCATCGGCCTGCTCGCCCTGCCGGCTGGCAAGAACGAGGAACTGCGCAGCGATGGCAAGCATTACACTTGGAATCAGATCGCTCCTGGGATGGTGCGGCTGAAGGCGGAAGTGCAGCGCGCCTCCGCCATCAAGGCGGACCTGCGGACGGCCTACGACAAGGGTCTTGTGAACCTGTGGGAGGCACTCAGCCTGTATCAGTCGCTGCGCGCCTCCGCTGGTCCGGCCGCGGCAGGGAATCTCGAGGAAGGCATGAAATCGTTCCGCGCGAAGTTCGAGGAAAGCCGTTCGGCCTTCAATGCGCAGATGGGGGGGCAACCCTTTGATCAGGCGGCCCTTGACTGGGTGACGCCGCATCTCAATGCGCCGCTCATCGTGCCGACCGAGACGCTCGGAGGCGAGTGGTCGCGGGCGATTCAGGCGATGGGGCAGGCGGAGACGCCGTATGCGCTATCGGCCTATGCGGCCATGGCGTCGGCCTACCGCTCGGGTGATGCGCCGGCCTTCGGGAAGGCCGTGGCGGATTACCGTGCCCGGCTGGAGTCGGCCGGCATTCACGCCAAGGACCTGCGCAAGGCCCCGCGCGAACAGCTGCTCAATTTCGTCGAGCCCTTCTACCGGGGCATGGTGATCTCGGTGCTGGCGTTTCTGCTTTCCGTAATCGTGTGGTTTGCGCCGGAGCGTTTTGAATGGGCGCGGCGGACGGCAGTCTGGCTGATGGTGCTGGCGCTGCTGGTGATGACGGTGGGGTTGGTGGCGCGCATGTTCCTCGAAGGCCGGCCACCGGTCACGAATCTGTATTCTTCCGCCCTCTTCATCGGCTGGGCGGCCGCCGCCCTCGGTCTGGTGCTGGAAGCCATCTGGCCGCGTTCGATCGGCGTGGCGGTCTCCTCGATGCTTGGCTTCGGAACCCTCATGATCGCACATTTTCTTTCGCTTGATGGCGACACCATGATCATGCTGCGCGCGGTGCTCGACACGAATTTCTGGCTGGCGACGCACGTGGTGATTGTGACCCTTGGCTATGCGGCGACCTTTGTGGCGGGGATCATTGGCATCATCTATGTGGTGCGCGGCGTCTTCACGCGGCACGTCACGAAGGAGATGAGCAAGGCCTTTGCGAGCATGGTCTTTGCGATCGTGTGCTTTGCGGCTCTTTTCAGCTTTGTGGGAACGGTCCTCGGCGGCATCTGGGCCGACCAGAGCTGGGGACGCTTCTGGGGATGGGATCCCAAGGAGAACGGAGCGCTCATCATCGTGCTGTGGAACGCGCTCATTCTCCATGCACGCATGGGTGGCATGGTGCGCGAGCGCGGCCTCATGAACCTTGCGATTTTCGGGAACATCGTGACCAGCTGGTCGTGGTTCGGCACCAATATGCTGGGCATTGGACTGCACAGCTATGGATTCATGGGGGCCGCCTTCTGGACCCTGCTCGGCTGGGTCGGTTTCAATCTCGCACTGATCGCCATCGGGTTGATCCCGCAGCGTTTCTGGGGCAGTCACCGGCAGGCAGCACCCGGGGCTTCCGCTTCGCCGGCTCCGGCAGCATGAAGATCGACATCGTCACGATCTTTCCGGAGATGTGCGCTGCCCCGCTGGGCCAGAGCATGATGGGCCGGGCTCAGGAAAAGGGCCTGCTCGAGCTGAAGGTGCATGACCTGCGCGATTGGACCACCGACCGGCATCGGCGGGTGGATGACGAACCATACGGCGGCGGGCAGGGGATGGTCATGAAGTGCGAACCATGGTTTGCGGCCGTCGCAGCGCTCCGGAGTCCGGAGAGCCGCGTGGTACTCATGACGCCCCAGGGCCGGCGCTTCACCCAGGCGATGGCCGCAGGCCTCGCCCAGTTGCCGCACCTTGTCATCCTCTGCGGGCATTACGAAGGCGTCGATCACCGGGTCGTCGAGGCCCTCGTCGACGACGAGATCTCGATTGGCGACTATGTGCTCACCAACGGAGCGATTGCGGCCAATGTGGTCGCGGATGCCGTGGTGCGACTGCTGCCCGGGGTGCTGGGGGACGAACGCTCGGCGGAAGAGGAATCGTTTTCGGCGGGCCTGCTCGAGGCTCCGGCGTACACCCGGCCACCGGAATTCCAGGGCATGAAAGTTCCGGACGTCCTCCTTGGCGGAAATCATGCCCGCATCGCGGCATGGAAGCGCGAACAAGCCCTCCTGCGCACCGCAGCCATGCGGCCCGACCTGCTCGACTGAGCGGAAAGCACAGCGCGTTGTCAGATGCCGCGTTCGCCGAGGATGCGGATGCGCTTCGGGACCTTGGTGCGGCGCAGATTGAACTGCTGGATCGATTTGTCATGCACCACCGCCATGGCCTCGTCGACGTGGTCCGTGACCGTGAGAAGGTCGAGGTCGCCCGGGCTGATCATTCCTTCGTCGCGCATGCGGTAGATGGCATCGAGCATGGGTTGCCAGTAGGATCGACCGACGAGGATCACGGGGAAGTTCCGGATTTTGCCCGTCTGGATGAGCGTGAGGGCTTCGTAGAGTTCATCCATGGTGCCGAGACCGCCGGGCATGACGATGAAGGCGTAGCTGTATTTGATGAGCAGGGTCTTGCGCGTGAAGAAGAATTCCATGTCGACGCTGATGTCGACGTAGGGATTCACATGCTGCTCGAAGGGGAGCACGATATTGATGCCGACCGAATGGCCACCGGCTTCGCGGGCACCCCGGTTGGCGGCTTCCATCAGTCCGGGACCGCCGCCGGTGAGGACGGTGAAGCCGAGTTTGGCGGTGGCGTGCCCCATCTGGCGGGTGAGTTCGTAATATTCGTGACCTTCCCGGATGCGGGCGGAACCGAAGATCGTGACGCAGGGACCCACGAAGTGGAGCGTCCGGAATCCCCGGAGGAAGTCCCGGCAGACGGCCCCGAGGGTTTTCAGTTCCTCCCAGCGTCCGCGGGGGCCGGAGACAAAACGCCGGTCTGGATTGTCAACGCGGTGGATTTCGTCCTCGCGGATTTCTTCAGGAGTCACGGGGCGGGTTTCGGGCAGGGCGGGCGCAGACATGGTTCGGATTCGGATGTTTTGGAGCGGTTGCAGGGGTTCGGGTAGGAATACGCTTCCTGTCAGGCTCTGGTGCGCTCTGCGGATGACGATTTTGGCAGGATGTTTCTGGAGACGGGTGCCGCGGGTGCGGTCATCTGCCTGATTGCCGGACGGGCGGGATTCCGCCAGGATGGAAAAATGAGAATCCTTTCTGCTCCCTTGCTGGTGGCTGCTGCCATGGTCACGGCCTCCGCCGAGGAAACCTTCACCCCGCTGTTCAGCGGGACGGCACTTTCGGGATGGGTCAATGTGAACGGTGCGCCCGAGACATGGAAAATGGGGGACGACGGCGTCCTGCGCTGCACCGGAAAACCCGTGGCCGCCCTGCGCACCGTCCGGCAGTACGAGAATTTCATCCTCGAACTGGAATGGCGGCATCTCAAGCCGGGCGGAAACGCCGGGATTTTCGCGTGGGCTTCGCCGCTTCCCGCCACGGGTCAGCCGTTCCTGAGGGCCATCGAGGTGCAGGTCCTCGATAACGGCTACGATGTGCAGGGCCGGAATGAATGGTACACCACCCATGGCGATATTTTTCCGATTCATGGATCGGTCATGAAGCCGGATGGCCGGGCCAATGGCATGCGGGCCTTTCCGGCAGCAGAACATTCGCGCAGCTCGCCCGAGTGGAATCACTACCGCCTCGAGGCGCGCAACGGGGTGCTGACTCTGACCGTGAATGGCCACAAGGTGACCTCGGGAACGGGCTGCAACTGGCGCAAGGGCTACCTTGGACTCGAAAGCGAGGGGTCGCCGACCGAATGGCGCCATGTGCGGCTGTGCGAACTGCCATCGACGGGGGCCACCGCCGGGGAATCCGCTCCGGTGATGGCTCCCGGAATGGTGCCGCTGTACACCGGTACGGATTTCCGCGGATGGGTCGCTGCCAGGGGCTCCCTCGATTCCTGGCGCAGCGAGGACTGGCAGTTCACCGGAACCGATCCCGCCGCGGAATTGACCATGGAAGCCGACAGCAGCGGCGGAACCATCGTTCTCGATGTGAAAGCTCCGGATGCTCTCCCCGCAGATGCCAGACCAGTCGTCAGTCAGCGCGGCCGCCCCCTCATTCAGACCAGCGACCTCCTGCCCGGAAAATGGAACCGCTTCCAGCTCGCCGGCAACGGCGTCGTGCGCGGAGCCCTCACGTGGAATCAGGGCACGGTTGAAGAAAAAACCATCGGAACCCGTCTCGAATCCCCCGTCGGCATCACCCTCCATGGAGGCTTTTCCTTCGGAAATCTCTTCCTGCGGGCCACCGACCTCATCGCTCCCGACGAAAAACCGGAGGTTCCCGCCCGCAAACCCATGTGAGACCTCGGTGCGTCCCGGAGCCTTCAGCCTGAAAGGCTTCCCCCCAGAGCGCCACCGTGCCGGGGCTGGCGATTGTGGTTGCAATCAGCGTCCACGACTGCTTTCTGCCCGTTTTCACCTGTCCCACCGGGATCGTCCGGTCAAAACACCCGAATTTTCATAATTTCCATGTCTTCGCGAAGAAGTCACGAGATCCGATCCCTTGCCCGCCGCTTTCTCATGCCGGGCGATTATGTCAGTCATGCGCCCTGCGGGCATGGGCACATCAACGACACGTACGAAGTCCGGTTCAACCAGGCGGGAACGAACGTGCGCTACATTCTGCAGCGGATCAATCACGCGATTTTCATGCGGCCGGAGCTGGTGATGGACAACATTCACCGGGTGACGAGTCACATTGCGGCGAAGCTGGAGGAATCGGGGGAACCCGAGGCGTGCCGGAGGGTGCTCACGCTGGTTCCGTGCCGCGATGGCAGTCTCTGGCATGAAGATGGCGAGGGAAATCACTGGCGGGGGTATTTCTACATCGAGGGTGCGGAGGCGCACGATCACGTGAATTCGACGGCGCTCGCGGAGGAAGCGGCACGGGCCTTCGGGACATTTCAGAAGCTCGTGAGCGACATGGAAGGCGAGCGTCTGGCGGATACGATTCCCGATTTCCACAATACGCGGCGCCGGTACGATGCCTTTGCGCAGGCGGCCGCCGAGGACCGGGCAGGACGCGCGGCTTCAGTGGCGCGGGAAATCGACTGGGTGCGCGAGCGCGAGGGTGTTTCGGACGTTCTGCTTGGTCTGCTCGCCGACGGGACTCTCAAGGAACGGATCACGCACAATGATACGAAGATCAACAATGTGATGATGGACCACCAGACCGGCGAGGGGCTCTGCATCATGGATCTGGACACGGTCATGCCGGGCCTTGTGCATTATGATTTCGGCGACCTCGTGCGGACGACCACGATTTCGACGGCCGAGGATGAACGCGACCCGAGCCGGGTAACCATGCGGCAGCCGATGTTCGAGGCGCTTGTCCGGGGGTACCTGAGCAGTGCGCGGGAATTCCTCACGACACCGGAAATCGATCACCTCGCGTTCTCCGGGAAACTGATCACCTACGAGATCGCGGTGAGGTTCCTGACCGATTACCTCAATGGCGATCAGTACTTCAAGATTTCCCGTCCCGGGCACAATCTGGACCGCTTCCGCGTGCAGGCTGCCTTGGTGGAATCAATTGAGCTTCAAGAAGAGAGAATGCGGGAATTCGTCGCGCTCTGTGCGGCCCAGTCCTGAGTCGGCCGACTCACACGGCGAGCGTGCGGAAGTGCTGAACCGCCGCGGCCATGTCCGGGGCTCCGAAAAGGGCGGTTCCCGCGACAATGGCATTGGCTCCGGCACTCAGAACATCGGGCAGGGTCTTCGCATTGACGCCACCATCGACTTCAATGTGATAAGCGAGACCGTGACGCTCCCGCCATGCGCGGGCCGCGCGGACCTTGTCGAGCGTTGCCGGAATCAGTTCCTGACCCCCGAACCCGGCCCGGATGGTCATCACGAGAAACAGATCGATCTGGTCGAGCCATGGTTCCGCGGCGGAAAACGGGGTGTCTCCATCGATCGCGAGCCCGCAGCGGAGGCCTGCCGCCCGGATGCGGCGGAGGGTGGCACCGACATCATGCTGCGCTTCCACATGAACCGTGATCTGATCCGACCCCGCCCTGATGAAGCGATCGAGGTAATGATCCGGGCGTTCGATCATGAGGTGAACATCGAGAAAGATGTCGTTGGTGCGATGAATGGCGGCCACAAACTGGGGTCCGAATGTGATGTTGTCCACGAGATGGCCATCCATGACATCGAGGTGAAGCCAGTCGACTCCGGCACGGATGGCGCGCGAGCATTCCTCCGCAAGGCGGCTCCAGTCGGCGGCGAGCAGTGAAGGGGCAATGATGCGCTGGGTGCAGGAAGCCATAGGGCGTCAGCATGGAGGAAGGTGTCGCCAGTTTCAACCGCCGCGGGCTTGCCGGGATTGATGCGGATCTGCCGGACGGTTCGTAACGCATGGTGAAAAATCAGCACGAGCGTTGCCTTGACAGCCTGCGCGGATGCCTTTAGTTCCGCCCTCCTTTTCCGGGCCCAGCCCGCTATCCTCTGCTGCTTTCCACCATGCCAAACGTCCAAGTCATCCTGAAGGAAAAGATCGCCAGCCTCGGTGCCGAGGCCGACATCGTCACCGTCCGCGCCGGCTACGCCCGCAACTTCCTGGTTCCGCAGGGCAAGGCCTATGAGGCCAATCCCGGCAACCTGCGCCACATCAATAATCTGAAGGCCCGCCGGGCCGAGCGGGAAACCGCCGAGCGCGCCGAAGCCCAGAATACCGCAGGCCGCCTCCGCAAGACCCCACTCAAACTCACCCTCGAGATCGGTCAGGGCGGCAAGGCTTTCGGTGCCATCACTGCCGCCGATATCGCCGACGCCGTCGCCGACCAGCTCAAGATCAAGATTGATCGCCACCAGATCGAACTCGAGAAGCCCATCAAGACGACGGGCAAGCACGAAGTCACGGTCCGCGTCCACCCGGACGTCGAAGCTGTCCTCAAACTCAATGTGACGGCTCCGGAGTCTGAAGAAACCACCGAGGCTTCCGACGAGGATTGATCCACGCGGAACCGATTTGATTTTCCCGGAAAACCCGGACCGGAAAGCCTTTCGGTCCGGGTTTTTTTCGCAGCAGCCGAGCCCATTCCGGGGGCAAAACCGGAGGTCCCGGGCGCAAGCGGAAAAATCCAGGAAAAATCTAGCGGTTCGCAGTGAAATTCATGTTGTCTTGCTGATGGTTTCTCTTTAAACACAGCCGAAATTGCCCAAACCCGCCTAAGAAGAAATCCTATGTGGAAACCCCTGTCTGCTGTCTCCGGTGCCGCCCTCCTCGCTGCCGGTGGAATTTCATACCTCGCCGTCAAGCCGGAACTCAGTTCCGAGCGCCTGCAGGCCAGGGCCGCCAAGGAGAATAAAGTCAAAGCGGACCAGAACCTCGGCAAGTCCCGCGAGGCCAAGGAGACGGCTGACAAAGACCTCACCGAAGCCAAGGGAGAACTCCTCAAGAACACGGGGGAGAAGACCGAAGCCGAATCCGCCCTCGCTTCCAAGAATACCGAGCTGACCGAAGCCGTCACGGCCAAGGAAGCCGCCGAAAAGGAACTCACGGACCTCGAGCAGAAACTCAAGGACCTCGGCGGTCTCGACACGCTCGTCGCCGAATTGAAGACCCTCGCCGCCAAGAAGGACCAGCTGGTTGCCCAGATTGCCTCGCACAAGTCCCAGATTGCTTCGGCAGTCTCGAACAAGGAAGGCGTGGAGAAGAATATCGCCCGCCTCCAGAAACTCGACAACTGGCAGCGCAGCGGCACGATGGATCCGGCCTTCCGTTCCCGCGTGGCGGCCGTCAATCCAGACTATGGATTCGTGGTCATCGGCGCCGGTAATCAGGCCCGCGTGGTCAAACAGGCGAAACTCGACGTGAAGCGCGGCGACAATGTCGTCGGCACGGTGGTGGTCACCCACATCGATCAAGCCCGCTCCATCGCGGAAATTGTTCCCGGAACCGTGGCGGCTGGCGACAGCATTCTGCCCGGCGATACCGTGGTGGTGAATTTCGCTTCGCAGCCCCGGGCTGGCGGTGCCGCTCCGGCAGAAGGCGCGAAGCCTGCAGCCGGTGGTGCCAAGCCAGCTGCCGAAGGCGCGGCTCCAGCCGCAGAAGGAACGGCTCCGGCTGCTTCCGACGATCCATTCGCCGCACCGACACCGGCCGCGGAAGAGACTCCGGCGGCCCCGGCCGCGGAAACTCCGGCCGCTCCGGCGGCGGAAGAAGCCCCGGCAACTCCTGCGGCAGAAGAAGCCCCAGCCGCCGGGGAGACCACCCCGGCAGCGGACGCCCCGATGGAAAAGCCTGCTGACGCCGCCAACTGATCCGGGATTTCCCGACTGGTTCACCCACAGATTTTGCACAAGACATGAAAATCCTCTTCATCCTCGGCCTCCTTGGAAGCCTCGCCTCTGCCGGACTCGCCTTCTACACCCGGGCTCAGAAGAAAGATGCCCGTCTGGAAAAGGACCGGCTCAACCGTCTGACCGTGCGCGTCCATGAAGATACGGACGGAGTCATCAAGGAAATCAAGGACGTCCATGCTTCGTGGCTCGAAACCAAGACGAACGCGAAAAACGAAAAGATCGCGGCCACCAAGGCCAAGAATACGACCGAGCAGAAGGAAACCGAACTGCAGGACACGAAGAAGGCCCATGAAGAAGTCATGGCCAAGCGCCAGCAGATGAATGACGAGATCAACCGGATCCTCGGTGCCAACGGAACTCCGGAAGAAGTGCTCGCCAAGGTCGAGGCCCTCAAGGGAGAGATCGACGTGGCCACCAAGGAAGATGACACGCTCGGCAAGGAACTCGAAATCGCCAAGAAGGCGCTTTCGGAGGCCAAGAGCAAGGAAGACCGCCTCAAGGACGTGCAGGTCGCCCGCGAGAAGGCTGTCAAACTCGGTGCCACCAAGGGAAATGTCGGTGCCGTCAACAACGAATGGGGCTTTGTCGTCGTCAACATGGGCAGCAACCAGGGCGTCACCGTTGATTCCAAGCTCCTTGTGAAGCGCGGTCTCCAGATGATCGGCAAGGTCAACATCATCCAGATCAACGCGAACCAGACGGTCGCGGACATCAGTCCGGGTGACCTGATTCCCGGGCAGCAGATTCTGCCGGGCGACACGGTGGTATTTGAACCGACTGCGGCCAACTGATGGCCTCCGGCGGATCAAGCCGGACGTTGTTCAGGGGAACTCATTGATGCTATCATGAAATCAGCCCTTTCCCGGATTCTGCTTCTGTTCTGTGTGGCGGCGTGCGCGGTTTCCTGCGCCAGCGACCCCATTCCCAAGAAGAAGAAGAAGAAGCGTCCACCGCTTCCCGGGGAAGATGCCTCGGATCTTTCGTGGAATCGCCCGGTGCGCGCCAACGATGTCGGTTCCCCGCTCGGGATGCCCATGAGCCGCTGAGCTTTCGGGGTAGACCCAAGCGCGGGGCTCCTGGCGTGACGTTTTTTTGACGCCCCTCGAAGTCCTTTGACGCCTTTGAAGCGGCGGGGTGACTGGGGAGTTGGTCTGTCTGATCGGAAGGTTCCTGATTTCCGGTGAAGCGGATTCTGAATTCCTCCGGGAATGCGTTGGGATTCGGGTTGCGTGGGGAGCCTTGTCAGGGTGATCTCCATGGGCATGAAGACTGCTGCTTTCCGCCGTTTCCTGACTGTTTTTCCCGCAGTGCTCCTGATGTCCGCGCTGCGGGCGGAGGAAGCGGGAAATTCCGGGGAAAGGGAATTGTTCAACGGGAAGGACCTGACTGGATGGAAGGTGCCGTCGCCGAATCCCTTCTGGAAGGTAGTTGACGGGGTCCTTGTGGGGGAAAACGATTCTGCGAAGAAGGGATCGATGCTCTACTCGGAGGCCGAGTACAAGGATTTCGAACTGGAAGCCGAGGCGCGCTGGGACGGGGAAATCGACAGTGGTTTCATGGTGCGGCGCAAGGTCGGTGCGGACAAGGTTCCCGGTGACCTGCAGATGCAGATCGGTGTTTCGCGCAGTCTCAAGCGCGACATGACCGGGTCGTTCTACGTCGGCGGCTATCCCGAGGCCGGACAGGCCAAGGATGGAGAGAAACTTCTCAGGAAGGGTGACTGGAATCACTTCCGCCTTGTGGTCAAAGGGGACACCGTGACCGTTTTCATCAATGGAACCAGGGCGAGCGAGTACACCGACGCCCGCTATCCGCAGGCAGGACCGATCGGTCTGCAGATCCACGGCGGTCTCGCCATGAAGATTGAGTTCCGGAAGATGAAGATCCGGCCGATGTGAGGCCTGCGCTCCGTCAGTCCGGGGCTTTGGCTGGGAAAAGCGACGCCAGTTTCTCCTGCCGCCATGAAAAGAGGCTGCGCAGCTGCGATTCCGCGTAGGGCGCGGCGATGCGGCTGAAAGGGTCGAGGGGCAGGGCCCAGTGGACCTCGTCGCTGATGCGCACGCCATTGTTTTCGGGGCGGAAGGAATGGCGGTGACGCCAGAAGGCGAACGGGCTGTGGGGAGCTGCGTCGATGAAATCGTGCGGCGGGTTCACATGGGTGATTTCAGTGACCCACGAGCTGCGCAGGAATGGCAGCCATGGAATGGGACAGAGCTGGTGCACAATGATCTGGCCCGGGTAGATGGGGCCGTCCGCGGCTCCCGGCCGGAAGCCCTTGTCCGGGGGCGTGAGGGCGGCGAGATTGGCCGTGTCCGCGAAAAAATTCCAGATGCGGAGTGGATCGGCTGGCAGCCATTGGTCAGTGAAGAATCGCCGGATTTTCATGGGTTCCTGAAATATACGCCTGCCAACGGTCGTTTCGGCCCCGGTCTCATGAGTGTCACGCGATTCTTTTTCCTGTTTCTGGCTGCCGGCTCTGCGGTGGTCCGTGCCGACGATCTTCCGGTGGTGGAGATCACGACGCCGCCCGGTCAAATGAAGTACGACCGGCCCGTCATCATCGCGAAGCCGGGGTCGCAGCTGAAGATTGTCTTCCGGAACAACGACGAGATGCCGCACAACATTGTGTTCTGCCGTCCAGCGGCCGATGGGGCCAACGACAAAGGCATGGCCGTGGCCCAGGAGGCATGGACCCTTGCCGAAAAGGGCATGGACCTCGCGTGGATCCCGCCGAATCACCCCCGCATCTGGGCGCACTCGAAACTCGTGGCCGCGCACCAGAGCGAAGAAATCATTCTCAAAGTCCCCGAGCAGGCTGGGATCTATCCGTACGTCTGCACCTTTCCGGGGCATGCCATGGCCATGAACGGGGAACTGCGGGTCGCCGAAGCTGGCCCGGGGTTCGATGACGTTTCCTTTCAGCTCTATCTGGGGGACTGGTCGCAGCTGCCGGATTTCCGCGCGCTCAAACCGCATCGCGAGGGACCGCTCAAGGAAAAGCTCGTCGATATCCAGCTGGAAGGCATGACCGAGCATTTCGGTCTCGTTTTCGAAGGAACTCTGACGGCCCCGGAGGAAGGGAATTACCGGTTTCTGCTCGCCAGCGACGATGGATCGAGGCTCTTTGTCGATGACAAGCAGGTGATCGACAACAACGGCACGCACCCGGGCAATGACGTCCGCAACGAAGGCGTCAAGCTCAGCAAGGGCCCGCACAAGGTCCGACTCGAATACTTCGAGGGGTCGGGTCAGGAAGAACTCTACTTCGCGTGGGCCGGGCCGAAATTTTCCGAGACTGCGCTGTCGAAATGGATTCATCCGAGCCGCCGGGAAGGTGGCGGCGACCGACCGCAGAATCAGCCGCCGGGAATGCCCCTGATTCCGAAGGACGGGGAAGCCCTCATGTACCGGAACTTCATTGCCGGAGCCAGTTCGCGCGGCATTGCGGTCGGCTATCCGAATGGAGTCAATGTGGTCTTCGATGCGGGCCGCTTCAGTCTGCCGCTGATCTGGCGCGGTGCGTTTGTCGATGCGCGTCAGCATTGGACCGACCGTGGCGGTGGCGAAATTCAGCCGCTGGGATTCGGCACGGTTTCGCTGACTGGCGACCGTCCTGGATTGGCTCGCCTCAAGGACAAGGCCGCACCGTGGCCGGCTGGCGGACCGCGTGCCGAGGGCATTCAGTTCCTTGGCTATCAAATGGATGCGAAGCGTTTCCCGACCTTCCGCTACCGCATGGGTGATGCGCTCGTGACCGAGAGAATCGAACCCGCGGGCGACTACAAGACCTCCGACGAACGGCTGAGCCGGGTCCTCCGGTTGGCGCTTGCGCCTGACGACCTGTATGTGCGGGTCGCGGCCGGGAGCCTCAAACAGGATGGCAGCCACTGGATTCTCAATGACGCCCTGCGCATTGGCATTGCCGGGGGCGAAGCCCTGCTGCGCGATGGCAATGAACTGCTGGTCCGTCCTGCCCTCGCCAACGGGTCCGGCGAGATCACTGTGGCCATGGAGTGGCTGAACCGCTGAACTTTCCGACGAATCCGATCATGCAACGCTCATTGCTTTCCCTTCTCCTCAGCACGGCAGCCGCAATCGCTGCCGATCCGAAGGAATCCGATTATTACGAGATCCAGCCGATCCCGAATCCTGACAATTATGCGCTTGAGACCGGCGGACTGGAAGTCGCTCCGGACGGGTCGCTCTATGCCACCACGCGCCGCGGCGAGGTCTACCGGGTGACGGGAGCGGAAGACGCGGACATTTCCGGGGCGAAGGTGCGGCTCTATGCGCAGGGACTGCACGAGGCCCTTGGGGCGTCGTGGAAGGATGGCTGGCTGTATGTGCAGCAGCGACCTGAAGTGACGAGGCTGAAGGATGAAGACGGCGACGGCCGGGCGGATATTTTCGAGACCGTTTCCGATGCATGGGGACTCAACGGAGATTACCATGAATATGCGTTCGGCTCGAAGCCCGACCGCGATGGGAATTTCTGGACGGTGCTGTGCCTCACGGGTTCCTTCGGGAGCGACGATCCATTCCGGGGTTGGGCGCTGCGGGTGACGCCGGACGGGAAGACGATCCCCACCTGTTCCGGGATCCGGAGTCCGGGAGGCATTGGCTTCAATGCCGAAGGCGATGTCTTCTACACCGACAACCAGGGACCATGGAACGGTTCGAGTTCGCTCAAATGGCTCAAGCCGGGATCGTTTCAGGGCCATCCGGCCGGCAATAAGTGGTACGAGCAGGCACCCAATCTGCAGGAGAAGCCGATCGAACCGATCGACAACACGAGAATGGTCAAGGAACGCGAGCGCAATCCGCTGCTGGTGCCGCCGGCTGTGATGCTGCCGCACGGGCGGGTCGGGCAGAGTCCGACCGCCATTGTGACCGATCTTTCCGGCGGAAAGTTCGGGCCGTTTGCGAATCAGATGTTTGTGGCGGAGCAATGCTACAGCAACATCGAGCGGGTGTATCTTGAGAAGATCGATGGTCTCTATCAGGGTGCGGTGTTCATGTTCCGCGAGGGGTTCGGTTCCGGCCTGATCGGCATGGTGCAGTCGCCCAAAGGCCATTTCTTTGCGGGCGGCAGCGACCGTGGCTGGGGGGCGCGCGGCGGCAAGCCGTGGTCACTCGACCGCGTTGTGTGGACGGGGAAAGTGCCCTTTGAGATGCACGAGATGCGGGCGCAGCCGGATGGTTTCACGGTGACCTTCACGGAACCCGTGGACAAGGAAGCGGCGGCGAAGCCCTCCTCGTACAGCATGGAAGCGTGGACGTGGGCCTTCCGCGCCGACTATGGCGGTCCGGAAGTTGACCAGACGAAACCGGTGGTGAAATCGGTGGATGTGGCGGCTGATGGCAAGTCCGTGCGTCTGCGGATCGACGGTCTGGTGAAGGGTCACGTGCACCTGCTGAAGGCGGAAGGTGTCCGCAACGGGGCGGGGCATCCGCTGCTTCACCGCGAGGCCTATTACACCCTGAACAACATTCCGGCGCAGGACCGCTGAGGCTGTCATCCTGCTGCGCGGAGGAACGGAACCGGGGAGGCGTGCAGGGATGGCATCGACCGAGAGTGGGCCTGGCAACGCACGGTGGACGGATCATCTGCTGCTGCAGGGGATCATTGTGCTGTGGGGCTTCACCGCGATCCTTGGACGGCTCATTTCTCTGGAATCGATTCCGCTCGTGATGTGGCGGACGGGACTGGCGGCCGTGGCGCTGGCTCTGCTCGTGGGGCCTGCGAGGCTGCGTCGCTTCGGGACACGGCGGGATGTCTGGCAGGCGCTCGGAACCGGCTGTCTGATCGGGTTCCACTGGTTTCTGTTCTTCCTCGCGGGTCGGTTGGGTAATGTGAGCACCGGTTTGGCTGGAGTGGCGACGGCTGCCTTGTGGGTGGCCCTGCTGGAGCCATTGCTTGTGCCTGGGCGGCGGCTGCACACGGGGGAATGCGTGCTGGCGATTCTCGTGGCGGCCGGGGTGGCGGTCATCACCGGGGCCGAGGGGGTGTCGCTGCCGTCATTTTTCACGGGTGTGGCCGCCGCTGCGGTGGCCGCATTGTTTTCGATCTGCAATGGGCGGCTGGTGCGGAGGTTGCCTCCGTTGCCGCTGACCTTTTATGAACTGCTGGCGGCCTCTTTGTTTGCCGGGCTGCTGCTGCTGCTGCTGCCGGCGGTGGGCTGGCTGGTTCCCTTGCCCGGGTGGCTGCTGCCGGATCGGCTCGTTCCGGCGTCGGGCGACTGGCTGCCGATGCTGATTCTGTCGCTCGTCTGCACCGTCTTTGCGTTTTCGGCCTGTGTGTGGCTGCAGCGCCGGATTTCGGCCTTCACGATTGGGCTCGCGGGGAATCTGGAGCCCGTCTACGGGATGCTGCTGGCCCTGCTTTTTTTCGGGGGCAGCGAGTGGATGGGGCCGAGGTTTTACGCGGGGGCCGCCGTGATCATCGGCTGTGTGGCGGTACATGCCTTCATGGGCATGCGTGCGGCTCGGGCGGTGGTGCCGGACGGGAAGATTTCCTGAAAACTTCCCGCGGATGAGGATTGCGCAGGAAGGCACCGATCCGGCAGAATCGGGCCACCTCCATGAAACTGCATCCCCTTCTGCTGTGTCTTGCGTTTGCGTCCGGAACTGTGGAACGCGTGGCTGCGAGGGAAGCAGCGGCTGTCTTCAGCGAGATCCAGTACCATCCGGCGGCGGCAGGGGAACCGGAATGGATTGAGCTGCAGAACCGCTTGAGCATCGCCGTGGATCTGGGCGGATGGCAATTGAGTGGCGGAGTGGAGTACCGTTTTCCCGCCGGAACCACGATTGCGCCCGGGGGCTACGTTGTGATTTCCGCGAATCCGGCCGCCCTGCAGAGTGCCACCGGGATCAGCGGAGTGCTCGGACCATGGACCGGGAATCTCAGCAATGCGGGCGAGGAACTGCGGCTGCGCGACCTTTCCGGCCGCCTCATGGATGAATTCAGCTACAACGACCGCGGGGGTTGGCCGGTTGGCGCCGATGGTTCCGGCTGCACGCTGTCGCGGCGCGACGGGCATGTGCCGGGCGACCGGGCGGCGGCCTGGACGGCATCGCGCCGGGTCGGTGGCACGCCGGGCGCGGCCAACGAGGCACAGCAACTGGCGGAGGTGCGGCCCATTTTCGCTTATGGCGATGCCTGGCGGTTTCATGATGCCAGCACCGGACTTGCGGGCGGTTGGGCCGGGCAGAACTACACGGCAGGTCAGGACGGATGGAAGAGCGGACCGGGCCTGCTGGGGTTTCCCGTGGGAACCTTCACGCCTCCGGTGCTTACGCCCCTCGCCAATCCAGCCGGGCACCCGACCGGGACGTACTACTTCCAGCGCGACTTTGCGTGGGACGGCGATCCTGCGGGGCAGGTGTTCACCCTGCGTGCCCTGCTCGATGACGGGGCGGTCCTTTACATGAACGGAACCGAAGTGGCGCGGCGCGGCATGGGGACGGGAGCGGTGACGCCGACCACGGCCTCCACCGATGAAGTTGCCCAGGCCGAGGAAGTGGTGCTCGACATTCCCGCGCGGCTCATCCGGCCGGGAATGAACACGGTCAGCGCCGAAGTGCATCAGGCCGGGCGTCTGCTGGTCCCGGGCGCATCCGGTGGAACCGGCCTGAACCTCCTGCAGGTCGGGGGATCGATCATGACCGTGAATCATGCCCGGGCGGCCGGAGCCGTGGCCTTTGCGAAGGACGTGATTCCCGCAGCTCCCACGCACAGCATTGCCGGACTGAACAACGGCACCTACGGAAATGCCTCGTCGTGGATCGGGAACTCCCTGAATTCCTTCTGCGGGATCAGTTTCGGCTCCCAACCCGTCGCGCTGGGATCGGTCGCATGGGGACGGGACAGCACGGGTCAGTTCAGCGACCGCTGTGCGGGCACGTACACGCTGGAGTACACGACGGTACCCAATCCCAATGCGGCGACCACGGCCTGGACCGTCATCGGCAGTGTCACCTATCCATCGAATGGCTCGGCCTTTGCGATCCGGAGGCTTTATGGATTTCCCGAAGTCCAGGCCACCGGGATCCGGCTCCGTTGTCCGGGGAACAGCTTCACGGACGGTGCCTGCATTGATGAACTGGAGGCCGGGCCGACCGTGCCGCCGCCGGCTCCGGTGTTTACGCTCATGGCGACCGGTGGAAAGCTGAATGCGGCTACCAATCTCGCGATCGGGGCGACCGCCTTTGCGAAGGATCTGATTGGCAATGGATCGTTCGCGCCCACCCATACCATCGGTGGCCTCAACGACGGGATCTACGGGAATCCCAATTCGTGGATCGGGAACTCCACGAATTCCTTCGCCGGAATCGCCTTCGCATCGCCCCGGATGGTGGGTCGGGTCGCCTTCGGGCGCGACAATACGGGGTCGTTCAGCGACCGGGCCGAGGGAATTTACACGGTGCAGTACACGACCGTGCCCGGGCCGACGGCAGCGACGCCCGAGGCCTCATGGACGACAGTCGGGACGATCACGGTGAATGCCGACCTTGGAGCGCCGGCGCTGCGGCATGTTTTTGCCTTTGCGCCCGTGGAGGTGACCGGGATCCGGGTGATCGTTCCGGGGAATGGAGTGAGCAGTGGCGCGTGCGTCGATGAACTGGAGGTTTATGCGCCGCAGGAACCCGATGTGCTCTGGGGAGCGTCGCTGGAGAGCCGCGCGATCATTCCGCCGGCCACGGCGGCCGGGTTGCGCATCAGCGAGATCGGCGGGGCCGACGATGGGGTCTGGAAGGTTGAATTGAGCCATCGCGGGAATGCACCACTGGAACTGACTGGCTGGAAGCTGGCCGGAAGTGGTGCGCCCGGGGGAGGCTATGCCCTGCCGCCGCGCACGCTGGCACCAGGCGAATTCCTCGTGCTTGACGAAACCGTGCTCGGCTTCCGTCCGGCGGCCGACGATCGCCTTTTCCTCTTCAGTCCGGGCGGGCAGGAACTGGCCGATGTGGCGGTGGCGAAAGCAACGGGCCGGGCCCTTGACGCCGCGGGTCGGATGCTGGTTCCCGTGGCTCCTTCGTTTGGCGCGGCGGCGCAGTTTGCTCTGAACCATGACATCGTGATCAGCGAAATCATGTATAACTTCCCGGGGAGCAGAGAGGAATGGATTGAGCTGCACAACCGGGGGGCGGCCCCGGTGGATCTGAGCGGCTGGCAGTTCGGCGATGGGATCAGCTTCCGCATTCCGGCGGGGACGGTGCTTCCGGCGGGTGGCTACGTGGTGGTGAGCAACGGAGCCGCGGCGCTGCGTGCGAAATGGCCGGGCGTGGTGGTGCTTGGCGATTTTTCCGGGCAGTTGAGCGACCGCGGCGAGCGGATTGTGCTGGAGGATGCCGTGGGCAATCCGGCCGATGAAGTAGTCTACGAACATGGCGGGCGCTGGCCGGCCCTTGCTGACGGGGGCGGATCAACCCTCGAACTCAAGGATGCCGCGGCTGACAATGCGCAGCCCGGGGCCTGGGTGGCGAGCGACGAAAGTCAGCGCAGCACGATGCAGGAATTCCGGTACCGCATGGTGGCAGCGCAGCCGGTCGGTCCGACCTTCTGGAACGAACTGCGGCTCGGGTTGCTGGACGCGGGCGTGTGTCACGTCGACGACCTCAGTGTGGTGCGGGACCCTGATGGGGTGCGGGCGGAACTGATGCGCAACGGGACCTTTGAGACGGCGGCGTCGTGGCGGTTTCTGGGGAATCACGGAGCGAGCGCTGTGGTGGCGGATGGAGCGAACGGGAACGTGCTGCGGCTCGCGGCGACCGGCCCCGCCGAGACGAATCACAATCATGCCGAGACGACCTTTGCGGGCAATGTGGCCGTGGCGAACGGGCAGACTTACGAGGTCTCGTTCCGGGCCCGCTGGATCAGTGGGCTGCCCCGCCTTGGAGTGCGCGCGTATTATTCCAAAATTGCCCGTGCTGTGTTGCTGCCCGTGCCCGACCGGCTCGGGTCGCCCGGATCCGTGAATCCGCAGTCGGGCCCCGTGGGGCCGGTGCTCAGTGGTCTGCGTCATGAGCCTGTGGTTCCCATGCCTGGGGAAAGTGTCACGGTTTCCGTGACGGCGGAGGATGTGCGGGGCGTGGCCTCCGTGGTGCTGCGCTACCGTGGGGCGGCCGACTTCATGGAGATTCCCATGACCCTCGACGGCGGCCGCTGGAGTGCCGTGGTGCCGGGTCAGACTGCCGGAACCGTGGTGCAGTTCCATGTCATGGCAAAGAACTCCAGCGCAGCCGAGTCACTGCTGCCGTCCGCTGGTCCGGAATCGCGGGCCCTGTACATCACGGACGACGGTCAGCGTCCGGTGGGTCGGGCACGGGATTACCGGGTGGTGATGCGTCCGGCGGATGCGGCGGAGATGCTGCAGCCACTGAATCTGCTGAGCAATGGATTGCGCGGAGCGACGCTCGTGGTGGCCGGGCGCGATGTCTTCTACGATGTCGGCATCCGGCTGCAGGGCAGTGCGGCGGGCCGGGCGCGTGACGGCACCGATTATCAGGGCTTCAATGTCGAGTTGCCCGCTGATCAGCCCTACCTTGGAATCTACGGGAGCATTGGATTCGACCGTTCCGGGCGGTCTCCGGCGGTGCGGCGGCCGGATGAGATTTACGGCAAGCATCTCTTCCACCGGGCGGGACTTCCCTGCACCCGGGATGACCTTGCCTCGCTGCTGGGTCCGACCCCCGTCTACAGCGGGGCGTGCATTCTGCAGCTCAATGGCTACAATGGGGACTTTGCGGACGATCAGTTCGGGGTCGAGGGCAGCATCTTCAATTTCGATGGTACCTACGAGCCCACGACCACGACGACGGCGGGTAACGTGGAGAGCCTGAAGAATCCGGTGCCCTTCACGCATCACATGACCGATCTGACATGGATCGGGAGCGACAAGGAGCACTACCGTGGTTTCTATGATATCCGGGTGGGCAAGGAGCGGGACGACTACGGTCCGCTCATGGCGATGTGCCAGACCATGTCGCTCACTGGCACGGCCCTCGATGCGGCGAGCCGCGAGCGGATTGACGTCGATCAATGGATGCGCTGCACCGCGCTCGTGAATCTGCTCGGGGTCGACGATTCGTGGTTCACGGGAGGATTCCCGCACAATGCGAGGTTCTTTGTGCCGACAGAAGGAAAGGCCGTCCTGCTGCCATGGGACATGGATTTTCTGCTGTCGAAGGCTGTCACCTCTCCGGTCAACATGACGAACAACAACCTGCGCAAGCTGAGCCAGCTTCCTGCGAACAACCGGGCGTATCTGGCGCATGTGCGCGACCTCTGTCAGACCGTGCTGGATCCGGCCTACGTGAGTTCATGGCTGGCGCATTACGGCAGTGTCACGGGGCACGATTACAGTGCATCGGTGGCATGGCTGGGGCAGCGTCGCACGAATGCGCTCTCGCAGCTTCCGGCGGCGGTGCCCTTTGCGGTGAGCACGAATGGCGGGGCGGATTTTCAGGTCGATGCGCTTCGGGTGACGCTGGCGGGCACGGGCTGGCTGGATGTGGATGCGGTGCGGTTGGCGGGGAATCCCGTTCCCCTGGTGGTGACGTGGACGGGACCGACCCTATGGCGGGTGGAACTGCCGCTTGTGTCCGGGCCGAATGAGTTGGTTCTGGAAGCGCTGGGCCGGGACGGTGCCGTCGTGGGAACGGACCGGGTGGTGGTGACGAGCACGGTGGCGGGTCCATCGGTACGGGAATTCCTGCGGATTGCCGAAGTGCATTATCATCCTGCCGATCCGGTGAGCGCCGGCGAACTGGCAGTGAGTGGCGATGCCGACGACTATGAATTCATCGAACTGCACAATACGGGAGCCGGGACGCTCGATCTGAGTGGCGTGCGGTTCACGCAGGGGATGAGCTATGCGTTTCCGGCGGGGTCGCAGCTGGTGGGCGGAGGGCGGTTGGTGCTTGTGCGGAATGCGGCTGCCTTTGCGGCGCGGTACGGAACGCTGCTCGTGCCGGCGGGATCGTACGGTCCTGCCCGACTGAGCAACCGCGGGGAAACCATCACGCTCGTCGATGGAGCCGGTGTGGTCATTCATTCCGTAACGTATGAGGACGAATGGGCTCCGCGGAGCGATGGCGGTGGGCATTCCCTTGTGGTGCGCGGATCAACTGCGTCAGATGTCGTGGGAGCGGCAGGCTGGGGACTCGGCGGAATCGGTGGAAGTCCGATGGTGGCCGGCGGTCCGGCCCAGAGCGAATTTTCCCTGTGGAGGCATGCGCATTTCAGTGCCGGCGAACTGACCGACCCGGAGGTCAGCGGTGCGGAGGCCGATGCCATGCGCGCCGGGGTTCCGAATCTGCTGCGGTATGCCTTTGGTCTGGGTCCGCGTGACGAAGCGTCCGCGGTGCTTCCCGAACTCGAAAGCGGTCCCGAGGGACTCCGCTTTGTCTTCCGGAGGCTGCGCGATGCGGCCGATCTTGAAACAGCCGTCGAGCAGTCGGATAGCCTTTCCGCATGGCGACTCCCCGCGGGCGCGCCCGTCCTGCTGGGCGACGCGGGAGGTGAGACGCAGCGGTGGGCGCAGCCGGTGCCGCTGGAGGGCGTGCGGGCACAGTTCCGATTGTCCGTGAAACTGCGTTAGGAAAGCCTCCGTGGCTAGCGTTTCCGGGCGCGGGCAAAGCGGGCGCGGCGGGCTTCGGCGGCGGCGGCTTCCGGAGAAAGCGTGGCCGTTCCGCTTTCCGGAGGGGGCTCTGGTGCGGCGTGGCCCGGCGATTCCCCGGCCGCGTGGTTTATGCGAACGAGCGGCTCCCGCGGCTCGGCGCGCGGATGGGAGGCACGTGCCGGGCTTCTCATGGCCGGAAGGCGTCGGCCCGTGCGGGTGAGGAAGATTTCCGTCAGAAAGAGCGCGAGCAGGAGGGTCAGGAGAAAGTTCCGCAGGCTGATGGGTTCGCGGGCGGGCGGCGGGAGCCATGCCGCGGCAAGGTCCGTGATTTCGCGGCCCCCGCTGGCAGTCACGGCGGCGAGCAGTTCACGGCGTCGCGCGGGCTCGGTCTGCCATTCCGCATCCGATCCCACCGCGGTGGGTCCGAAGGGCAGGGCATGAGGACCAGCGGTGACCGCTCCATGGATCAGTTCGCCTTCCTTGAGTTCCGTGCTGGCGCGCCATTCGCCCGGAGCGATCCGTTGCCATGGCAGTTCGCGTCGGCTTTCCGCGCGGGGTCCCGAGGCGAGGAAGATCCGGGGCGACTGCCGGGCGAAGGTGTCGTTCCATGACGGATCGTGGAGCAGGCTGACCGCGAGCGAGGTTCCCTCCGTGGACCAGCGTAGGCCGAGGCCATCCGGAACGTCATCGCCCATGAGCCAGCGGGCGAGGGTGAGGAGGAAATCGCTTCTGTCCGGCCATTGGCGTGCGGTGTCCGAAAATTCGCCGGCGAGCGGGAAGCAGATGGCGGCGGTGCGTCCGGTGCCGCGGCGGCCCCATGCCACGAGCGGGGCGTTGAATTCGTCCCGGGTCACCAGCGCCTGCGAGGCCCACGGGCGGCGGTAGGATAGGTTGTAGGCGTCGGTGCTGCGCAACCATGGCAACGGCTGCGGCGAAATTTCCTGCCATTGTCCGGTCGCTTCCGCCGGAGTGGCATCGGTCAGGAAGAGCGAGCGGGCCACGGCGATGGTTTCGGCGGTGAAGACCGAGGGAAGGTCCTTCGCGCTGGAAGAGAAGAACGCGCGTCCGTTGCCGAGGGCGGCGATTTCTCCGAGGAGGGCGGCATCCTGATCGTCGGGCGTGCCGAGAGCGATGACGCTGACGGAGGCTCCGGAAGCCGTGATGGCGGCGAGGGTGGCGCGGTAGTCGGCGGGTTCCTCGGCATCCGAGGCATCGGCGAAGAGAATGATGTGCCGCGTCGCTGCCGTGGCGTTGCGGATCTGCTGCCATGCGGCGGCAAGGGCTGTGCCGACGAAGATGCCGCCACCGCCGCTGGCGATGCCTTCGGTTCGGCGGACGAGGCTGCGGCGGTTCGGTTCCCCCGCGATCCGGGTGAGCGGGAAAATCTCGCCGGCTGCGGTATCGACGGCGAGGACAGCCGCGGAATCCTGATGGCCCAGCAGCGAGATGGCGCGGACGGCCCCGGCATTGGCGAGCTGCATTTTGGAACCACCATCGGTGAAGGCCGACATGCTTCCGGAGCGGTCGAGGGCGATGACGAGGGCCGTCTGCAGACGGGTCACATCATCGCGCAGTTCCATGGAGACCGGGAGCAGGGGGTCGGCTGCCGACTGGCACCAGCCGCCCGCTCCGAAGCTCTGGCGTCCGCCTGCCATGAGCAGACCGCCGCCCTGCGATTCCACGAAGAACGGCAGGGCCGCAATGAAATCAGGCGGCAGTTTCCATGCGGGGACATTGTTGAGGAAGACCGCGCGGCATCCCGAAAGAATCCCGGGCCGGAGCTGCGTGGGGTCGGTGATCGTTTCGACGCGGAACTGAGCCGACAGCGTGGCGGCGGCCGGGTCGTCGGCGTAGCCGGTGATCAGGAGCAGCCGTGCTTGGTCAGCGAGTTCGATCCACGCGTCGCGGCGGTTGTTCCCCGGCCGCGGGTCGTTGGGCGGCGACAGGCGGATTTCGTAACGGTGACTGCCCGCGGCATTCAGTTGATCCGTGAAGCGCGGGCGGGCGCGGCCGCCCGTGAGCTGGGTGGACGACTGATGAATGACGGTGCCGTTGCGGAGCAGCGTCAGCGGAATGCTGAGGTCGGCAGGGCCACTGATGTCCGCTTCGATGAGAAACGGCTCGCTGGGGCGGGCGCGCGGCGGCACGGAGAGGCTGCGGACCGCGAAGTCGCTTCCCGATGGAGTGGAGAGCAGGCGGACGTCGAGCGGGACGCCTGCTGCGGCGAGTTCCGCGGCCGTGCCGGCGAGTGATTCGGTACTGAATCCATCGGTGAGGGCGAGCAGGCGGCTGGGCTTGTCCGGGTTGCGGAGTGCAAGGGCGGTGCGGATGGCGAGGGCCGTACGGGTCAGGCTGCGGTTGCCCGGGAAGGCCGGGTTCGTGCCCGGGGTGCGCGGGATGGCATCCGCGGCGAAGTCGATCCATTGCACGTCATGATTCCGGGACGGCCTGCTGCCAGCGAGGAGTTGTTCCCATTCCGGAAGCGAGGCGGCCGCAAGGTCCGCGGTGCTGGCCGATTGGTCGACGAGAACCCACAGGTCCGATCCTTCCGGCTGGAGGCCCGCCTTGGGGTCGGCGAGGGTCAGGACGACAAGTGCGGCCATGAGGGCGCGGAGCGGGTGGCGGAGGGTGCGGCCCGGGGCGGTCCATGCAGCGAGGGCGAGGGCCGGCAGAAGGAAGAGCCATGCTGGCGCGTCGAGGTGCATCGGCTTGGGCCGGGTGGCGGATCAGGATTCCTCCTCCGGGGGAGGGGGGTCTGCGGCCGTTGCGGCTGGTGCGGGCGGCGGCTCCGGCAGGCCCGCCTGCCGGCGGAGGCTGGCAATTTTCTGGTCGAGGGAGCCGATGCGGTTGCGGGTTTCCGTGAGCATGGACGCGACGGCGCGGCGCAGTTCCGCGGTTTCCGGTTCGCTCAGCGACTCCGGGATGGTGAATTCCGCTCCGCCGGGTCGGCGGTAGAATTCGAGGGCGGTTTCGAGGTCGACGGTGCGGAGTTCATCGCGCTGCATGGCGCTGGCGACGCGTTCCCGGAGGGAGAGTTGCTGATCCGGCGGCAGGGCGACGAGGGACGACTCCCGGGCGATGCGGCGTTCGAGGAGGCGGACGAGGATTTCGCGTTCGATCGTGAAGTAGCCGCGTTCGAGAAAATGGAAGAGACTCGTGAGGCGGCCGAGGTCGAGCGATTCCGGATCGAGGTCGAGAAAGGAATCGAAGTGATTGTCGAGATGGATCTGCTGCAGCTGCTGGAGTTCCTGCTGGAGCGAGCTGACCTGTTGCTGGACGCCCTGCCATGCGGTGACCCACTGGATGAGTTCCGGCTGCGGGTGGAGCGTGCGGCGGGGCTGTGGGGCGGGCGGGACGAATCGTCCGGCGGGCGGCGGGGGTTCCGTGACTGGGCGGCACCCCGTCGCGGGGAGCAGTACCGTGAGCACGATGGCAGGGAAGCGGAGCAGCCGGATCATGGTTTGGCCCGGAGATCGAAGCAGATCAGGCGGCTCGGCTTGCCATTGAGCCGGTCCGGTTCGTTCTGGCTCACGTAGAGCAGTCCGCGGCTGAGAGCGGGCAGCGTCCAGCTCTGCGTGGCGACGAAGGGTTGGCAATGACTGGATACCGAGGCGCTTTCCGGCGAAAGATTGAGCCAGCAGAGCGTGCCCCATTCGCCGAGGCAGAGGAAGCGTCCGTCGACCCGCAGCAGGCTGCCCCGGAAGAGGCCGACGGGAATTTCCTGACCGTCCGGCGATTTCATGGGGAAGCTGAACTGCTTTTTCCAGCGGAGCGAGCCCGTGGCGGCGTCGAGACAGACGAGCTGGCAGGAACGTTCCTTTTCGCCACTGAAGCCGTAGAGGTGTCCGTCGTGGAATACGGGAGTGGTCCAGTGGCAGGCGAGGTCTTCGGATTGCCATGTCGGTTCCCAGGAACGATCTGCTTTCATGGTGAGCAGGACGCCGCCCCTGCAGGGGCTGTCGCGGTCGATGTAGGCCTGGGAAAGGAAGACGCGGTCCGTTCCGCAGAGTACGGGGGATGCGGCATTGACGCTGGGGTAGCGCCGGGCCCGCCAGAAGAAGGGAGTGTCCGGTTTTCCATTGGCAGGATCGATGGAGAGCAGGCCGCCGGTGGGGGGATCCGATTTGCCGCCGGCGAACACGAGGATGCGCGGCTGGCCCTGCATGGTGGCGGCGATGGGGGAGGCGTAGCTCTGGCCCCATTCATGTTCCGTCATCCAGCGCAGTTTGCCCGAGGCGGAATCGAAGGCGGCCACGCAGCGGTTCTCCGAGCCACCGAGGTTGACGATGACGAGACCATTCCGGATGAGCGGGGACGCTCCGGACCCGAAGAAGTACTTGGGGACGCCGAAGGTGGTTTCGCAGTCGTGTTCCCAGATCAGGTCGCCACTATTGGCGTCGCGGCATTGGAGGCGGCTGGTGACACCGAACGTGACAACCTTTCCGTCGGCGACGACCGGGCCCGAGCGCGGGCCGCTGCCGTAGCCGAAGTCGTCGGTGTAATCGATGGGGTAGCTATGCGACCAGAAGCGCTGACCGTTCGTGGCGTCGAGGCAGTCGAGGGTTTCGCGGCCGTCCTTGTGATGGAAGAGGTAGAGTTTTCCGGAGACGAGGGCCGGGCTGGCGTAGGAATCGCCGCGGGTGCATTCCCAGACGACGGGCGGACCCCCTTCCGGGAAGGCCGGCAGGAGTTTGGTTTCCGGGGAAGCCGGATGGTCCGCGGGGCCGAGAAAGCGCGGCCAGTCCGAAGTGATGGCGTCGGCTGGCAGGGTTGAGGGAGTCCGGTGGGTGGTGAGCCCGTCCCATGGGGTGGCCGCGGCGGGGGCCATTGAGGCGAGACAGAGAAGCAGCAGGGCAGCAGTCACGGAGAAAGGTGGGGTGGCAGGTTGTGGACGCAAAGGGTTCAGGAAGACAGGCAGACATCGTGGATGGCGAGCCTGAGGGCCTCGATGGCGGCGGAGATTTCCTCCCTGGTGATGCAGAGCGGGGGCATGAAGACAAGGGTATCGCGCACGGGCCGGGTGAGGAGTCCGTATTTCCGTGCGGCCACGCAGATCCGGGCCCCGGTCTGGAGCGCCGGAGGGTAGGGAAGTCCGCCGGCGTTGACGACATCGATGCCCGCGATGAGCCCGCACTGGCGGATCGCGGAGACATGCTGCGGGTGGGCGCGGGCGAGTCCCTCGAGGGCGGCCGCAAGGTGAGGGATGAGCGGCTGGATCCGGTCGAGGGTGTTTTCCGATGCGAACGTGGCCAGATTGGCGAGCGCTGCGGCGCATCCCAGCGGATTGCCGCTGTAGCTGTGGCCATAATAGAACGTTCTGTGTTCCTCCGGCGAACCGAGGAATGCCGCAAAGATCGGTTCGGTCGTCATGGTCGCCGCAAGCGGCAGAAATCCTCCCGTCAGCCCCTTGGCGAGCGCGATGATGTCCGGAACGACGTGGCTGTGCTCACAGGCGAACATTTTCCCCGTGCGTCCGAAGCCCGTCATGACTTCGTCCGCGATGAGGAGCACTCCGTGGGTGTGGCACCATGCACGGAGCCGGGGCAGCATGTCAGCAGGCCAGAGGCGCATGCCGGCCGCTCCCTGGATGAGGGGTTCGATGACGACGGCGGCGAGCGAACCCGCGGCCTCGGCCGGAAGGGCCGTCAATTCCTCCAGCGAGGCGAGGAGCAGGGCGTCGCATCCCAGGCCGCGGAAGCGTTCGTGATACGCCGCAATGCCGCCGAGTGACGCTGCCCCCATGGTGTCGCCATGGTAGGCGAGGGAGAAGGAAGCGAAGCGGCGCCGCTGGGGTTGTCCGGTGAGCTGGAAATACTGGAGCGCGATTTTGAGGCCGCACTCGATGGCGGTGGAGCCATCGTCCGAGAAGAAGACGCGGCTGAGCGTGTTTTCCGGCCAGAGCGAGACGAGAGCTTTGGCCAGTTGAGCGGCCGGAGCGCTGATGAAGCCGAGGGCGGAGACATGGGCGATGGCATGGAGCTGGCTGGTGATCGCGCTGGTGATGGCGGGATGGCGGTGGCCGTGAATGCAGGTCCAGATGGTGCTGTTGCCGTCGAGGTACCGCTGGCCGTGCTGGTCCGTGAGCCAGGCCCCGAGGCCCCCGGTGATGATGAGGGGATCGTGCTCCGGGTGGCACCATTCCCTCATCTGGGTGAATGGGTGCCAGTGATGGGCCTTGTCGGCGGCGATGATTTCCGAAGCTTCGGGGTCCGTCATGGTCTGATTGGCGGGATCATTTCAGCGAGGTGAGCCACGCCATGAGGTCGCGGATTTCCCGGGGGGTCAGGATGGTGGCAACGGAAGGCATGGGGCTGGCGGTTTCGCTGACGGAAGCGATGGCAGCGGCCGGGAGAGAGTACTGGCTGGTTCCGGTATCAAGGACGGTCTCCGTGGTGTCTCTGCGGACGATGCGGCCACTGCGGATCGAGCCGTCGTTCAGGGTGACCGAATGGCAGGCGAACCGAGGCTGGCACTTCTGGGATGGGGTGATGAGGGCTTCGAGGATTGCCGAGGGGCTGAGACGGCCGGCCAGGCCATCGATTTCCGGGCCGATCGACCCACCGCGGGCGTCGACCTGGTGGCACGAGAGGCATTGGGCGGAAGGATGCGACTCGAAGACCATCCGCCCGATGGCAGGATCGCCGCCGGCCATGGTCATGCGCCAGCGGGCGAGGGGATCGAGGTTGCTGCGCAGGGATGCGTCCCATTGTTCGAGCCAGCGCCGCCAGCGGGACCGGGGTTCGTGGTCCCGGCTGGTCAGTGCTTCGAGGATTTCGACATGGCAGGCGGGGTCGGGTTGTCCGAGGAGCCAGCGGGAAACCACGAGGCCCCAGAGTTGTTCACTGTCGTTTCCCTGGTAGCGGTCGAGTGCACGGAGCACGGTCTGCAGTTCCGGGGCGGTGCCCGCGTCGAGCGCGGTGCTGAGCTGAGCGGGCAGGGAACCTGGGGATTGCTGGAGGGTGATGCGGCGGGCTTCTGCGAGGAGGGCAGCGGGTTGTGGGTTGGGAGGGGGCGGAGGCGCTGGCGGAGGGAATGGTTCTCCGGCTGCGGGGATGGATGCCGGGGGCATCGCTGCCGGAGGCGTCGGCGGGCGGATCAGTCGCCATGCCGACTGGGCAGCGAGGGATGGGGACGTTTCGCTGAGCAGGCGGAGGGCCAGCAAACGGGCCGATTCCGACTTCGAGGGGTCGAGCGTTTCGGTGACGAGTCGTTCGGCCGCCGGGGCTGCGATCTGCCGGGCGATTTCGCGGGCACGGGAGGCGAGCGGTCCCTCCAGAAGCCGAGGAAGGATGGCGCGCAGGGCGGGACGGGCGGCATCGGGCGACCGTGGGACTGGCGTGATGGGGCGGTTATGAACGGGGTCGAGATCGGGTGGCTGGTGCCATGACGCCAGCGTTTCGAGGGCAAGGAGCCGGGTGGCTGGCGGGAGCATGGCTTCCGGAAGTTCGAGCAACCGCCGGACGGTCTGTGCGGCGGCAGCGGTTCCGGTGCGCTGCGCCGCGGCGAGCATGCGGGCAATGAGTTCGGGATGGCTGAAGGCCGGATTGGTTCCGCATCGGTCGGCGAGGGCCGCAATGGCGGGCCACGCGGACAGAAAGAGGTCGTCGTAAAGCCGGATGGCGGCGGCTGCGGCGAGTGCCGGATCCGGGTCCAGCAGGGCGTCGGCGGCAGAGGGATGTCCCGCGTGGCGGAGGGATGCGAAGAGCAGGGCGCGGGTGGCAGCAGGTGTTTCCGAGCGGATGCGGTCCGCCAATTCCTCCGGAGCCAGGCACCGGGCAAGGCAGGCCGTGAGGGCGGCCCGCAACGCGTGATCCGTGGGAAGGGGATCCGTGAGACGCGGGAGCAGATGGACAGCCGTAGCGGCAGGGTCGAGGGCGGCCGCGGCGATGAGGGCCGCGGCGGCGACCGCAGGAGCCGGGTCGCTGAGGAGTCGATGCGCAACCGGGGTGGCGATGCCGGGTTCGCATTCCGGCAGGCGGAGCGCCGTTGCCTCGCGCAGCGTAACCTCCGGCAGGCTGGCGCAGGCAAGCAACTCGGCAGTGAATTCCGGACGCCGGGCCGCAAGGTCGGCAAGGCAGTGCAGAGCCGTGAGGCGGTTGCCCGGGGGGAGTTCCGGATCCGAAGCGACCGCATGGCAGACGGCGGCGAGTTCCGGCGTGGCGCGGCGGATGACCTCGCGGGCCGCCATGGCACGGAGCGGTGGATGCAGGCTGCGCAGTCGTTCCGAAAGTTGCGCGTCGCTGAGCCGGAGTGGATCGTCGCGGAGGAAAACCGCGCCGCTGGCCCACGCGGGAACCAATGCATCCGGCAGCGCATTCGCTTTGAGGATCCGGCACGAGGAATCCGCGGAAAACGTGCTGCCCCAGTCGGTCCAGAAGACTGATCCTTCGGGCGAAATGGCCATCGCCGTGGTGGATCCGCCGCTCCAGAGCGATGCCGCGTTGCTGAGTTGCCAGCCGGAGGCAGCCCGGGTGGTCACGAGGCGGCGGATGCCCGATTCCGTTCCTGGACCGAATCCTGCGAGGAAGCTCACCGAGTCGGTGGACACGGGGGCCGACGGGTCCGGGAGGAGGCAGGTGATGATTCCGGGAAGTTCGATCGGTTTTTCCGGGAGTGTGCTACCCGGCTGGAGGCAATGGAGGCGCGTCGACTGCGGTCCGGTGATTTCCGAAAACCAGATGCGTCCGACGGGATCGACGCAGAGAGCCGAGGGATTCAGAAGACCGGTGGCGAGAGGGCGCAGGTGACTGCCGTCCGGAGAGCAGCGGAACAGCGCGGCATCGTCGTGGAGAGGGAGTCGGCCGGAGGCCGGGGATTCCGGTCTGGATCCCCGCGGTGAAGTGAGGAAGGCGAGGTCCCCGTTTGGCAGGGTAATGGGAGCGAGGACCCCAGGTCCGCCGCTGCCGGATCGGACGCCCAGACCCGATACCACCGGATGAATGGTTCCCTCCGCCGGGGCGATGCGCCAGAGCGACGGTGCACAGGCAAAGAGGAGGTGACCCGAGGCCGCGGCGGCCAGTCCCGCAGCCGGTCCGGTTTCCGGTTCGTTGAACGCGGCGGAAAGCGCACGGTGCGGGGGGTGGGAGCTTGCCGTTCCACGCGGGTCGGGGAGCGCGACAATGGCCTCCGACTCCCTCGTGAGAATCTCGGGGTCGTTGCCCGGCGGGATCTTTTCTTCATTCAGCCAGCGCAGCAGAAGGCGCCGGCGGTCTTCCACCGAGGTGAGGCGCGCGTCATCGGCCGCGAGTTCCGGCCGCGCGCTGGCCACGACGGTTCCCCGCCCAAACGCGCGCCGGGTCACCGCAGCCCACAGCCTTCCCTCCGGATCAATGGCCAGCCCCGTCACAAGCCCGGCCTGTTCGGATCCCGGGAGCACCTGAGGCGACCATGCCCCAGCCCGGCCCGGACCCGGAGTCCATGTCATTAGAGTGATAACGAAGATCCAGCGGAGGCCAACCATGGGCGGAATCATGCAGGCGGGTCCGGCCTCCCGCAAATGCCTTCCTGCCTTCCTCCCGGCCATCCGCTCCCGGCAGTCCCGGGTGCCTCTGGACGGTCAGAACCGGGGGCAAACCCCTCCCACGCCCCGGGTCCATGGCAGGGCGCAGCGTCCTGCACAGAAACCCGACGAAAGCCCCGGGTATCGACTTTTTCAATGGTTTCACCACCAGCGAAGAGATTTACAATTTATCTTTCTTAAATATCAGGATCATTTTTGAGAATTAGCCGGAAAGACTGCGAGAAAGTCCTGGACATTCCAGAGGCTTGCGGTACAAATCGCAAGGCCGGGTTTCTGTCTGGCCAACCAAAACCACCATAATTGAATCCAATGAAACTCTCTCTCGCTATTGCAGCGGTTGTTCTGGCGTTCTCTTCGACCAGCGCGCTCGCCAGTCGCCGTCCCCTCCCTGATTCGGGAACCGGCGTCGTCGTCACGCCGCCCCCAGCGGGCCCGGTGGTGAGCAATACCCCGACATAATTTGGAGAAGCGTTTCGACAACCTTCAGGGTTGTCGAAATTCTCACCCTCAAATCCCTCAACCCTTTATATCTTACCTCAATGAAATTTTCTTTATTTTTGGCCGCTGTCACCTTGGGCTGGGTGGGCACCGCGAGTGCCCAGCTGGACATTGATTTCGGCGACCCGACGGTGTACCCGGGTCCGAATGTGGCCGGCAGCGATGGATGGACGATTGATGATGCCACTCCGGGCCTTTCCTTCCTCGTGGACGTGGGTGGCGATCAGTGGGGTGCACTGGGCGGCTACTACGACGTGCCGACGGGGAGCGGGGCAGTGCTGTCGCACAGTGTTGGCGCGCTTGCGAAGACATCGGATCTCCTGACGAAGTTCTTCATCCAGAGTTCGGATGCCTACCCTGGTCGCGACCCCTTCGGATTCCGTTTCAATGGAGGTACCTCCGGTCTCTTTGAAATTCAATTCGTGCCGGATGGCTCCAACTTCAACCTGCTGAACATTTTCCTCGGGATTGGTGGGGCCACTCCTACGGCCACCGGGACTGCGCTCTTCTACGATACCACTTACACGCTCAAGGTTGATTTCAACGAAACCGGCAGCGGTGGAGGACTGGAAATGTTTGGCACAATTGGTGGTGGGGCCTCCAGCTTCTCCATCTCCGGCTCTCTTCCTGGCGAAGCCAATGCCACGTGGACCAGCTTCGATGTCACTTGGGATGCGGTGGACGGAGGAGACAACTACATCGCCCTGCAGGGCTTCAGTTCTGTGCCGGAACCCGGCAGCGCGATGGCCTCGCTGCTGGCTGGTGTGATGGGACTGTCGGTCACGATGCGGCGCCGTCGCCGCGCCTGATAATTGTTGGTTTTGATTTGGTTTTGGTGGGAAGCCCAGCTGGAAGAGAGATCCGGCTGGGCTTCCTTCTTTTCCCGAAGGGGCGTCCGAGGAGCATGGTGGACTCCGGCGCTATTGGTGAATGGTCATTGTTGGTGAGTTGACGAGCAGAGATTTTACGCAGTGAACGAAACTGAGAAAGAATCATGGGAGGAACGCGATCGCTGGAAGGGGGCGGTCGTGTTTGGTGTGTTTGGTTTCCTGTGTCTGCTCATGCTGGCGGCGCCTGGATTGATGTTTCGGCAGTGGGGATCGGCGCTGGTGGCATTGGTGGGGTTGCTGATGGTGGTGGTTCCGCCGGTTTACCGGCTGAAGCGGTGGGCGTGGGTTCTGGGGCTGGGATTCCTTGGCTGTGCGGCGCTGGGATTGCTGCCGGTGGGAGTGGTTTCGGCGCCACCGTGGCGGGCGGAGCTTCTATCGCTTGGTTTGCCTGATTCGGGCCGGATTTCGATGCAACCGCTCTGGACGTGGCAGAGTCTGGCCGCGATGGCGGTTACGGTTGTCGGGGTCCTGTACCTGATGGGGCATCGGATTGACCATGGGGAGCAGCATCGGATCGCGGCGTGGTTTGTGGGAGGTGTTGCGTTGCTTGCGCTGCTGGCCCTGGCGGCGCAGCAGGGTCAGTGGAGGATCCCGTGGGATCGAGACCCAGGTTTCGGGTTCTTTCCGAACCGGAATCATTTCGGGACACTGCTCGCGATGGGGGTGCTGAGTGGCCTTGGGGTCGCGGTTCAGTCGCTCCGCATCCGGCGGTGGTTCAGTGCGGTGCTGGTGCTGAGCTGCGTGGGTTTTCTGCTCACGGTGATTGTGGGGCAGCTGGGCAGCCGGGCAGCGGTGCTGCTGGTGGCTGGGGGATTTGGAGCCTGGGTACTGCTGATGGGGGGGGAGTACCTCGGAGCGAGACTTCTGACCACCGTGGGGATGCTCGCCGCGGTTGCCGGGCTGTATTTTCAGTCAGCCGATTCCGAGGCCCGCGACCGATTGGCCCAGACGGGCGTGAGAGCTGCGCTGATTGCCGGGGACGCGACAGAACCGGGACAGGAGCAGGCACTGGAGGGAAGGCCGGAAACGGTTGATGCGCGGCTGCTGATTCAGAGAGATACCCTTGGAATGGTCCGGGATCTGCCGCTGACGGGCGTGGGAGCGGGTCAGTTTGCGGCCGTATTTCCCTTGTACCGCAATGCGACGGCCGCGCAGTCCGATGCGAGGTCGCTGCATCCGGAGAGCGACTGGCTGCTGGTGGCGTCCGAGTGCGGCATTCCGGCGGTTCTGTTGCTGGCTGGATTGGTGGGGATGACCTGCTGGACGGGGGTGCGTGCGGCGCTGCGTGGTCATGCGAGGGCCTTGCGCATGGGATGTGTGGTGGCCGCGCTGGTCCTGCCGGTTCATGGGTTTGGCGACGTGCCGGCGCATCATACGGCGCTGGTGTGGGTTGCCGCCTGGCTTTTGGCGATGAGTGTGCGAGGGAAGAGTTCCGGGCGTGCCGGACGGGTGGAGTCGCTCTTGTTCCGGTTGCTGGGAATGGGGGTGATGGTGGCGGCAGGTCTTGTGGTCTGGGCCGACCGCACGGGATTTCCACCGGTGGTGCGGGCGCTGGAGGCGACGACCGCGGCCGAGGTGGATGTACTTTTCCTTGAGGATCAGCGGAGGCAGGCCGAAGCCCGCGAGGCTGGACTTGCCGAGTTGCCCGATCTGGGCGCTGCGGATCCGCTTGAGAAGGCGAAGGCGAGGATCGGGCAGGCGCTTGGGCAAGTACCGATGTCGGCGCATCTGCATGGGCTCAACGGACTGGTGCAGATACCGTTTTCCGATACCGAGGAACTGGTGCTGCGCGAGTTTGCGCTGCAGCGGGCCCTCGATCCGCTCTCGATCCGGGTCGTGCTTGACCAGAGCATGGCATGGGCCGGCTATTTTCCGGGACGGGTGGCGGAGAGCTGGGGAGAAGCGCTGCGGCGGGCGGCACTGATCGATGCGAAGCAGGGAGGCACGCTGCTCGGAACCGTCCCGGTTTTCGGTCGGCTGCTGGCATCCGTCAGGAAGCACCCCAGTCTGGTGGGGGCGCTGGTGGCAACGGGGCGGGCCCATCCGGAGGTGATTGCGAAGTGGGCTGAGGAAATGGGTCCGGTACGCGTGGATGGCGTCATGTCCGGTCTGGCGCGCATGACCATGGAGCAGGCCGATCAGCAATGGGTGGCGACGGTGTGGCAGCAGTATGGCCGCAAAGGGCCACCGCCGGGGAAACCGCCGGTGCAGTGACGGCGGGTGTTGTCGGTAAACAGCGGCATGAAGGCGTTCTTCGATCCCCTCGCCATGATCTGGCTGGCAGCCATGGCCGTGCTGATCCGAAAGATTGTGAAGGGAAGGGCGGCGGAGCGGCGGTGGCTGCTCGCGGGGTTGCTGGGCCTGCTGATTTTCCCTGTGATGGAGGTGCTGCGGATTCCAGCGCGGCTGCAGGCGTCCCTCGAGCAACCGTATCTGAGGGTGCCGACCGTGCCCGACCTCAGGCTGGCGGGTATTGATGCGGTGATGGGCTGCGGTGGCGTGCTCGCGGGCTCGGTTCCGGATCTGACCGGATCGGACTATCATGATTCCGTGGACCGGTTTCTGACGGCGGTGCTGCTGGGCCGGCAATTGGCGCGGCCCGTGGTGTGGGGGGGAGGCGATGCTGGAGGGATGCCGGAGTCGGCGCGACTGCGGGCCATGCTGGCAGGATGGGGCGTGGAGGGCGTGGATTTCCGGGGCGTGGGCGTCTGCCGGGATACCCGGGACGAAGCGGTCAAGGCGGCTGAGCTGGCGCGCGGGCATGGCTGGAAGCGCGTCGCCCTGGTGACCTCGGCATGGCACATGCAACGGGCGGAGGCCGCCTACCGCGCCGCGGGTCTTGAAGTGATTCCGGTGGCCTGCGATTTCGCGGGAACGGCGGCGGTCGCTGCGGAGGGGCGCGTTCAGCTGCTTCCTTCCTCCGCAAGCATGAAGGCAATCTACTTCTGGCTCACCGAGGTCGTTGGGCGGATCTATTACCGGTCGAGAGGCTGGCTCTGACGCTGCGGCATCCGCTTTCGGCTTGCCTGGGGACGATTCCGCCGATAAGGCCCGCGGGGTTGTCCGTGGCCTCTGCCGGCAGCGGACCTCGCCCATCTCTTCCCATTCATCTCTAACCAAACTGCACATCATGGCTGACTTAGACGGACAAAAGAAAAGCAAGGAATTCTTCAGCGAGGTCCCGCAGGCGGCCCCCGGATTCTTCCTCAAGGGGTCGCACCAGTACGACTGGGGCCTCAAGAACCGCCTGAGCCGGGTCTTCAATCCGAAGGACGGGCGGACCCTCATGCTGGCGTTCGACCATGGATATTTCCAGGGGCCGACGACCGGGCTTGAGCGGATTGATCAGACGATTCTGCCCCTTGAGCCCTACGTCGACTGTCTCATGCTCACGCGTGGGATTCAGCGGAGCGTCGTTCCGGCGACCACGCAGAAGGCCATTGCGCTGCGGGCATCGGGCGGCACGAGCATGGTGAGTCCGTTCGATACGTGGGAAGGCGAGGACGGCGATGACAAGATCAAGCTGGAGCGCCCGGGATACGAACCGCTTTCGAACGAGAGCATTGCCTGCAGCATTGAGGAGGCCCTGCGTCTCAATGCCAGCGTGCTCGCCGTTCAGGTCTTCATTGGCAGCCAGCATGAGCGCCAGACGATCAAGAACATGACGGACCTCATCGACGAGGCCAACCGTTACGGGATTGCCGTGATGGGTGTGGTTGCGGTGGGACGTGCGATGGCACGCACGGCGCAGTACTTCCGGCTGGCCACCCGCATCATGGCGGAACTCGGCTGCCACCTTGTGAAGTGCTACTACACGGACAAGGAATTTGAAACGATCACCAGTTGCTGTCCGGTTCCCATTGTGATCGCCGGTGGCAAGAAGCTTCCGGAACTCGAGGCCCTCAAGATGTCGTACAACGCCCTCCAGCAGGGAGCCAGCGGTGTCGACATGGGGCGGAATATCTTCCAGGCCGACGATCCGATTGCCATGGTGCAGGCAGTGGCCGGCGTCGTCCATGGCGGCCTGACTCCGCAGAAGGCCTTCAAACTCTATGAAGAACTGAAGGCCGGCCGGAAACCGAAGAAGAAGTAACCGGAAGCGTTGTTCATCCGGCTGAAAATCCCGCAGCCGCGTCCGGTTCCCGCACCGGGCGCGGCTTTTTCATGGTGGTGGCACACGAAGAAACGTCGTGCGGGATCGGAGCCATCATGGGCCTGCGCGGCTGTTCCATGGCGAGCCGCATTGGATTGTGCAGACTGCCGGGGAAGTCGCGCGGTTCCCTGGTGTTGCTGACGCCATTGCATGTGACGGCATGGCCAACCGATGCCTTGCGGTTCCTTTTGTGGGCGAAGTACCGCGTGTGGGCTGGCGCGATTACTTTCGGTCTGTGGGAGGCAGAGGAGCCGCGTAGATACCGCTTTCCGGGAGTGGTGGATTGAGTCTGGGAATGGAATTGGCTCCTGGAGGGCGGAGGGTTTGCGGAGGTCGGGAGGAAGGCGTGGGGAGAGCCGTGGAGGGAGAGGGAGTGGCGTCCGCGGGTTCGGGAAGCTGACGGGCGACATTCTGGAGTGGAGCGGCTGGGTCCGGTCGTTTGCGGTTTGCGGGGATGGGTTTCGGGAGAGGGGTGGAGCGGACGAAGCCTGTGGGTTCCGCAAATTCCGGCGCGGGGTCGCTGCCGCTCGGTCCGGCCGCTGGCCGCTGGCGCTGAAGGAACAGGAAAGCGGCGAGGGCGACGGCGGCGCAGGCTGCCAGCGGGCGGAGCCAGGGGAAGGGGCGCGGGCGCTGGGCCGTGCGGCGTGTGGCGGGCATTTCCCGGGCGAACTGCTGGCCGAGCGAATCCGGGGTGGCCGCGAGGATCGCGTGGCGGAGCGCTGGGTCCGGAGCCGGAAGGGGTTCGCTGCGGAGTGCCGCGGCGAGACGCAGGGCCGTGCGGCGGACGGCGTCGGCCTCCGCTGGACCGGTGGGAACTGCGCGGAGGGCCTCGAGGACGTCCGGTTCCGGAGCACCGTGGAGGTGTTCGCCGAGAGCGAGGGCCGTAAAATCCGGGTGATCCGAGGAAGGGTGCATGGTGGTCAGGGGGTCGAGGGGCAGAGAGCAGGCTTCCGGTATTCCGGGAGGTGGCTGAGGCGTTCACGGAGTCGGCGCAGGCCCGTGTGGATGAGGAAGCCGACATTGGTGACCGAGAGTCCCGTGGCCGCGGCGATCTCGCGGTAGCTGAGGTCGTGCTGGAATTTGAGCCGGAGGCATTCCGACTGGTTGCGGGGGAGTTTCTGGAGGAGCTGGAGAATGGCCGAGGCGTCGTCCTCCGCGGCGGCGGAATCAGCCGGCTGAGGGGCCTCCGTGGCGATGCCCGCGAAGTCGTGCGGGTCCGTGCTGACGAGTCGGCGGTGGCGTCGGAGCCAGTCGATGGCGCGGTGGCGGCAGACCGTGAAGAGCCATGCCTTGAGGCCTGGGCCGTCGAGCGAGGCAGGGTTTTCGTGCGTGCAGAGGCGGAGGAAAGTATCCTGCACCACGTCGCGGGCGGCGTCGTGATCACCCGTGATGCCGGCTGCGTAGCCCGTGAGGGCGGGGCTGAACTGGTCGACGGCGCGGAGCACGAGGTCCCGGGGGATCGGATGGGCCGGGTGGGAAGGCGTCATGGAAAGGAAGAAGGATGTCCGCAGGGGATCGAACGTGCGGCGGGAGAACTTTCCTGGAAAGAAGATTCTGCGGCGCAGGGAATTCCGCGGGCAGCGGACGCGTAGCACGGGGCGGCTTGCGGGGCCGCGTGAAGTTCTGCAGGGAAGGAGCGATGAAATCGCGACTGATACTGTCATTGTTTGCCTCGGTGGCTGCGCTGGCCGGGGAAGCATCCGGGGAGAAAGCCGTGGTGGAGCGGGTTGGACCCGATGCCGCCTTGGGGCAGCTGAGGGTGGTGACGCCCGACCATGCCCTGCTGACTCCGCTGGGTCGTCAGGTCGAACTTCCCGGGATGCGACCGCAGGCGGCCGCCTTGAGTCCCGATGGGAAGCTGCTTGTGGTTTCCGGAAAATCCGCCGTCCTTGCCGTGATTGATCCAGCCGATGGACGGATCCGCGAGATGGTGGCCCTGCCATCCGAGAGCGACACCCAGCCCGCCATCGAGGACCGTTTGCTCAAGCCCGACAAATCCGGTCAGCTGAGTTTCACGGGCCTCGTTTTCTCGCCCGACGGGAAGAGGATTTATCTGTCGAATGTGAACGGGAGCGTGAAAGTGTTTTCGGTTGATGGGGAAGGGAAGGTTCAACCGTCTCACAGCATTCCATTGCCCGAAGTGAAGGCCGAGGGAAGGAACCGCGAGATTCCCGCCGGACTGGCACTGAACCGTGAGGGGAGCCGTCTCTTTGTGGCCATGAACCTGAGCAATCAGCTCGCCGAGATCGACACCGCCGATGGGAAGCTCCTGCGCACGTGGCCCGTCGGCATGGCGCCGTACGACGTCGTGTGGACACCCGAGCGGGTGTATGTGAGCAACTGGGGCGGGCGGCGGCCCGATGGAACCTCGCCCGTGGCGCATGCCGGACGGGGGAACGAAGTGCGCGTCGATCCGCGGACGGGCGCAGCGCTCGAGGGATCGCTCAGCGTCATTCCACTGGGGGAAGGCGGGAAGCCCGTTGAGCATGTGACAGGGAAGCACGCGTCCGCGCTGGCGCTGTCGCCCGATGGGAAGTGGCTGTGCGTGGCCTGTGCGGCCTCCGATTTCGTGGATGTGTTCGATGTGGGAGCGCAGCGGTTCGGGGGGCGGATTTTTCCCAAGCATACTCCGGCCGACCTCTTCGGGGCCGCGCCCAACGCGCTGGCCTTTGCGGCGGACGGGAAGACCCTGTGGGTGTGCAACGGGACGCAGAACGCCCTTGCCGAGATTGAATTTGCCGAGGGGAAAGGAGAACTTGAGTCGCTGCTGCCTGTTGGTTGGTATCCTGGAGCCGTCTGTATCGATGCCGGGCGTCGCCAACTCTGCGTGGCCAACATCAAGGGGATTGGCGGGAAGGTTGAAGGTGCGCCCGGAACCGGAGGGCGCGGCTTCAATAGTCATCAGTACTTCGGAACGGTATCGCTCGTGCCGTTGCCTGGCGACGATGGGGCGCGCAAGCAGCATACGGAGACCGTTCTCGCCAATTACCGTGCACCGAAGATCCTCGAGGCCTTTGCTCCGGCGCGGGAGGGCGTGGCACCCGTGCCCGTGCCCGCACGCACCGGGGAACCCTCCGTGTTCCGGCATGTGCTCTACATCATCAAGGAAAACCGGACCTACGACCAGGTGCTGGGCGACATGAAGGAAGGCAGCGGAGATCCTTCGCTGTGCATCTTCGGCGAAGAAGTTAGCCCGGCGCAGCATGCCATGGCGCGGGATTTCGTGCTGCTCGACAATGCCTACTGTTCCGGGATTCTCAGTGCCGATGGTCACAACTGGTCGTGCAGCGCGATCACGACCGACTACATGGAGCGTCAGTTCGCGGGATTCCCGCGCAGTTATCCCGACGGGTTCGGCCGGAACGGTGCCGATGCGCTCGCCTGGTCGCCTAACGGATTCATCTGGGATGCGGCCCTCGCCAAAGGGAAGACCGTGCGGCTCTACGGGGAATTTGCGGAATCCGTGAACCGCTGGCGCGATGGCCGGAAGGGGTCGCCCCGCTGGAAAGAGATCTGGGACGACTGGGAACGCCACCGTGGCGGTGCGGGCAGCGCCATCGAACTGCGGGCCATCCCCAGTATTGATACGATCAAGCCCCATTTCTCGGCGGAATTTCCGACATACGACAACGAAATACCCGATCGGGTGCGCGCCGATGTCTTCATCCGCGAGATGGAAGCCGCCGACCGCGAAGGCCGCGATCTGCCATCGCTCATGGTGATGAGCCTGCCGGGCGATCACACCAGCGGGGCGCGTGGTGGCAGTCCGACCCCGCGGGCGCACATGGCCGATCACGATCAGGCCTTTGGGAAGATCGTGGCGGCGCTGAGCCGGACAAAATTCTGGAAAGACACCTGTGTGATTGCGATCGAGGACGATCCTCAGAATGGCTGGGATCACATCAGCGGGTACCGGACGACCGCCTTTGTGGCCAGTGCGTGGTCGCGGCGGCGTGGAACGGTGAGCGAGGCATACAATCAGACCAGCATCCTGCGGACGATTGGATTGATCCTTGGGTTGCCGCCGATGAATCAGCTGGATGCGTCCGCGACAGCGATGCGGGAATGCTTTGGTGGCGAGCCTGATTTTTCGCCGTGGGTTTGTCCGGCGGCGCGCTGGGACATGAACGAACTGAATCCGACGGCGGCATCGATTGAGGATGCGGAACGGCGCAAGGACGCTGAAGTTTCCGCGGCATTGCCGCTCGAGAAGCTGGATGCCTGTCCCGAGGACGTGCTCAACCGGATCCTGTGGCGGTCCGTGCGTGGCAAGGAACCGTATCCCGAGTGGGCGATCAGTCTGGTGGCCGACGACGACGACTGAGCGGGAGAAACCGATCCGCGCCCGCCGGCGACCCTCTGAGTTGGCCGACGGGCAGCGGAACGGATGGGGCACGCGAGGCCGCGGGAACCAGTGATTCCCGCAGAGGGGCGGGAAAGACCGGGATTGCGGCACCGGGGGTGCGCCATGGAATCAGTTAAGATCGGGAAGCCGGTCCGCTCAAGCGTTCATCGCTGGAAGATGAAGAACTTCCGGCAGGCGAAGTTGATGAGCACGTTGGGGAGCACAAATCCGGCGAAGGCCGCCCATGTGGGCCATCCGGCGCTGCGGATGAGCCAGTCCTGGATGAGGCTGCCGCCGATGGCTCCCGGGGCATTGACGAGAGTGAAGAGGAGGAATTCGCGGATGGGGTGGTGGCGTCCCGAGGTGAAGACCCAGCGGGTATTGAGCCAGTAGACGAGCGCATTCGAGAAGAGGAAGGCTGCGGCGTTGTTGGCGAGGGCGTGATTGGCGCGGGTGCTGTCGACCGGCATGTTGCTGGAGAGCGCCGGATTGATGGTGGCTGAGAGGGCGAAGAAGATGGACGTGTGCAGGACGAGCGCCGCGACACCGCAGAGGGCGTACTTGAGGAACTGGATGGCCGGGTGGACATCGCGGCTGCCGAGGGCCGCGATGATGGTGCGGAGGTCGTGGGAACGGAGGTAGCGGAGGAGTTCGCCCATGGGATTTGTGTGAGAATGCGGCAGCCGGCGTGGGCGCGATCAGGCCCACGCGCCATAGCGGTCGAGCCAGACTTCGCGGGCCATGAGGATGTCCTCCTTCTTGCGGCGCGGGCTGAGTTCCCAGACGATGGGAACGTCGTAGGGTACCAGCGGGAGGAGGCGGTCGTATTCCACACTGCCCTGGAAGGGAACGCGGTGGTCCTGATCCGGCCAGATGACATCGTGGAAGTGGCAGCCGAGGAGCCGGGGAGCCACCTGGAAGAGCCATTCCTCGTGATCGAGGAGACCGAGATTGGCCTTCAGCTGGACGTGGCCGAAGTCGTGCCAGTATCCGACCCATGGGGTATCGAAATCTGCGAGGAGCTGGACCATTTCACGCTCCGTGGGCACCTGTTCGTAATGGCTGCGGCTTTCGATGGCGACGGGGACGCCGGCTTTTTCCGCGGCTTCGGCGATCTGGCCGAGAGCGTCCGACGCGCGCTGGAGGTAGAAGGGACCGAGGGATTCCCGTTTGCGGACCATGGCGAGTTTGCGCCGGGCGAATTCGCGGCTGCTGATCTTTCCGGCGGCGGCGAGTTCCTGGAGTTGCTTCATGGGGTGGCCCATGGGGACCGTGCCCATGTGGAGGACGACGTACTGGGCCTCGAATTCCGCGGCGAACTCGAGCGTGCGGAGCGTGAGCTTGAGGGCGCGTTCGCGGTCGAGTTTGCGGTGACTGGTGAACTCGTAGGCGTCCGGGGCGTCGATGAGGACTTCGACCGGGGACGGGCAGAAATTGTGAAGTCCCGAGACCTGCATGCGGCCCTCGGCGAAGGCCTTCTGGAGACCTGGGAGGAGGGAGACCTTGAGTCCGTGGCTGATTTCGATGGTATCGAAGCCGAGCGCGAGGATTTCGTCCACCATGGCCTCGCCTTCCGAGTGGCGGTGGCTATTCCAGCAGGTGGAGAAGGCGAGCATGACAGGAGGAAGGAGAAAGGTCAGCGCGGCAGGCCGGGGTGCTGGGCCATGGCTTCGAGCATTTCCGCGACCGCCGCGTGGAGTCCGATGAAGATGGCGCGGCTGACGATGTGGTGGCCGATGTTCAGTTCCGCGAGATGGGGAATCGAAAAGAGGGGCGGAAGGTTGGCCGTGGTGATGCCGTGTCCCGCATTGATCTGAAGGCCGAGCGCATGGCCGTGGGCCCCGGCCGCGACGAGTCGGTCCAGTTCCGCGCTGCGCTGGCCGGGCAGGAGGTTCGCGTAGGTTCCTGTGTGGAGTTCGATCATGTCCGCCCCGATGGCGGCGGCGGCTTCGATCTGGGCTGGAATGGGATCGATGAAGAGAGAGACCCTGGTTCCGGCATCCTTGAGCCGCTGCGTCGTGGTGCGGATGGCATCGAAGTGGGCGACCGCGTCGAGGCCACCTTCCGTGGTGATTTCCTGGCGGTTTTCGGGGACGAGGCAGGCGTATTCCGGGGCGGTCCGGCAGGCGATGCCGACGATTTCCGGGGCATTGCCCATTTCGAGGTTGAGGGGAATGCGGAGTTCGCGCCGGAGGAGGTCGACATCGCGGTCCTGGATGTGGCGGCGGTCCTCGCGGAGGTGGATGGTAATGGAATGGGCTCCGGCGTCCTCGCAGGCGCGGGCGGCCGCGAGGATGGACGGTTCTTCATGGGGCACGCCGGGAGTGCGCGCGTAGCGGGCCTGCCGGAGCGTGACCACGTGGTCGATGTTGACGCCGAGTTTGAGCATGAGCGGAGCGGAAAACGTGTACCAAGGCGTGCCCGGGGCAGGGGTACAATCAGATTTTTGCGGGACCGTCCGTGGCTGGTTCGACCTCTTCCGGCGCGATGGGACGCCATGAGCCCGGGGCGAGGTCGCCGAGAGCCAGCGCCCCGATGGCGGAACGGTGCAGGGCCGTGACCATGCAGCCATGGGCGGCGAACATGCGGCGCACCTGGTGGTAGCGGCCTTCCTGCAGCTGGACAACGGCCGTCCGTGGCGAGGTGATGGTGAGGCGGGCCGGGCGGCAGGGTTTGGTTTCGCCGCGCAGCAGCAAGGTGCCCGAGGCAAAGCTCGCGGCGAGACCGTCCGGGAAATCCCCGTCGACCGTGACCTCGTAGGTTTTAGGGGTTTCGTGACGC
>JBIICE010000326.1:0-3395 GCA_044239025.1 Verrucomicrobiales bacterium
GCGTCATCGAGGGGGTGGGCCCACGGTACTGCCCAAGCATCGAGGACAAAGTGGTGCGGTTTGCGGAGAAGTCGCAACACCAGTTGTTCCTTGAGCCCGAGGGGCGGCAGACCAACGAGTACTACGTAAACGGGGTCTCCACTTCCCTTCCCTACGAGGTGCAGTACGCCTTCATCCGTTCGGTTCCCGGCCTTGAGCGGGCCGAGATCATCCGGCCCGGGTATGCGGTGGAATACGACTACTGTCCACCGACGCAGCTGTATCCGACCCTTGAGACGAAACGGGTGGCGGGGTTGTATTTTGCCGGGCAGATCAATGGGACATCCGGGTACGAGGAAGCCGCCGGGCAGGGCTTGCTGGCGGGAATGAATGCCGCCCTGAAAGTGCAGGGTCGGGCAGCGTGGGTGCCGCAGCGATCGGATTCCTATCTTGGGGTCATGGTGGACGACCTCGTGACCAAGGACGTCACCGAGCCGTACCGGATGTTCACGAGCCGGGCCGAGTACCGCTTGCTGCTGCGGCAGGACAACTGCGATCTGCGTCTGACGCCTCGGGCGGTGGAGTTGGGCTTGGTGGATGGGGAGCGTGCGGTGAGAGTCCGGGAGAAGGCCGAAGCGCTGGCAGGGGCCCATCGGTTGGCGCGGGAGGCGGTCGTGGATGGATTGAAGCTCGAAAAGTGGATGCGGCGGCCGGAGAATTCGTGGGGGAAATTACCTGAGGAAATGCGGGGTCGATTTGCGGCCGAGGTCTGGGAGTTACTGGAGACCGATGTCAAGTATGCTGGCTATCTGGATCGACAGCAGGAGATGGTGGACCGGGCGCAGCGCATGGAAGATCGGGAACTGCCGGGCTGGTTGGACTACGGGGAAGTGCGCGGTTTGAAGCGGGAAGCGCAACTGAAACTGGGGTCGATCCGGCCGTTGACCCTTGGTCAGGCGGCGCGGATTCAGGGCGTGACACCGGCGGACATTGCGATTCTGACGGTGGTGCTGGAGCGGGGACGGCCCGCAGCAGACTGTGATGTAACTATTTGATAATCATTGCTTTATGAATTACAGACGCCTGGGGCGCAGTGGATTGGTGGTGAGCGAAATCGGGCTGGGGACCATGACCTTCGGGCGACAGGCCAGCGAAGTGGAGTCGTTTGCGATCATGGATCATGCGGTGGAGCGGGGGGTGGATTTCTTTGACACCGCCGAGTTGTATCCGGTGCCGCCGGATGAGGAGCATTTCGGGAGGACTGAAGAGATCATCGGGCGCTGGATGAAGGACCGGGGGGGCCGGGACCGGGTCATTCTGGCGAGCAAGGTGACTGGTCCGGGGCATGGATGGTTCCGGCCCCCGGTGCGCGGGGGGATGACGGCGTTGGACCGGCGGCAGATTGAACGGGCGTGCGAGGACAGTCTGCGGCGGCTGCAGACCGACTACCTGGATCTGTATCAGACGCACTGGCCGGATCACGGGATGCAGGCCGAGGAAACACTGGAGGCGCTCAGCGGCTTGGTGCGGAGTGGGAAGGTGCGGGTGGTGGGATGCAGCAATGAAACGTGCTGGGGCCTGATGAACAGCCTGCGGGCGAGTGAGCGGGCCGGATTGGTGCGGTATGAAAGTGTGCAGAACAATTTTTCCCTGATAAACCGTCGCTGCGAGAGTGAGCTGGCGCAGGTGTGCCGTCGGGAGGGCGTGTCGCTGCTGCCGTATTCGCCACTGGGAGGCGGGGTCCTGAGCGGCAAGTACGGACAGGGGAATCGGCCCGAGGGTGCGAGGTTCACCGCCTATCTGCGGGAGGGGGCCCCGAGGCAGCAGCGGATGGCCCAGCGGTTTGTGAATGAGAGGAGCCTTGAAACCGTGGCGAGGCTCGGGGTGATTGCGGCGGACCTTGGGGTGACGGTGACCGCGCTGGCGCTGGCATGGAGCCGGCAGCATGATTTTGTGGCTTCCACCCTGGTGGGCGCGACGCGTGTGGCGCAGCTCCGGGAGAGCCTCGCGGCCGACAGCCTCGTGCTGGATGCGGCGACGCTGGCGCGGATTGATGCGATTGATGAAGCGATTCCGAATCCCATGACCGAGGATGGTCTGAGGAGGCTGTGAGGGCCCGGGGGGATTTCAGGAGAAATCCGTGAGCGAACGGAACTCCGCATCGAAGAGGCGACGCCACGTGCGCGTGGCGGCCCCGTCGGTCATGCGGGAGAGCGCATCGCAGACCAGTCGGGCGCGGGACGCTTCGTCCGGGGCTGAGCTGAGGGACGATTCCTCCGCTTCGCTGAGGAGGCGGAACTGGGAATGTGCGGAGCCTGTGATGTAGCGTTCCGCGAGAGTGGCGAAGAGCGTGCTGAGCATGCGGTCGCACTTGTGTTCGAGCTGCTGGAGCTGGCGGCTGCGGAACACGAGATGGAGCGCGATGCGTTTGTAGAACTTCGCTTCCCGGCGGGCGGCTTCGTCGATGACGAGCCGGTAGCGGTAGCGATTGGTGAGAGGAGACATGAAATTGGCATCGAGTTCGAGCGAAGCCGCGTCGATGAAGCGGCCTATGCGGCTCCGGAGGCGCACTTCGGCTCGCTGTTCGCGGATGCTCTGGAGGAGCCGGTCGAGGTGGTCGGCGTCCTCGCTCGAGAGGCTCTGGGAAGTGCCCCAGCGTTCGAGGGATTCCATGGTGAGGAAGCCGGCGTTGATGCCATCGGCGATGTCATTGAGGGAGTACGCAGTATCGTCGGCCCAGTCCATGACCTGGCATTCGATGGACCGGAAAGCGTCGCGGGCAGGTCCTGGAGGGAGTTCGAGGGGGAAGTCCTGGCCGCCGAGGGCCCAGTCGATCCAGCGATGCTGTGGATCGTACACGAAGTGGTGTTCCGGGTTGGAAAGTTCGCTGAAGAGCGATTTGTATTTTAGGGTCGCGTCGAGGAAGGCGCGGCATGGGTTCATGCCGCTGTGCTGGCGGCTGAAGATGGTTTCCGTGAGCATGCGGAGGGTCTGGGCATTTCCTTCGAAGCCGCCGTAGGGTTTCATGAGGCGGTGGAGGGTGCGTTCTCCGGCGTGGCCGAAAGGCGGGTGGCCGAGGTCGTGGGCGAGACAGGCCGCTTCGACGAGATCGGCATCAATGAAGTGGTCCGGGCCGAGGAGGGGACTGGTGCGGCGGAGTTTGGCGCAGATGCTGCGGCCGATCTGGGACACCTCGATCGAGTGGGTGAGTCTCGTGCGGTAGAAGTCGTATTCGCCCGAGAGGAAGACCTGGGTTTTGCTCTGGAGCCGGCGGAAAGCCGAGGTGTGAATAATGCGGTCGCGGTTGATCTCGAAGATCGTGCGGTAATCGCTGGCGCGGGGTGCCTGCGAAGGCTCCTGCAGTTCGCGGTCGAAGTCGTTGTAGAAGCGGTTCTCCATGATGGCTCCCTGCATTG
>JBIICE010000373.1:0-13567 GCA_044239025.1 Verrucomicrobiales bacterium
CGATGACTGGCTCGATCGCCGATTCCGGAGAGACCGCTCACAGAACGAAGCCGCCAGGCTTTGGACTGCTGCGAGCATCGCAGCTTTCTCGATCCCGACAGTTCAAGCTGGCTGGCAGCGACGAGATCCCGCGCTCCGCGCTCAGGGAAAAGCGGTGATCCTCACCGCAGTCCAAAGCCTTCGGCTCTCTGCTGGGAAAATGGCCTCGTAGTTCCGGAACGAAACGCGTCGATGACTGAGCAGCACGACGAATTCAGGACAACCCATCAAAGCACGAAGCCGCCAGGCTTTGGACTGCTGCGAGCATCGCAGCTTTCTCGATCCCGACGGTTCAAGCTGGCTGGGTTGAATCGAGATCCCGCGCTCCGCGCTCAGGAAAAGCGGTGATGCTCACCGCAGTCCAAAGCCTTCGGCTCTTTGCTGGGGGAATGGCCCCGTGGTTCCGGAACGAAACGCGCCGACGCCTGAGCAGGGCGACGAATTCAGGACAACCCATCAAAGCACGAAGCCGCCAGGCTTTGGACTGCTGCGAGCATCGCAGCTTTCTCGATCCCGACAGTTCAAGCTGGCTGGCAACGACGAGGTCCCGCGCTCCGCGCTCAGGGAAAAGCGGTGATGCTCACCGCAGTCCAAAGCCTTCGGCTCTCTGCTGTGAAACTGGCCCCGTGATTCCGGAACGAAACGCGCCGATGAATGAGCGGCACGACGAATCCCGGAGAGCCCCCACAAAGCACGAAGCCGCCAGGCTTCCGGTAGGGAACCTTACTTCTGGAGAGGCAGGAGGGCTTCGGCGAAGGCTTTGCCCATCTGAGCAAAGATCTTGGCGCTGCCGAAATAGTGGTATCCTCCATTGGAAGCGCCTTTGAGGGCTTCCCGGTCCTTGGGCGGAAAGACTTCCTCGAGGGCGAGGTCGAGCTTTTCCTGGTTCGCTTTGGTGATTCCCTCGATGCGCACGTCGACGGCTCCATAATGATCCGGGGCGTCGGGTCCGTATTGGTCATTCGCATAGACAGCGAGGACGTTCTTTCCTTTTTTGAGGTGTCTGATCTGTTCTGCTTCGAGAACGATGGCGCGGTACTGTGGCTGGTCCTGCCACCAGATGTAGGTGTGGATCTTTTCTCCATTCAGATACACATGGAATCCCTGACGCGCGAGGACAGCGAGACGGTACGAATCGTAGCTGAGATCCTCAACTTCAAAGGTCGTGCGCATGAGCAGGAATTCGCCGTCGCCCCATTGGGAGGGGAATTGGTTCAGCTTGATGCCGCTGTGATCCCAGAGTCCCTTGCCGATGGGGGCCTTTCCTTCGGCCCATGAACTGCCGTCGAATTCCGGTTTCTGCCAATTCTCCATGCCGTCCGGCAGGGTGATGTCGCGGAACCGCCGCGCGTCGTACTCCTTCAGTTTGTCTTTCGGTTCGGTGGCATTGACGGCAGTGAAGCGCCAGACCTGTTCCTCCGGCGGAGCCTTGGCGATGGGTTTCCAGTACTGGTCCCATTTCCGTCCGCGGTCCAGCGTGCCATCGGCTTTCAGGGTGTGCGCTGTCCCGACAATCTGGTCGTATTGGCCTCGCTTTGGTTCTGCTGCTTCAATGTCATCATCCCAGAAAGGAGCGGTCGCGACCGCAATGACGTTGCCCTTGAACTCGGGCATGGCAGCCGGCGCCGCCATGGCTTTGCGGAACGACTCATTCTCACGCTCCCCGCCGACTCCAAGCACGCCGATCACGAAGGGCAGCTCCGGGGCCGACAGATCCTTGCGCACATCACGGATGAAGTGAGCCAGCAGGCGCGAGTACTCGTCGTAGTTGCCTTTGGGGTAGGTCTGCCCATCCACGAGGTCGTTGAATCCCTGCAGCCACACAAATCCGCCCAGTTCATAGCCGGCCGTGGCGTCATATTCCGGACACACCCGCCCGGGATCGGCCAGCACCTTCTTCACGTGCTCCACCAGCATCCGGTAAAAGACCCCCGAGGCCGCATCCTTCTCAGCCTGCCACTTCTTCCGGTCTTCAAGCTTGGGAATCCCATGGGCACCCTGAGGATGCTGGTCCCACACATCCTGAATCTCCTTCGGCAACTGGTACGGTCCGGCACTGGGGGGACGGAATTCCGTGTTCAGTGACCTGCCGCCCCAGGCGGCCTTGATGATCAGGATGGGCTGCGGCAGCCCTTTCTCCATGTAGATTCCAAAGGTGAACTCGGGTCCAATCTTGCCGCCATCCTTCGTCGGTTGATCGCCTCGCGCCCCAAAGCCAGCCGTCAGTTTTCCCAACCCCTCGCCATTGGCACTGCCATCGTACGGTCCGGTCAAATACGACATCCAGACCCGGTCGCATACCCTCGGGGTGCCGTCAGGCTGGCGCATCTCCTTGAGAATCGGTGCCGTCCGTTCATCCCGGCCGATGTAGTCGAAGGTCCTGATTTCCGCATGGCCTTCCATGTTCGACTGACCGGCCAGAATGAACACCTTCAGCGGCTTTCCCTCCGCCGAAGCGGGAGTCGCAGAAAAACCGCAGAGCGCCAGAAAGCTCAGCAGCAGTGTGGGGAATCGCAGGGTCGTCATGATTTGTGGTCAGGGCTGAAATTTCGGTTTTTTACCGGGGCCGCTCCGTCGGAAAAACCAGCGGCCGCACCCGGAGGGCAGGGGAAAACAGATGGCCATCCAGACAGGGAATACGCACATCGCGTCCCCCCCGGCATCGTCCACCATCACCACAGCCTCCCCCACTCGACCAGAGCAGAACGACGGAATCGCGCCCTCTGATCAGTGCAGGAATCTCTGCGGACAATGCTGAAACAACCCGACAGCGCCCTCCCTGTCAACTCACCTGTCCCCACTCCATCCCGTAAAACCCCTCCCAGTTGCGCGAATTACCCACCGCCATGCCTACCGCCCACCAGTGTCGCGGCATGGAAACTGATGTTCGCGCGCACGGCGGGTGATTCGGGAAAGGGAACCAGCGGCTGCCGTGAGAATGTGTTCCACAAAAATTCATGGTGGCGCGTGAATTTGATTGCATGAGCGCGTCAAACCCGGCAGTTTCTCACTTCTAGCATTGTTTTCCATCCAATCTTCTTCGGATGCTGGGTGCACTTCTAACTAAATCGCGAAACCTCAATCCAAAGCCTTCCATGACACTCGCCGACTTGAATCTAGCAATTGCCAGCGCAGCTGGTCTCAGGCTTCGCCTGAAGCTTCAACCGCTCGGTGGAGCTGGAGAAACCATCTACCCGTGCACAGTTGCCGGAGGAAGCTATCTTCTGTCCGATAGGCGCGTCCCGGGACAGGACCAATCAGTTCCCGGTGTCATCATTGACAGTGTCCAGAGCCAGGCCAATCGCCTCGAATCCGCTTTGCTTGAGGACATCGTCGCTGGGAACATCTTCCTTCCGCATGTGGTCACTGATTTCTCCGGCGTTGAACTAATCAAGTCGATTGGAAGGGACGGCCGAATCACGTGCTTTGATGCGCCGCATCGCGTTTTCGATGCCATCCTACGTGACTCGCTTCTCGGCAAAGTGCATTTTCCACTGTCGGACATCGGATCAGCAGTTATCCGGGCATCTGCGCAGAATGCTACCGCACTATTCGATGTATCTCCTGCGAGCCTGCTCTTCGGAAGCTGGGATTCGACCGGTGTCAGTGGTGGCCTGGGAGAGAAATACGCACGCTGCGTCGTAAGCGAACTTGTGGGTATCAACGCCGTCGAAGGACGCCGCGGCGGCACTCGGGTCGATCCTCTGAATGCAGAGAAAGGGCAGAATCCCGACAAAATCCTCAAGGAAACGAATGATGAGCTGTGGAAGCAGCTTAAGAATAGCCGCAAGAAGTTCGACAAGCCTTCCGAAATCAATCACAGCAGCGTACCTTGGGGGAACGACGCCAAGACCCATGGAGGTGTGACTGTCGACTACATACTGCAGACAACCACGGTTTCGATTGCTGCACTGCGCCAGTTGGCCTTCCCAGTTCCAGGAAAGAAGACGGCGGAAACGTCTGCCGCAGCGCACGCTGTTCTCGCAGCAGTAGCGATGCATGCGATCGCGCTGAATACCGCGCGCGGCTGGCATCTGCGCTCCCGGTGTGATCTGATTCCCGAGAGTGACGACGGGGCAGTTCAGTGGCAAGTGCTTTCCACATCCGCTGGAACGAAGCAATTCGCAGTGGATAGCAGCACCACGCGCCGTTTGCTCACCGAGGCAATCGCCGCAGCGAAAGCATCCGGGCTCCCTTGGCGCGATGCGCCGATTGAATTGAAGCCGTCACCCGCGCTCCAGAAGCTTGTCGCGGCTTCGCAGGCTGCCCACCGCAACTCGTCCGCCGAGTCCTCAAGCGACTGAATGTCATGCCGTTTACCATCTCATTGACGTTTCCGTCCGGGGCGTTTGCCGCATCGCGGTGGGACGACCGGGACGAGCCTGAGTGGCCGCCCCACCCAGCCAGACTGTGCATGGGACTAGTGGACGTTCTGCACCGGAACGGCAACATGCCGGAGGAGCGCATGGCGCTGGAATGGCTTTGCGCTCAAGGAGCCCCAACGATCGTCGTGCCCCGGGAATCGGAGATCTCCCGTGAACTGATGGGCGGTTTCTTTGTTCCTCAGAATCCAACGGAGGCCACTGGCATTACCCATCGGCGCAAGCCACGATCATTTCCCCGCGTCCGGGTCGATCCAGACCGCATTACGGTGCAGTTCAGTTGGCCGTCTGCGACTATTCCCGGGGAACTGGAAGTGCCGATGGCTGGATTGCTCTCCAGACTTCCGAGGTTCGGTCACTCCAGTTCGCTCTGCATCGCGGCCATGCATGAGCCAGTGAACGCCGATGGAGAGTTGCTGGAACCTTCAGCGGAAGCCGAGTCATCCGCAATGATGCTCCGGGTTCCCTATGCTGGCCTCCTGCGCGATGCTGAGCGTTCATTCGATGCGCAAGGACGCGACGGTGAACGGAAAGATCTCATCAATGCCGCAGCCAAGACTGCCAAGCCCGAGAAGATGCTGAAGCCGAAAGCGTCTTCCCGAGGAAGATACGATCCCCCTCACCAGTGGCAGAGCTACCGTGCTGCGGGGAACCCCGAGGCGATCGCTGGGCCATGGGACAGTCGGATTCTGGTTCTGCGGCAAATCGGGGGAAAGCGATTCGATCTTCTGAGCACATGGCAGATCACAGAAGTCCTGCACAAAACACTTCTGAGCCGATGGAACGACCACGGAGCCGAGTTCGGTCCCATTCCCGGCTGGCTCAGTGGGCACGAAGCTCCCTCCAGCCCCGGTGCCGCTGCGGAACCTCGCCGCCAAGGAAGGCATCTTTCGCTCTTCCCGTTGCCGTTTGTTGCATCGGATCACGCCGATGGACATATCCTCGGACTTGCCTTGGCAATGCCCCGCCACACGGATGCGGGAGTCGATGCCGCAACCCAACGTCTTCAGTGGCTGCGGATGAAGAACGCCCTTTTCGGCGAAGGTGCACCACTTTTTCTTCATGCGCTCGACGGATCATGGGAAATGGAGCTGGAGCCGCACTCTGAGTTGACGCGGAACCGGTTTTCCCGTTCAGGATTGCAGTCGCATCGATGGACTCGTGCATCGACGACGTGGGATTCGGTCACACCTGTCATTCTCGACCGGCATCCGAAGCCAAGTTTCGGCAGAGATCCGGAGGCATGGGCAGCGTCTTGCACAGACATCATCAGTGCCAGTTGCGAGCGACTCGGACTTCCAAGGCCGGTTGCCGTAGACGTGGAAATTGCCTCGCACCTTCAGGGAGTTCCCGCAGCATCAGCGTTTGCGGCACCTGCGCCGAGGCACGGAAGGCCGCCACGGTTTCATGTCCACGCGTCGATGAGGTTTGCTGCGCCGGTGAAAGGTCCTCTTCTGATCGGAGCTGGCCGCTATCGAGGATACGGTCTTTTCCTGCCTGCCGACTGATACGGTCAACTTTCCGAGACCAGCAATCCATGAATACTTTCCCGTCGTTTGCTCAGTTCTTTCATGCGCTCTGGGGCCACAACCCGCACCAGTGGCAGCAGCGCCTTGCGGAGGAAGCTCTCCGTGGGTCATGGCCGGCGTGGATCGCGGTTCCGACCGGGGCAGGCAAGACTGCCTGCCTCGACATCGCCATCTACTGCCTTGCCAGTCAGGCTGACCTTCCTTCCGATGCGCGCACTGCACCCGTGCGCGTGGTTTTCGCCGTAAACCGGCGCATTGTGGTGGATGAAGCATTCCACAGGGCCAGGGCCATCTGCGATGCCCTTGCGACCGCGATGACGCAACCCGACAACACCCTCCATCCAATCGCGGTAGCGCTTCGCCGTATTGGCGGCCCATCATCCCGGCATCCTGTTGAAGCCTATCCGCTCCGTGGTGGAACGTTCACGGATAATGCATGGGCCCGATCACCATCCCAGCCTGTGATCCTCTCGACAACGCTGGATCAGCTTGGCTCCCGCCTTCTTTTCCGAGGGTATGGTGTCTCGCCCGGTTCCCAGCCACTGCACGCCGCCCTGCTCGGCAATGATGCCCTCCTGCTCCTCGATGAGGCGCACACGTCCAGAGCTTTCTCTTCTACGCTTGAAGCTATTTATGCCCTCAGGCGACGCCACGCTGTCCTCAGTCTCCCCCTTCACGCAGTCCAACTGACCGCGACTCCGCCGAGCGATGTGATTGCGCCATTCGTCCTCGAAGAAGCGGAACGCGATGCTGCCGCCAATCCCGTGCTTCATCGAAGGCTTTCGTCATCAAAACCAACCAACTTCAGAGCGGTTCCCGGGGCCAAAGGAGCCAGAAGGCATGAGAAACTCGCTGCGGAGATGGCTGACTGCGCCCTCGCTTTTCTGTCGGAAGAATCGCGGCGGGTCCTCGTGATTGTGAACCGCGTCGCCACCGCGCAGGCTGTCCTGGAAAACCTGGCGGACCGGCAACGTGCAGCCTCACGTTCGAAATCAGCTGCGCCTTTTCCCGCGGCCGTGGCGGTACTGACAGGCAGGATGCGACCCCTCGACCGGGAAGCTATCGTCGAGGAACTCAAGGAAAAGCATCAAATTGGGCGCAGTGATCCCGATGCCGATGTTGCACCCCTGATTCTCGTGGCAACACAGTGCGTAGAAGTCGGTGCCGACTTCGATTTCGACGCGCTGGTGACGGAGATCGCACCGCTGGATGCCCTAAGGCAGCGGTTTGGACGCCTTAACCGGAGTGGACGCCTCACCAGGGCCCCTGCAACGATTCTTGCAGCCGAGGAGTCACTCGATGAAGCGAAACCAGACAGACTCTACGGCACAGCACTTGTCCATGTCTGGCGGTGGCTGGAAAGTTGTGGTGCTGGAATCGATTTCGGACCAGATGCTCTTAGGCCCGTGCTTCCCGATCCGGCGCTCATGGAGCATTGTCTGGCTCCGGTTCCTCGGTATCCGCTGCTTCTGGCACCTCATCTCGACTTGCTGTGCCAGACGTGGCCGAAGCCCCACGCGGAGCCTGATGTCAGCTGCTTCATTCATGGTTTCCAGCGCCCGAATGCATCGGTCTCAGTGATGATACGCCGGGATCTCGAAGGCCCAACTGCCGAGGTCGAGGATAGGCTTGCGGCAACTCCGTTGCTCGGCACAGAGATGGCTGAGGTGCCGATGTTCATTGCTCAGGAATGGCTCCGCACCGCCGGCACGGAATCACCACTGGACGACTCCGGCGATGCGGTCGACCCGGGCTACATTCCGAAGGACCGGGAACTGAATGACCGGACAAGCTTTGTTCCCGTGCCATGGCGCTACTCCCACGGAGAGGTGCAGCCGCTGACATCAGTAAAGGCCTTGCTGCCGGGTGATGTTATCGTTCTTCCTGAAGGAATGGATCTTTCGCAACTGATCACGTTGCCGTCCGGTGGCGGATCCGGCAGCGGATCGGCCGAGGACCAGTTCGAACGTGCTCATCTGCTTGCCCGGGATAAGGTCTGCATCCGCATCACCCCGGAAAGCCTCGCGGAAGTACTCAGTTTTGCTGCCCCCTCCGATCGAGCCGAAGTCGCACAGTTCATCGCCGACGTCACGATTCTCTCAGACGAATACGAAGTCCCGCCTGCCATTGATCCCGAGGCGCTGGCGAGAGCCATGCCGCGGTTGCTGAAGCTGATCTCGGAGAACGTGGCGGACCCTATCTGGAAGCATGCCGCCACGGCTGATGGGAGATCAGGACGCTGGACTGGGGAGAGTTATGGGGCCACCGGGGCGGTGCTGCGGCATTCCGCACGAGTTGGGTTCACGCCGTGGCCGCTCGAACCGGATGATCTCGGCTTGCAGGGCGACGCAGGCTCGGGCGAGGTGCTACTCGCAGACCATCAGAAGGCGGTCGCTGAACGGGCCCGTTTGTTTGCGGCTTTTCTCAGCCAGCCCCTGAAGAATGCATTGAGCGACGCAGGACTCTGGCACGACATCGGTAAAGCTGATCCGCGGTTTCAAGCGGTGCTCCGGCGCATCCCCATGTATGCCGCGCTCGGAAGCGCGGCTCTCGCGAAGAGTTTGGGAACTATTGCCCCGTCAGCGAGCAGTGCCCTAACCGCTGAATCAAGTCTACCGGACGGATTCCGGCACGAGTTGCTGTCCGTCGCAGCGCTGCAGGGGGCCCAAGCCATGGCAGCCCATCCGGAGCGTGACATGATTCTTCACCTTATAGCGAGTCACCACGGGAGATGCCGGCCATTTGCCCCGGCCATCAACGACCCGATGCCGGAGCCATTCACCGCCATGATTGGGGAGGACGAGATCAGTTTTGCTGGGGCGGATGTCCCATGTGCGGACCTCGCACATGGGGTTGCCGATCGCTTCTGGTCCCAGACGAGGCGCTTCGGTTGGTGGGGTCTTGCCTATCTTGAACTGATACTTCGACTCGCGGACCAGACCGAGAGTGCCAAACCCGCAATCCAGCCGCCATGACCAAAGCCGCCCCGCATTCTCTCCCTCTTCCGGGTCTTTCCGAGAACAACCCACGCGATTTCCTTGCGGCCCTTGGGTTGCTTCGTTTGGCCACGCTGCTCTGGCCTGCGCTTGATCCCAAGTTGGCGTGGGATCCTTCTCAACGACACCCTGTGCTTCACACCGGCGATTTGCTGCCGCATCAATGGGACCAGCAGCTTACGGAGCAACTTAAGTCGCTTGCGGCAGACCCGATCGATCCGCTTTTCCACGGCGAGGTTATCCGAACGTCCCCTGCTGCTTTTGATGCTGCGCTGCGCAAAGCCGCCGCCTTTGCCGAGACGTCGGACCATCCTCTCCGGGAACTCCCCGGTCTGCTCTACAATGCCTATTCGTCTCAGAATGCCGAGGATGAGGAAATCCATATTTCGGCCTTCTCGTTCGCGAATGGGGGAGGAGGGAAGAGCCTGCTCCGGGACGTTCGCGAATTGATTGCAGAGCTTGGAGTCGATGAAATTGGTTCAGCGCTCGCAGGAACCGCCCGGCCCGTGGCAGCCAAATCGCTCCGCTGGAATCCCGTTGAGTTCCGGGCTGCCGCCTTTCGCGGGCCTGATCCTGGTAAAGGCATCAAAGGGGATGACACGCTTGACTACCCCGCTTTCAACGTACTTGCCTTCGCGGGACTGACGTTTTTCCCATGCGCGCCCAGCCTGCGTTTCGGCCTGACACTTGGAATGCACAGCAAGGACCGGGAGTTCTATTTCATCTGGCCGATCTGGAGCCATCCGAGCAGTGCGGATGTAGTCGCCTCGATCCTCAACCAGGATCCTGACAAGCTTCGCCCATCCCATGGCATCTCCCGGCGGTGGCAGTCTCGGAGGTTCACTGCCGACAAGAGCGTTTATTTCTCCACTTCCTCGGCGATGAGCTGATGAAGAAGACTCGGAAAGGCCATAGAAGATGGGTCAGACTGTTTCAAGCTCCCTCCCGGAAGACTGGATCACTGTCGACATGGTGGCGCAGTACGCCTACTGCCCCCGTCGGTTCCACTTGATGTATGTAGAGGGGTATTGGGAGGACAATGTCCATACCCTCGAGGGTAAGGACATTCATCGAAGGGTTGACCGTTACCAGGACCTTCTTCCCGAGAGTGCGAATTCCGCTGACGCCGCAACTCTTGAGCGCCCTCCTGATGGGGAAGACCCTCCCATAGTCGCTCGCAGTGTGTCTCTTGGCTCAGATGTGCTGAAGGTGATGGGAAAGCTTGATCTGGTCTCGGCTGACCCTGAGGCCGGCGAGGCGATTCCAGTGGAGACGAAGAAAGGCCGCGTGCCTAACAACCCGGAACGGTCCTATGAGCCTGAGCGAATCCAACTCATGGTGCAGGGACTGCTGCTCCGTGCTCATGGCTACTCATCAGCGCACGGATACGTTTATTATGCGGCAAGCAGACAGCGAGTCCGCATTGAGTTCACTTCGCAGCTGGAAGAGCAGACCAGAATCCTGATCTCGGATGTCAGCATCGCGAGAGGAAGCCGGATTCTGCCTCCACCTCTTGACGACAGCCCGAAATGCTGGGGCTGTTCCCTCTGTGGCATCCGTCTGCCTGACGAAACCTCCTTGCTCAGGCATTCGCCGGATCCTCAGGAACGCCCGCCGTCCGATTCTGATTCCGGACCGGATGTCCGCCGTCTCTTCGCGGCACGTGAACACGCAACGCCGTTCTATGTTCAGGAACAAGGAGCAAGGATCGGAAAATCGGCCGAGAGACTGAATGTTGTCGGGCGTGACGGCAAGGAACTCGGAAGTGCAAAGTTGATCGACATCTCCCAGGTCGTCGTAATGGGAAATGTGCAGATTTCAGCGCAGGCTCTCCATCTGCTCATGGAGCATGAGAAACCGGTTGTGCATTTTTCCACAGGCGGATGGTTTCACGGCATCTCGCACGGGCCCGGGCTCGGCCACGCCTATTCCCGCCACGGCCAGTACCAATGTGCTGCGGATGCAGAGCGCTGTACCGCTTTCGCCCGCCAACTTATCGGTGCAAAGATACAGAATCAGCGCGTGCTTCTTCTCCGTAACGGTCGTACCGCGCATGCCAGGGCAACCGTGATTCGCATGGCTTCGCTCATCCGGGATCTCGAAGCCACGGGTCCTCAAGACTGCGACGCCTTGCTGGGCTGGGAAGGACGCGGAGCCGCTCTCTATTTTTCGGCATTCCAGGACATGCTCAAGACAGGGGAATTCCCTGAGTTCGTGTTCACGGCTCGCAATCGGCGTCCACCCCGAGATCCAGTTAACGCCCTTCTCTCCTTCGCATACGCCCTTCTCGCCAAGGAGTGTACCGCAGCCCTGATCGGGGAAGGACTGGACCCATGGTGGGGACTGTTGCATCAGCCCCGCCACGGTCGACCCTCCCTGGCGCTGGATTTAATGGAGCCATTCAGGCCTGTCATCGCAGATAGCGTGGTGATAACCGTAATCAATACAGGCATGATCAAGCACTCCGATTTCACCAGCAACGCGAATGGCTGTGCCCTCATGCCAAGTGCCAAGAAAAGTCTGCTGAAAGCGTGGGAGCAGCGCCTCGACCAGCTCTACACGCATCCTGCATTCGATTACCGATGCTCATGGCGCACTATGCTGCGCATTCAGGCCCGGCTTCTGGTGCGATGGCTCCGGAAGGACATTCCCACATGGCCTTGTCCGGTCATACGCTGATCCATGGCTCGCCGAACCTATCTTTGTTCCTACGACGTGTCGAACGATAAACGTCGGGCCAGAATCTTCGAGGTGCTCAAAGATCATGGCGAACATGTTCAGTTCAGCGTCTTCATTTGCGAGCTTTCAGATAAGGAATATGCGAGGCTGGTGGCGCTCTGCCGGCCCCATATCCACGCGACAGAAGACCAATTGCTGCTCTTGGACCTTGGCAGCGCCGCCCCGAATTGGAGTGAACGTCTCGACGTCCTCGGAAAAGCATGGACTCCCCTCACCAGATGCTACATCATCTAACAGAGGTTCTTTCGCGAGAGCCTCCGTGCTGCGCAAAACCCGCGGTGCGCTCGCGCTCTTTGAAAACCAAATGGTTATCTCGGGAAATTCGTTCTGCTGGGCGGCCAAATGCAAAAGATTCCATTGACTGCTCGCAACATGCGCCGAATCACCTCCTCAGGCCTTGCTCACAGGCAAGTGCCCTTTCCGGGCCTTCATCGGCCCGGTCTCATTGAAGCATCCGTGCGGCCTCGATCCGTGCGGCCGGTGGCCGCCTTTCCGGGCCTTCATCGGCCCGGTCTCATTGAAGCAGGCTGACGGCCGGGGAGGCCGTGGCCGTGAGGCTGCTTTCCGGGCCTTCATCGGCCCGGTCTCATTGAAGCTACTCGGCCATGACCCGGTGCGATCCAGTCCACCATCTTTCCGGGCCTTCATCGGCCCGGTCTCATTGAAGCACCAGTGCGGAGTACCGCGAAGCCGTCTCCCTGCGCCATCTTTCCGGGCCTTCATCGGCCCGGTCTCATTGAAGCCCGGAAGGCGCATTGAAGGAGGTGCTGAGTGAAATCTTTCCGGGCCTTCATCGGCCCGGTCTCATTGAAGCTTCCAAGTGTGCGGAGTCAGTGCGCGCACACTGGCACCTTTCCGGGCCTTCATCGGCCCGGTCTCATTGAAGCTCGTCGGGAGTGTGCGGGCGGACCGTGCCCGGCTTGCCTTTCCGGGCCTTCATCGGCCCGGTCTCATTGAAGCGCTCATCCACCGAGCCACCGGCCTCATGAAGGCATTCTTTCCGGGCCTTCATCGGCCCGGTCTCATTGAAGCTAGGGATTCGGCAGGTTAAGAGTCGGCGGCTTGAACTTTCCGGGCCTTCATCGGCCCGGTCTCATTGAAGCTCCACCTCCTGTGAGACGCTGACGACAGCGACCTGCCCCCTTTCCGGGCCTTCATCGGCCCGGTCTCATTGAAGCAAGTCAACGACCACTCGCCCGACGACCGCACGGCACCTTTCCGGGCCTTCATCGGCCCGGTCTCATTGAAGCGAGCCGCACTTCCTCGTCCTCGAGTGCCTGCAGTCGGCTTTCCGGGCCTTCATCGGCCCGGTCTCATTGAAGCATGTCCCCCTTGTCTCCGTCGCTGATGCCACCGCCGCTTTCCGGGCCTTCATCGGCCCGGTCTCATTGAAGCGCAGCAATCCGCGCCGAAACGGTCTGCGAGAATGACGACTTTCCGGGCCTTCATCGGCCCGGTCTCATTGAAGCGGGCTTTGCGAGGCTCTGGGGGCCCTTGTAAATGACCCTTTCCGGGCCTTCATCGGCCCGGTCTCATTGAAGCATGCCAGGGCCGCCCGCTCCACCCGCGCCGCCTCCCGCTTTCCGGGCCTTCATCGGCCCGGTCTCATTGAAGCAGCCTTTACCGTTCCCGTCTCCCCATCGGAAACGGTCTTTCCGGGCCTTCATCGGCCCGGTCTCATTGAAGCGCGAACTTGGAACTCCTGCTCGAAGTAGAACGGGCCACTTTCCGGGCCTTCATCGGCCCGGTCTCATTGAAGCGATGGCAAAAAGGGGCGCATCCTTATCCTGGCCGCCTTTCCGGGCCTTCATCGGCCCGGTCTCATTGAAGCATGTATGGGAACTTCGTGGCGCAGAGGCTGAGGATCTTTCCGGGCCTTCAT
>JBIICE010000110.1:0-13543 GCA_044239025.1 Verrucomicrobiales bacterium
GGATCGGGCCCGGATGGAAGAGCCTGTGGACTCTGCGGGACCTGCGCAGCTGAAGCGGGGCGAATCCTGTCGGCTGCGCGTGCCAAGCGGGTTCGCAGCGGGTTCGGGCACGGCTCCCGAGCGGGCCATGCCAGTTCTCGTCCGGCCGTTGGCGCGCGTCATTCCGGCACAGCAGCAGGCCGGCGGCGATGGTCACCTGCACGGAAGCGCCTGAACGGACGGGCAAGCTCACAAATCAGACGACCCTGGGAGGTTATCCACGCGGGATCCGTGTCAGTGTACAGAAGGTCTGTCCTTTTGTCTCTTTTGTCTGCCACACTTCGCCTCTGCCCTCCGCCAGCCACTCCGGACCAACGTTCCGCGTCCTTATTGGGTCGTCAAAAGGCCTGTCCATCTGTCTGCATTATTGGGTCGTCAAAAGGCCTGTCCATCTGTCTGCACATGTCCATCTGTCTGTCCACCGGTCGGATCCGAGTTCGATGCCGAAACCCGGTTCCGCACCCTCGCAGCCCGCGGCTCCGCGAAGAAGGGTCTCGCGCTGCTCGATAAGCTGGATGCGAAGTTCGCCAAGGGAACGAAATAGTCCCTCCACTTTGCCGCCGCTTCGACGACATTGTCTTTCGCAGTCATTTTGCTGGGACGAGGCGGACACAGATTCAGTTGCCCGACGACACCTTCGCCTGTGCGAAAAAGCTGTGCGACGCCCGCGAAATCGCGATGGCCGTACTCGCCCACCGCGACATCGGGTACATGCTCAGTGCCTATGGATCCAAAGCAGCAAACCCGGACTGGCCAGTGCCTCATCACCCAGGCCCGGAAGCCGACGCGACACGGCCGCCGGTGCAGAGATTTCTGTCAGAAAAGCGGCCCGTCATGTCAATAGTGGGGGAAGATGGAAACCGAAGCTGAGCGGCGCGAGGCCTTTCTGAATGACTTGAGCGGGTGTGAGAGCACACTGCGCGGCCTGATTGCGGGGGCGCTTTCACGCGTCGACGACCGGGCTGATGCATTTCAGGAAGTGGTACTGGTGCTGTGGCGGACTTATTCCCGGTACGACCGATCGCGGCCGTTTCTGCCGTGGGCCATGGGGGTTGCCATGAGGCGTCTCAAGGAAGAGTATCGCAGCATCCGGAAGCGGCCTGGTCTGCTGCCGGATGCGGAACTCGATGAGTTGGCGTCGGCGCTGGTGGCCACTGCGGCGGAGCCAAGGCAGGAAGCCGAGGCCCTTGCGGGATGCCTCCGCAGGCTGCCGGAGCGATCGGCCCAGCTCGTGCGGCGGCGGTACTTTGAAGAAACCAGTATCGGGCAGCTTGCCGCGGAGACGGGGCAGACCGCAGCATCGGTTTACCAGCAGCTGTCGCGGCTGCGCCGGCAACTCGCCCTCTGCATCCGGCAGCGGATGTCCATTCCGATAAGACCAGTCAATTCCCATGAATACAGATCCTGATTTTCCCGCGAACGCCTCCGCGTGGCTCGATGGCACCGCTGATGATGGGACCAGACGCATCCTCAGCGCGCAACTGCGCGATCCTGAGCACGCAGGGGAATTTGCTGATCTGTGCCGGACCGAAGCGCTGCTGCGTGGCATGGGACGGAGCGATGCCGAGCGCCGGGCGGAACTTGCGGCGGTTCTCGCGAAGCCATGGTGGCTCCTGCGGGCAAGGAATTTGACGCGGCGGCCGGTGGTACGGCGGTCCGCAGCCGCGGCGGCCATCGGATTGATCGGCTGGGCCTTGTGGCCGCAGAACCGCAGCGTCGGTGAAGGAAACACCGCGCCGAGACCGGCCATGGCGTTTCCCCCCTTGGAGCGAGCCCCGCAGACAGGCGGGCCGGAGACCGGCCAACGAGAGACGATGGACATGGAGAACGTGCTGCGTTCCCGGTTTGTCGGGGTCGCTCTCCGCGGGTCTCTGGAAGAAGCTGCCTTGCTGGTGAGCCGCGCCCTCGCTCTGCCAGGTGGCAGAACACCGAGGGTTGATGTGCGGGCAGCCGGTGACGGTGCTGTGAACCTGAATCTGCCCGTGGGATTGCCTGCATGGACTCTGCTGCAGATGATGGCAGTACAGACCGGCACGGAGTTTTCCCTCGATGGCGACGCTATCGTCTTTGCAGAAGGAAATCGCTCTGAGGACACCGCAGAAAGCACGCTCACGTTCCCATCCGGCAGTCTTCAGGCATTGCGAATCCTCCTCACCGGCAAGCCCATGAACCTGGACCTTCACGCGGAAAGCCTGCGGTGGATATCGGTGGGGGCACAACCCATCGGTGAAGGCTGGCTGCTGCTGGAACACGATGGGGACAGTGTCCGGGTCAGCGGCCCCGCGCGATCGCTGCAGGCCATCGAAGCTGCCCTCCGTGGAATGCAGGAAGCCCGCGGCGAGGTGAGAGTACAGCTGACCCTCATGCAGCTGGCGGCCAGCGCATCATCTCCGCCAGACGGACAGCAACCGGACCCTGCGGCTCCACTGGGGTCACCGGATCTCCTCCGCGGCATCCGCGCCGCGGCATGGGATCCGCAGGATGGCAATCCTCCGCTCATGGTGCACCAGGTCATGAAGGACAGCCAGTTCGTCGAGGCCATGGAGAAGATGGGCAGGGAGGCAGCCGTCACCACCGTGGCCGCGCCGTCGATGGCGATGCGCCCGTTTCAGTCAGCCGGATTGACGGTCGAAGGAATGCGGCTGGCCATCTGCGCGGTGCCGACCGGAACCGACTCGCTGGCGCTGCATCTCGGGATGGATCACGGTGCTTCAGCGGAAGCCGATTTTCCCGCGTACAGCACCACGATCGAGATGGCCTCTGGCTCCGGCGGCCTGCTGCGGGGTCAGCCTCGCGCCGATGGAAGCCTCGAGTGTCTTGCAGTCGCTCCCGTACTGACGGACCCTGCGGGCAACCCGGTTGTCATGGAACTGCCGCAGGGGATCCCGGCGGGCGACCGGCCGGGCATGCTCCTGAGCCCCTATGCCCCGGACGCGGGCATGGTCGATGTGGAGGGAATCTCACCAGGCACGTCGGTCAAGTGTCCCTACAGCGGCCTGATCTTCCGCGTTCCGTAGACCGGACCGGCCCGCCGGGACCACCATGACGATGCCTATTACGGTGGCGGTGCCGGACGCGCATGAGTTCGCCGCCGCACGGACTGCTGAGTCTTGCGCAGCAGCGAATGATCGGTACCCTGATGTCATGAAACTGACGAAACGGGGCGAGTATGCGTTGCGGATGTTGATCCGGCTGGGGGTGGCATCCCGGCTGGGCAGTCCGATTGTGAGCGTTTCGAAGCTGGCGGAGGGGGAGCGGCTTCCGGCGAAGTTTCTGGAGAACATCCTCGCGGATCTGAAATCGGAAGGATACGTGGAAGGGATCCGGGGCAAAGCCGGGGGCGCGAAACTGATCTGTGATCCGGCGAAGGTGAAGATGGGGGAACTGGTGCGGTTTCTCGATGGCAAGCTGGCTCCGATTGGTTGCGCCAGCGAGACGGCCTACGAACCATGCACCTGTCCGGATCCGGAGCACTGTGGTCTGCGCATGCTCATGATCGATGTCCGCAATGCCATCGCCGGAATTCTCGACCGTTATTCGCTCGGGGATGTGGTCACCGTGACCATCCGCAAGATGGAACGCGACGGCATGGTGCCGCACACGGTTGCCCCTCCGAAGCCTGCAGCGAAGGGAAAGAAGCAGCCACCCGCGCGGCCGCGTCATGCGGATCCCGATGACGGATTTCTTGCGGGACTCATGAAGAGTCTGGGGGCGGCCAAGCTGGAGGCGTGACCCCGGAAACAGGCAGCGGAGCCGTCATCCGAGGAACCGTCGGCGGAGGGGACTTTCCCAAGGGCCAGTTGAAGAACCGGAAACCGCACCTTACGCCGTGCGATGCGGGGCGGGTTCGCTGCGGCGGGCGGACCCGTTGTGCCGCCGGGCTGCGTTGTGCTTCGGATGGAAGTTCAGGAACCGGCCTGAGGCGCGTCCGCAGGGGGCTTCGGCGTCCGCTGCGGTGGCCTCCGGTAATGACCGGTGAGCGGAAACCGGAACAGACAGTCTTCTTCGCGGGTGCCTTCGCCGATGTTGTGCAGGACAAGCGGGTGTCCGCCGGGACCGGTGCGGTCACTCACAATCATGACATGCGGCAGGTTCGGCGGCACCGTGCAGGTGACGATGTCGCCGGGACGGTAATCTTCCGGGGCTTTTGTCACGGGCAGGGCCCAGCCCTTCCGCCGCAGACAGGTGGCGAGGTTGGGAACGCGGCGGTGATCGATGCTGCGGTCGGTTTTCCGCAGGCCCCAGAGTTTCGGATACGCCGAAAAGTTCCGGGCCATATCCTCATGAACGACCTGCTGCAGGTCCATTTTCCATGCCGAGCGCATGGCGCGGATCAGGACGTCAGTACAGACGCCGCGGTCGGGCGGCACGTCGCCTCCCGGATACTTGAGCGTCACGTAGGCGGGATCGTAGCGGACCGTGATTCCGATCTGGGCGCGCGCCGCGGTGACGAGGCCGGGGCCGTCAACGCTCTCCGCCCGGAGAAGCATCGTGAGCAGCTGGAGCAGCAGTACCGCGATCCGTTTCATGCGTGCGTTTCTACATCAGCGAGCGGAAGGCAGCCAGTGATTTCCCGCGAATGCGCCCGGGCGGAGCAGCCCTGAAGAGGTACGGGTGCTCTCAATACCCATATGCGCCCGCAGCTGATCCTCCCGATCCTGACGGCCTGCGGAATTGCCTCCGCAGCGCCAGGGGACCCGTCGTTCCGGCACGAAATCATGCCTCTCTTCAGCCGGGCGGGCTGCAACACCGGTGCCTGTCACGGCAGCGCCGGTGGCAAAGGCAACCTTCGGCTTTCCCTGCGCGGCGAGAACCCCGCACAGGATTTCGCCACACTCACGCAGAACCGCAGCAGTTCCCGCCTCAACACAGCGGAGCCCCAGCGCAGTCAGTTGCTCCGCAAGCCCGCGGAACTGACCGAGCACGAGGGCGGACTACGCCTGCCTCCCGACAGCGATGACTTCCGGCTTCTGCAATCGTGGATCCGGGCGGGCGCTCCGGACGATCCTCCCGATGCCCCCGTGCTGACTGGGCTGCGCGTGACCAGTTCGGCGCAATTGGCGGTGGATCCGGTCCATGCCGTTCAGCTGCAGGCGACCGCCACGTTCTCCGATGGGAGCACGCGCGATGTGACCGGAAGCGCGGTCTATGAACTCTCCAATCTGATCGCCACGGTTTCCCGCAGCGGTGCCGTGACGGCGCGCAAGCACGGCGAAACCAATGTCATTGTCCGTTTCGAACACCTGCAGCGGGCCATGCCCCTCGCCTTCGTGCCCGCACGACCCGGCTTCGCCTTCCCGGATACCGCGGAGAACAATTTCATCGATGGTCACATCTTCCGGCGGCTCCGTGAACTGCAGACCGCCCCGGCTGGCCTCTGCGACGATGCCACCTTTCTGCGCCGGGCATCCTTCGACCTGACCGGACAACTGCCCGAGGCCGGCCTCGCGAAACGCTTTCTCGCCGACGCCGATCCCGGAAAACGGATGCGCCTCGTCGATGAACTGCTGACCACCCCGGCCTTTGCGGACTGGTGGGCACTCAAATGGGCCGACCTGCTCCGGCTTGAGGAACGGGTCATGGACGTAACCGGCACCGCGGCGATGCACCGATGGCTGCGCGATGCGATGGCACGCGATCTTCCGGCCGACCAGCTGGTGCGGACTCTGCTTACGACCGAAGGCAGTTCCTACCAGCAACCCGCAGCCAATTACTGGCGCGTGCTGCGGGATGCTTCCCAGCGGGCCGAGGCCACCGCCCAGGTTTTTCTCGGGACCCGCATCGGCTGCGCCCGCTGTCACAACCACCCGTTCGAACGCTGGACGCAGGACGATTACTACCGCTTTGCCGCCATTTTCGATGGCATCGGCTACGACATCCTCAGCAACCGACGCCGCGACGAGAACGACCGCATGGAATTCGTCGGCGAACAGGTCATCAGCTTCCGCGGCAGCCGCGAACTCCGCGACCCGCGCAATGATTCATCGCCCCTCCCGGCCATGCTCGGCGGTCAACCCACCACCACCGGACCCGAACGACTCGCGGAACTCGCCCGCTGGCTGACCTCTCCAGAGCATCCACTCTTTGCGAAAGTCCACGTCAATCGCGTGTGGGCCGCCCTGTTTGGCCGCGGGCTGGTCGATCCCGTGGACGACTTCCGCATGACGAACCCACCATCGCATCCGGGCCTGCTGGACGAACTGGCGGCGGAGCATGTGCGCGGCGGCTTCCGGCTGCGACCGCTTCTGCGCCTGCTCTGCGCCTCCCGCACCTACCAACTTTCTGCCGAACCGGCTGCAGGCACTTCCCCGGAGATTCACGGCTTCGCCCACGCGCTCATCCGACGGCTTCCCGCAGAGGTCCTGCTCGACGCCAGCCACACCGCGCTCGGGGTTCCGCTCACCATGCGCAACTTCCCGGACAGCCGCAGCGCCATCGGCATCCCCGGAGCCCGCTTCATCACCAAATCCAAGCGTGCCGACGCCACCGAGGCCTTCCTCAAGGAGTTCGGGAAACCACCGAGGGCCACGTCATGCGAATGCGAACGCACCACGGAAAGCTCGCTGGCTCAGGTCTTCACGCTCACCAGCGGCCCACTCGTCAACGGACTGCTCCGCCACGAAAGCAACCGCCTCACACAACTGCTGCGCGAAGGAGTTTCCCCCGGGGGTATCGTGGATGATCTCTTCTGGCGGTTCCTCAGCCGCCCTCCGTCCGAAACCGAAACCGCCCGTTTCTTCCCGTTGCTGTCGGACAGCGCCACCCGCCGCGCTTCCATGGAAGACCTCGCATGGTCGCTGCTCAACGCGAAGGAATTCCTGCTCCGGCGCTGAGCCGTGATCCCTCCCGCGCGGTTCCTTTCTGATTCTCAGGCGAGGTTTCATCACGCCCGTAAACCAAGGTATCATTGCGGAACACGGCGCGGTCCCTTATCCCTCTGACGGCTGCGTGATGCGGTCTTTCTGGTAGTGGTCCGGCGGCCGTCGCTGCATCGTCAGCGGCGGCCGCCTCAATTCCCGGCGGACTTTCCTGACTTATCGGTCAGCAGAGGCGCAGGGAAGGCGGGCCCGGTTTCCACCGCCCGCCTCATCCCCGTTTCGGGAGGAATGGCCTCACGAAGGCCTCTTCAAAGCTGTAGACGTTCTCAAAATCCTCGACGCAGTCGCTGGAACTCTTGCTGAAGATGCCGGCATCAATCAGGTTGAAGACCATCTCGCCGATGTCGCGGGTCGTCTTCACACCCCATGCCTCGAGAATCGTCGGCACCATGGGCCCATATTCACGGATGGCATACTCCCGCAGGCCCTCGCACAACTGCGGACCACTCACATGGCCAGCCACCTTGACCTTTCGCTTCTGGAGCAAACGGATGGTGTAATCGAGAGCATCGCGCAGGAAGGCATAGGCGTCGGCCGCATACCGGGGGTCGCGGACGGTGGCCTGCTGCACTGCCTGGTCAAACTGGGTCTTGCTCATTGCATTACGGACTAGACACAGCCTCGGCGCTCCGCAAGGGCGCGGCATCGGAAGCCATGCCGGTACCGGATTCATGCCGGCGTACCAGCCTCACAATTCCACCGGCGAGCACAGCGCTCAGCAGCAGGGCCGCGATGATCGTTTCCTGTCGTGACACTCTGCCATGCTACACCCGGAGCCGTCGGCTGCAAGCGCACGGGACTTGACGCATCCCCCGCCGTCGGGCATGAAAATCACCCATGAAACCGGTCGCTGTCCTTTTCATGCTATTTCCGGTCATACCGCTCTGTGCGGAGCCACCCGCTGCAGCCGGCGACAATTATGCCGTCGGCGAAGACATTGCTCTGGAGGTGGCCGCGGCGGCCGGCGTTTCCAGCAATGACACCGCAGGCTCGGCTCTGTCTCCTGCGGCAGGGCTCGTGAGCGCCCCGCTCCATGGCACGGTCAATCTGAATCCCGATGGCTCATTCCGCTATGTACCGGATCCGGACTTCTTCGGCCCCGACGTCTTTCAGTACCGTGTCTTCGGCGACCGCCCGCCGACATCGTTCACCATTGATCCTGCCAATTCGAGGCTCACCATCGGGGCGACACTCCGCCTGACTTTTCAGGGAGTTCCCAGTGTTTCGAGCGACTCCACCACGTCGGCGGTCACGGGAACCATGGGGGCGGAAGTGGCTCCCGGCACCGCGCCATTCAGTCTGGTGCGGCTGACGGGTTTCGATGGCGTGCTGCGCGATCCCGTGCGCCTCAAGCTCGGTGTCGGCTGCCTGCCGATCATCAATACCTGTCTGGGCGGGATTCAGTTCGATGCTCCCGGGGACGCGCTTTCGCTGCGGCTGACATCGGCAGGTCCCGTGACATCCGTGCGCTCCGGGGGCGCGTTCGACGCCGACGGGGCGCAGTTTGCGTTCGGGGGAGATGGCACCATCACGGGCACTGAACAGCTCGCGGAGGTGCTGCCGCCCACACCGCTGCCGCTCGACTTTCCGCCCATCCCGATGCCCTTCAACGGTCGGCTCACCGTCTCCGGGAACGATGTGCGTCTCGAAATGCAGATCAATTTCCGGGGTACTGTGTCCATTGATGCCGCCACCAGCCTTTCCTTCAGCATCAGCGGCATCATCCGTGGCACAGCTCCGTTGCCGCTGGCTCCGGTGGAAGCTTCCGTGGCGGCTCCGGTGAACATCCGTGTGCGTCCGGTCAATGACGCGCCCGCCGCCCGGGGCGACAGCTACCTCGTGCGGGCCGGAACCTTTCTGGATGTGGCGGCCGATGGATCCGTGACCACCCAGCCGCTCATCGCTGCCGGAGCGGTCTGGAAATACCTGCACAATGGGACCGACCCCGGGCGGGCGTGGAAGTCCTGGAACTTTTCCGATGCGGCATGGCCCTCCGGTCCCGCCGAACTCGGCTACGGCGACGGCGGGCTTCCGGAGAACCGGCCGGAAGCCACCAACATCCGGCCCGGTGCCGCCTACCCCACCGCGTGGTTCCGCCGCGAATTCACCGTCACGGGCGTCAACGCCACCCGCAGCATCAACCTCGAACTGCTGCGCGACGATGGAGCCGCCGTCTATCTCAATGGCTTTGAAGTCGCGCGCCAGAACCTCGCCCCGGAGGCCGGACCGAATACCCTCGCACTCTCCCGGATTCCCAATGCCGACGAAACCCGCTACTTTCCGGTCACGGTGCCTCCCGGCCTGCTGCTCGAAGGCAGAAACGTGATCGCGGTCGAAGTCCATCAGTTCTCCACATCCGACTTCTTCAGCATCTCCCCTCCCGTCATCGACCGCGCCGATCTCAGCTTCAATCTCCGCATGTCGCGCGAGCGCGGCCTCACTGGTCTGCTCGCCAATGACCGCGATGTCGATTCCAGCAAACTGAGCACATCGGTCGAAATCCCTCCCGCCCGTGGCCTGCTCGATCTGAAGCCCGATGGCAGCTTCACCTACACACCGGACCCGGGATTTTCGGGAACCGATTCCTTTGTCTACCGCGTCAGCGATGGCAGCAACGATCCCGCGGCACTGCGGCTCATTCCCGCGGGATCCGTCTGGAAGTACCTCGACGACGGCAGCGATCAGGGAACGGCATGGATCCAGCCGGGCTTTTCAGACGCTTCCTGGCCCAGCGGAGCCTCGGAAATCGGCTACGGCGACGACAATTCGCTTGATGACCGGCCGGAAACGACCCGCCTCAGCTACCTGCTCGGCACTCCGCCCGTCACCACCTACTTCCGCCGTACCTTCACGCTCCCGGTTCCGAGGTCCATGCTCCGTTCGCTGCGGCTGCGGCTGCTGCGCGACGACGGGGCTGCCGTGTACCTCAACGGCGTGGAAATCGCCCGCGACAATCTCAGCGCCACGGCTGGCTACGATACCGGAGCCACCCTGCCCGTCGAAGGCAGCGACGAGGCCCGCTTCTTTGAATACACCATTCCGGCGGAAGGCTTCGCTGCTCTCCGGGATGGCAGCAATGTCCTCGCCGTGGAACTGCACCAGAATCTGAACGTCAGCAACGATGCGAGCTTCGACTGCGAACTGCTCGCCGAGGCCGTTCCCGGAGCCCGCGTCACCCTCGACGTGCCGGCTGAAGACCTCGATGGCGACGGTCTGCCGGACGCATGGGAACGGCAGCACGGACTGGATTTCGCCACTCCCAATGCGGGCGGTGACGACGATGGCGACACCCACGCCAATCGGGTGGAATACGCATGGGGTTCTCATCCCACCAACCGCAGCAGCCATCCGCGCAGCGAAGCCACCACCGCCCCGGATGGCAGGCTGCGCCTCCGGTTCCCTTCTTCCATCGGCCGGAACTACCGTCTCGAAGGATCGGATGATCTTGGCACGTGGCAAAGCGAAGGCCCTGCCACCGCAGGCACCGGAAACGAACTCGATCTGCTCACACCGGCCGGATCCACCTACCCGTTCTGGCGGGTGCGCGCTTCGCTTCCCTGAATGGCCTCAGCGGAAAAGCCGCACGAGTTCACCAGGATGGCTCACCACCTCACGCGCACCACTCTCCTCGAGTTCCCTCACGGGCCGGAATCCCCAGGCCACCCCGATCGCCGCCATGCCCGCCGCCACAGCCGTCTCCATGTCTGTCCGGGTATCACCAATGAAGGCAATGTCCCCGGCAGGCAGACCCAGCAGTGCGGCAATTTCATGCGCTCCCGCCGGATCCGGCTTCCGGGGCACTTCATCGCGCTGACCAAAGACATGCCGGAAGCGGTGGCGGGCGAGATGATGGGCCACGCATTTCTCCGTGTATCGTTGCGCCTTGTTCGAAAGAATCGTCAGGGGAATGCCCGCGGCGGCGAGTGCGTGAAGCATGTCCTCGATGCCTTCGTAGGGCCTTGTCCGGTTGCGCCAGCGCTGTTCGTAGGCCGCCTGGTAGCAGCAAAGCAACCGCTCCAGCCCCGTCCGGTCCTGCCTCGCTTCCTCCGGAACAATCCGCTCCATGAGTACGCGCATGCCTTCGCCGACAAAGGTGCGGTAGGCCGCTGCGGGATGCTGAGGGTAACCGGCCGCCGCGAGAGCTTCATTCGCGGAATCCGCAAGGTCCTCGAGCGTATCCAGCAGGGTTCCATCAAGATCGAAAATGGCAGCACTGAATCCGGGCATGCCGCTTCATGCGCACACAAAGCCCTTACCGCAAGGCCGCGAAGCAGAAAGGGCGGGCATCTCCCGGAGGAAATGCCCGCCCCATGTCAGTGATTCTCAGGGAGCCGCTGGCAGCCGATCAGACGATCTTGATCTCCCAGCCCTTGCGGTACTCCTTCGAGATCCATTTGTTGGCTTCCTCGCTGTTGCTGAACTTGATGTTCGGAGCGTCCCAGTCGAGCGCCTTCCCCTTGCCGACGCGCAGGGCCACATTGCCAAGGAGAATGGTTTCCGTGAATGGAGCCGCGTAGAGGAAGTTTGAGCCCGGGCTGTCCCATGCCTTCTGTCCGAGCGCAGCGGCGCGCCATTCATTCCAATGGTCCTGCTCGCTGCCTCCCAGCGGAAGCCGCTCAAGAAGCTGCGGGGGATTGCCGATTTCCTTGGCCTTGCTGAGGGGCAGAACACGGGAGTTGTCGCCATAGTCGCCGGAAACCAGCAGGCTGGCCTTGCTGCCGACAAAGACGTTGCCGCTCTTCGGCAGGTTCATCGGCTTGCCATCAGGCATCGCGAGCAGTTCCTTCGGAATTCGCGTGTGCGCGAGGTCAGCCGCGTCGACGTCCTTGCCGTTCGCATCCTTGAGCTTGCCATCGTACCAGTACACGTCAAAGGCCGGGCGGTCCTTGCCGTTCGGCAGTTTGCCTGCGGCATAGCTCCATTTGATGATCGATCCCGCCGGGAACTGGTCATCGCTGTGACCGTTGATTTCGAGCACCTCGATCTTGGTGGGGAAACCGGGATTCATCGCCATGAAGATGCTGTCCATGGTATGGCAGGCCATGTCGGCGAGGGCACCGCCGCCGAAGTCGTAGTAACCGCGCCATTTGAACGGATGGTAGGTGTCCTTCTTGTACGGCCGCATGGGAGCCGGACCAATCCAGAGATCCCAGTCGAGGCTTTCCGGCACGGAATCTTCACCACTCGGACGCGGACCGCCCTGTGGCCAGATCGGACGGTTCGAGAAGCAGTGGATTTCCGTGACATCGCCGAGGAGTCCCCCGTTCACAAATTCATAGATGCGGCGGTTGCCGTTGTTGGCATGGCCCTGATTGCCCATCTGGGTCGCCACCTTGTATTTCCTCGTGCCTTCGAGGACCTGACGGGCCTCCCACACGGTGTGGACCAGCGGCTTCTGCGTGTAGCAGGCCTTCCCGGCCATCAGAGCGAGGGCCGTCGGCATGAAGTGCTGGTGGTCGGGAGTCGTCACGACGACCGCATCGTAGTCCTTCTCCTTGTCGAACAGCTGGCGGAAATCCTGATACCCTTTGGCGTCCTTCCAGTTGTTGAGGACACCGCCCCACGCGCCCTTGTCGACTTCTGCAAAGCACGTGCAGATATCGCCAGCGGTCTTGGCATTACTGATCTGGGCGCCAGCCTTGCCACCCGCCGCAATGAAGGCGAGGCGCAGCTTGTCACCCTTGTTCTGGGCATGAAGAATGTTGAACCCAAGCGCTCCGGTCGCGAGACCGGCGGACTTGATGAAGGATCGGCGGGAGGTATGTTTCATGGGAATCAGTTTTCGTTCGGAGTGATCGGAGATCAGGAGGCGCAGCGACGGCACGCCGCCCCCGGGATTCAATCAGGCGATACGCTCAGCGCCAGCAGTTTTTTCCCGGCTCTGCGGGGCGTTTTCACCGGATCGAGGCAACGGAAAATCTCTGGGATTCACGGCCTGCGCCCGCATTGCCGATCGAAACCACCCACCGGCCTTCCGGAATGGTACCCCGCTCAGGACTCGAACCTGAAACCAATTGATTAAGAGTCAACTGCTCTACCATTGAGCTAGCGAGGCAAGCGATCCGCGCAGAGAACGCGCGGGTCTGCATCAAATCCGCAGGGACGCGTGCTGCAACTGAATTTTTGCAGTTCCGGACACCGTGATGGAGCAGAACCGACAGCCCGAGCTACCGGATCAATCGCGGGTTCCGAAGCTGACGAAGCAGCCCTTCTTGTTGCCGACCACCACATCGGGGACACCGTTCCCATCGACATCGACCGCCGTCACCTGGGTTCCGACGCCGCTGTCGTTGTGAATGAGGTGTGGAATGAACTCGGTCTTGCCGGAGGCTCCCCCGGGCTTCACCTCGTACCAGTAGAGCACGGCCGGATCATGCGTCCCAGGCTCGCCACCGCTGCCGTCCGGACTGGGCGCATGCGACCAGAAACGCTTGCCGGTCACGAAGTCGCGTACTCCGTCCCCATTGAAGTCGGCGTTGTCGATGGCGTGAAGTTCGGAGTAGCGCGGGCGCTTCGGATCCTTGTCATCCTCTGCCATGAGGTCGTGCCTCACCCATTGGCCGTCCTTCTGCTCGAACCATGCCAGTCCATAGCGGTGGGCCGCCAGCGAAGTGAAGACGTCCTGG
>JBIICE010000111.1:0-13464 GCA_044239025.1 Verrucomicrobiales bacterium
AGGAAATACCGTCGCCCTGAGCGAGTGCCGGGCCGCCTTCGATGACCGCAACGCCCTTGAATTGACAGGCTCCCTCGGCCTGCAGCAGCCGCGCCCGGTGGCCCTGCAGTGGAAGGCCCTCCTGCCCGATCTCAGAAAGCTGAGCACCTTCACGGGACGCCCGGACATGCCGGGACCGGAAGGAGGCAGTCTCACGGGAAGCGGCACGCTGGCGGGAAACCTAGCCGACTGGCAGCAGAAGAATTTTTCCGGCACCGATGCCCGCAGCGCCATCATTGCCCGCAGCGTCCGCTGGAAGGGCGCTGTCGCCGAGTCGCTCGATCTCTCCGCCGTCGTGCGCGGCAACCGACTCGAAGTGGAACGCGGGATCGTGGTCCTCGACGGGCGCAACCGCATGACCATCACGGGCCGCGGCGGGCTGAGCGCACCTCACGATTTCACCGCCATGGTGGATGGCGATCTGAAGCAGGTGACTGGTCTCAATGGCTGGCTGGCGGCCTTCGGTCAGCAGCCCCTGCGCGATGGGGTCGTGGCACTGCAGTGGCAGGGCGAGGGAAGCATCCGCCCGTGGCGCGTGCAGGGCGGAGGGCGGGCGAAGGTCACTGGCCTCGCACTCGCCGGAATGAAGGACGCGGTTTCCGCGGAACTGCAGGCAAGGCACGAGGGCGAAAGTGCGGGCTTCCCGGTCCTTTCGGCCACGTTCGGCGATCTGGAACTGAAGGCACCCTGCCGGCTCGCGCCCGACCGCCTCACGGTGCCTGCTGTTTCCCTGAAGTACCGCGGGCTGCCGGCTTTGGAGGGCAAGCTGGATGTGCCGCTCGATTTTCAGGCACGCGGAGCTGCGGGACCCGTGGCCATGGACCGCGCCATGGATGTCAGTCTCACGCTCAAAGCGCTCGAACTGAAATCGGTGATGGCCGCAGTGGGCCGGAAATCAGGAGCCGTGGGCAGGGCCGACGCGGCCCTCACGCTGCGGGGGCCGCTGCGGTCGCCGGAGGGAAGTTTCCGCTTCACCGGCACCGGATTGAGCTGTCCGGCCGCCGCTCGCCATCTCAAGCCTGCGTCCTCGTCCCTCGAGGCAACCCTGCGGGGTGGTCGGCTGGCGCTCCAGGGAGAACTGCGGCAGGCTCCCATCGAAGTCCTGCGCCTCACCGGAAGCATGCCTGTCGATCTGGAGTCTTTGCTGCGGAATCCCGCGGGTGCCTCGGCGCTGCCGCTCGATTTCCAGCTGACCCTTCCGGATTCGGATCTGTCGGTGGTGCGCCCGTTTGTTCCGGCCCTCACAAAGATTGAAGGAAAAGCGGGATTGCGTGCCAAGTTGGGTGGGACGGTGCAGCAGCCGGATATTACGGGTGAATTCCATGTGCTGGCTCCATCAGTGGCCTTCACCAAATCCGATGTGCCGGACGCGCGCGATGTGAAGCTGCGGCTGCGCTTCGCAGGAACGAGGGTCCTCATCGAAGACGCCGGGGCCATGCTGGCAGGCGGGACGGTCGGAGCCAGGGGCAGTGTCGATTGGAAGGACCTCGCCAACCCGGCGGTCGATGTCACGCTGCGCGCCACGGAGGCTCTCGTGCTGCGTGACGATTCCATTTCCCTGCGTGCCGACGCCGATGTGCGCTGTGCGGGGACCCTGAAGAAAGCCGACGTCACCGGGCGGGTGGAACTCGTCCGTGGCCGCGTCTTCAAGGAGATCGAGTTCCTGCCGCTGTCGCTTCCCGATCAGTTGCCTCCCGCTCCTCCGGCCGTGACCATGGGCAAAAAGGATCCACCAGCCCTGCCGCCGCCATTTGATCAGTGGAATCTGGCAGTCGACACCGTGACGCGCGATCCCATCCGTTTGCTCGGCAATGTCCTCAATGGCGGGGTTGTCAGTCAGCTCAAGCTGAGTGGCACGGGGGCCCGCCCGGCGCTCGTGGGCAAGGTGTCGCTGCAGGATGCCAGAGTCCGCCTGCCGTTCAGTCGTCTGGCGGTGTCGCGCGGCGATCTCATTTTCACAGCCGACAAACCATTCAATCCAACCCTTGATGTCGTCGGCGATTCCTTCGTGAATGGCTATCAGGTGCAGGTGCAGGGATACGGTGAGGCCCTGAATCCTAAAGTCCGCTTCAGCAGCAGCCCACCGCTTTCCGAAGGTGAGATCGCCACCCTGCTGGCGACCGGCAGCACCAGTCAGGGAATCCAGGGCAGCCAGGGAGAAGCGGCCAACCGCGCGGCCTTCCTGCTCATCAGCCAGATGTACCGGAAAATGTTCCGGAAGGGCATGGCCCCGCGGGAAAGCGACCGCGCCCCGCGCCTCAGTTTCAGCTTCTCACCGCTCAACAATGCCGGGGGAAGCCGCAGCATTTCCGCCGTTTATGAGGTCGGTAAGAACCTCGAGGCCATCGGCACTGTCAACCAGAGCGGATCCTTCCGCGGACTGCTCTATTACCTCATCCGGTTCCGATGAAGCCCTCGTTTCTTCTCCTCCCGCTGCTGGCGTGGACCAGTTGGATTGCCGGAGCCGAGGCCCCCGGTGAAGCCTCCCGCGTCGTGACCCGGCACGGACTGACGGTGCGCGTCGATGGTGACGTCACTTCCGTCTGGCGGGAACTGCGGGGCGTGGTGGACCTGCAGCTGACGCTGGTGAGCGATGCCGCAGCCACACCGCCACTCGCCGACGATCTCGCCTTCTTTGTCCGCAAGGAACTGCTGGCCCTGGGCTACGCAGCCGCTGACGTCGCGTGGTCGCTCGAGGGTTCCGTGGCTGTGCTCAAGGTGACGCCAGGCGACCGTGAAAGGATCGGGCGGACGGTTTTCACCGGAACGAATGCTGCCACCGAGGAGGAAATGCGCGCCATGCTGCTGCGCCCGACCCGGGAACGCTACGGTCGTCTCGGGCGGGACGCACCACTGGTGGAAAGCGAGATCCGCGCCGGTGCGGCCCTCGTGCAGCGTCTCATTCAGTCGAAAGGCTATCTCGCGGCCACGGTCTCGGAGCCGGAATTCGTGAGGACTCCCGGTGCGCCCACGGAAATTTCGCTCGAGATCAAGGAAGGGGCCCGCACGCTCTTCGGTCCGGTGACCATTGCGGGGAACCTTCCTCCCGGTGGAGATTCCCTCCGCAGCGAGGCCGCGAAGCTGCCAGGACAGCCCTACAGCGAGGTTCAGGCCGAGGCTTTCCGCACCAAATTGCTGTCGGGATTCCAGTCGGCCGGACATTTCGGAGCTACCGTCGCATCCGCACTGCAGCCGGACAAGGACGGCAGCAAGGTGTCGGTCACCTACGAGGTGGATCCGGGCGGCGTCTTCCGGGTCCGCAGACTGGACGTCGGCGAGAGCTTTTCGCGCGGCGCGCAGCGCATCATCCGTGCCGGCTTCCGCCCGGCGGAAGGCCAGGTGTGGTCGCTCAGCGATCTGGAACTCATGCAGCGCCGGGTCATGGACGCCGGATTGCTCGCCACTGTCGATGTCGAGCCGCAGAGAATTGCGGGCGACGACCTCGGGCTGGCCCTGAGAATCTCGGGAACGGAGGCTCCCCGGCGCACCCTCGGTCTTTACGGTGGCTACGAAACCCTGCGCGGTCCCATCCTTGGTCTCGAATGGCGTCATGTGAATGTGCTCGACAGCGGCGACACCATGCGGCTGCGGGCCGGCTGGGAAGCGGGCGGACCCGAGGGAAGCCTGCGGTGGATTCATCCCGCCCTGCTGGCCTCGGCATGGTCGCTCGATATGGAACTGGCTGCCCTCCACGCCACGGCATGGAACTATACGCGCGATTCCATCCGACTCCGTGCTGCCGTATCGCGTCAGTTCGGACGCCGGTTGGCGGTCAGCTTCTTCGGAAGTGTCTCCGCGGACAGTGCTTCCGGCGGCGGTATGACCGAGGAGGAACTCGGTCCATCCCAGTACCAGACAGCCAGCGGTGGCGGACTTGTCAGCCTCGACTTCCGGGACAGCCCCCTTGTGCCGCGCCGCGGCTGGTTCACCAGTGCGGAACTGGAGGCGGGCAATGCCGCCGTGCCCTTTGTGCGCGGCCGCGTCAGGTTTTCATGGTACCAGCCAATCAGCGGGAAACTGCGCGTCGCCGCCAACTGGCAGGCCGGAGCCGTCGCGGTGTCCGAAGGCATCCGGCGGCTCCCGCTCGACCAAAGGGTGTTCAATGGCGGGGCCAGCACGGTACGCAGTTTCGGTGAGCGTGAACTCGGTCCGCAATCGCAGGGGGGCACCCCGCTCGGAGGTTCGCTCATGCAGGCGGCCAATGCGGAGATTTCATGGGAATTCCTGCCGAATCTCGAGGCCGCTCTCTTCGCCGATGCCGGCAGCCTCGCCCAAAGCGGCAGCGAGGTGCTCGCGGTGCCCGATGACCTGCGCTATGCCGTCGGTCTCGGTCTCCGCTACGCCCTGCCGGTCGGTCCGCTGCGGCTGGATTACGGATTCAATCCAGACCGCCGCGACGGGGAACCATCCGGCGCGTTCCATGCCACCTTCGGCTACGCATTCTGAGGGCTTGACCGAGCCGCCCGGCCGTTTCTCCGCCGCGCCCGGGGAGCTGCGATTCTGTCAGGACGCTATTGAGGATTCCGGACCCGCTGTGAGCCGCAGCTTTTCAATGGGTCCCATGGGGGCGTGGACTTTGAAGTCCACTCTTCCCGCGTGCTCCGGGACGTGACGTGGCCCACGGATTGTCCCCTTCGTTCACACCTTCCACAGCCGTTCGCTGCAATCCCCTGAGCAGCAGGATGGAGGCGGAGGCGGGAATCGAACCCGCGAATGGAAGTTTTGCAGACTTCTGCCTTACCACTTGGCTACTCCGCCGGAGGTGTCCGGGTTGGAGAGATACGGCAGTGGGGGCGGCTGTCAATGGGGTTGGGGTGGGGAAAATGGGAGAGCTGGCGGTTGCGGGTGGGGATGGGAGAGTGGAGTCGGTGGGGATGGCGAGTCAGGGCCGAGAGCGGGAAGACGTGTGGCTGCGGAGGTTGCCGCGGCGTGACTATCGTTTTGCGATGGGGTTGTCGGGTGGGAACGTGGCGGAATTCTTTGCGGCGGGCGAGCGGGCGGGGGTGGTGCTGGCGGAGCGGCGGCGCCTGCTGGGCGAGGCAGCCGGGCACTATGTTCTTGGGATGGAGCAGGCGGAAGTGGGGGATGCGGTGCAGTGGCTGGGGTCTGTGAGCGGACGGGCATTCCGCGATGGCCGGGAGGCGGCGGAGGCGCTTGAGCCCGATTGGATTGTGCTGGTGCGGGATGGGAATGGAGAATACCGGGTGAGGGGCGGTGTGGTGTGTTTTCCGTCGGGTTGGTCCTTGCCCGAGAAGGACGGGCAGACCGTGACCGAGGTGCATGGGCCGGTGCCGGAGCTGGAGAGTTCGCTTGGGAGGAGCATCCGGGTCTTTCTGGGTCGGCTGGCACCGGGGTCGGTGTGGTGCCGGGACAACTGGGGATTGAGTGCCCAGGCTGAGTTGGATCAGCATCCACGGCATGGGCGTGAAGGTCCTGGGGAAAGTGCTGTGCTTGCGGGGAGTTGGCTGCGGCTGGAGGAACAGCTCTTTGCGGGGCTGCCGGGGGGGGTGGTGGTGTTTGCGATCCGGGTGAGCACGCACCGGCTCGACGAGTTGGCGCGGATTCCCGGGGTGGCGGAAGGTTTGGCGCAGGCGCTGCGGACGATGAGTCCTGCCGTGGCAGACTACAAGGGGCTCACGGCGGCGCGGGACAGCCTCGCCGCGCAACTGGATGCCGCGGACGGGCGGTGAAATTCCCGTGGAGGCGGAATTGACGGGTCGGGGGAACGCAGGCGAAGGCAGGGTCATGCGAATCGCGACCTATCTTGCTGCAGTTATTGGTTTTACCGTCAGTGCCCGTGCTGCGGAAGTGGCTCCCGCCGGGGCGAAGGCATCGGGTCAGGCCGAGGCCCGGCCGGGAAAGAAGCCAGCGGGCAAGCCAGCGAAGAAGCCGCCAGTGAATCCGGCACCGACCGCAGCGAATGTGAAGTACGGCGAGCACGAGCGTCAGGTTCTTGATTTCTGGAAAGCGGAAGGCGACGGGCCGCGGCCGCTCTTGTTCTTCATTCATGGGGGCGGCTGGCGGAATGGCGACAAGTCCGGCATCCGGGTGGCTCCGTATCTGCAGGCAGGCATTTCCGTGGTTTCGATCAATTACCGTTACACGCAACTGGCCGGGGATGTGTCCCCGCCGGTGAAGGCACCGCTGCACGACGCCGCGCGGGCGCTCCAGTTTGTGCGCAGCAAGGCCGGGGAATGGAATCTCGACAAAGCGAAGGTCGTGGCGAGCGGCGGTTCGGCCGGAGCCTGTTCCAGTCTGTGGCTGGCCTTCCATCCCGACCTTGCCGATCCGGCTTCCACCGATCCGGTGGCGCGGGAATCGACCCGGCTCATGGGGGCCGCCGTGAGCGGGGCGCAGACGACCCTTGATCCAGCGCAGATGAAGGAATGGACGCCCAACAGCCGCTATGGTGGCCACGCGTTTGGCTTCAAGGCCGATCCAGCAAAGGGCGTTGAGGAATTCCAGGCATTTCTGGCTGGCCGGGAAGGGATTCAGGCATGGATTGCCGAGTACAGTCCGTATGCGCTCGTAACCTCCGATGATCCGCCCGTGTACCTGCAGTACAATGCACCGCCGGCGATCGGAAAGAATGAGAAAGATCCGACACACACCGCGAATTTCGGAGTGAAGCTCCAGGAGCGCTGCCGCGAGGCTGGAGTGAAGTGCGAAGTCTTCCATCCGGGAGCGGGTGGGCAGTTGTCGAAGACGACGACGGAAGAAATCATCCGGCTGCTCGGGAAGAAGTGACGGTTCGGTTCCGTCGGTCGATCAGAGGGTGAATTCCTGCTGAATGAAGTCCGGCAGTGGTTTCCGCTTCCGGGCCGTGAATTCCGGCCGGCGCGGATTGGCGCGGCTGCCGTGGCGGCGGTAGACCTGCTGGGCTTCCGCGCGGACCGCCGGGGAACCTCGGATCGTGGCGAAGGCATCGAGCGCCTGCCTTCTGGCGGTGGCATAATCGACTACCGGCAGCGGGTAATCCCTGTCAGGGCGGAAGCCGGATTTGGCATGGAGCGACTCCGGCATGCGGTTTGGTTCCGCGAGCCATGTGGTGGCGACGCCGGCGAGTTCCGGGATCCAGCGCCGCACGAAGCACCCGTCGGGATCGTGGGTGAGCAATTGTTTGGCCGGCGAATACAGGCGCAGCGTATTGATGCCCGTGGTGCCGCTCTGCATCTGGAACTGGGCGAAGTGGATGCCGGGTTCGAAGTCGAGGAAGTGGCGGGCGAGAAAGACAGCGGTAGGACGCCAGTGGAGCCAGAGCAGACTGGAAGCGAACGAGACCAGCATGGCACGCATGCGGAAATTGAGCCAGCCCGTGGCGAGGCAGAAGCGCATGCAGGCATCGATCATGGGAAAGCCCGTGGCTCCGGCGCACCATGCGGCGAAGCGGCGCTGGCCTTCCGGGGACGCCGTGAATTCCTCGCGGAGGCCATCGTATCCCCGGTGGAGATTGTCGAATTCCATGGACGGTTCGTCCTCGAGTTTCTGGATGAAATGGCAATGCCAGCGGAGACGTGCGCCGAACGACTGGAGCGACCCGAACCATGCGCCCGGCACCGGTTCGCCCCGATCGCGGGCGAGTTTCCATTGAAGCGTGGCGGATTCCGTGGCCGCGGTGGTTTCGCGCAGCGAGAGGCAGCCCCACGTGAGATACGGGCTGATGCGCGAGCATTGCGACGGAGCCGTGAGCGGGCTGCTCATCGCCTTCCGGTAGTGGGTGCCGCGGTGCGACAGAAAGGAATCGAGTGTTTCCCGGGCCACGGAGATGCCGCCCGTCTGCCGGTCCTTGCGGTCCGGTCCGAGCCTTGTGTCCTCGGGGCGGAGCCGGCCCGCACTGCGGACGCCGCGCAGGGCTGGAATGATGTCCGGTGCCGGCAGAGCGGGGCGGTGCATGCGTTCCTCCCAGCGGGTGGCCCAGCCGTCGCGTGAGCGGAGGCGTCGCACGACTCCGTGCTGCGGGAATTCCTGCCAGACAACACCGCGGGCCCGGCACCATTCGGCGACGCGCAGATCGCGGGCGTATGACCAGCCCGGTCCGGTTTCCTCATGCGACCAGAGGTGCGTGAAGCGGCATTCCTGCCAGAGCGATTCGAGGGCATCCGGCAGGCGACCGGGACGTGACACGAGCCGGTTGCCGCGGGCGCGCAGGGCGGCGTCGAGTTCCGCGAGGCATTCGTTGGCAAAGGCCACGTGGGAGGCATCCGTTTCCGGGGCCTCGATCCACTCCGGTTCGTAAAGCCAGAGGCAGAGCACGGGATTCCCATCACGGCAGGCAGCCGTGAGCGCGGCGTGGTCGTGGACGCGAAGGTCGCGTTTGAACCAGACAACGTGCCGGATGGGAGTGGGTCCGCAGGGAACATTCACTGAGGGAGGAACGTTCCCGCGGCCATCCCTGATGCGCCCTCAGTTTCCTTCCGGCGTCGGCTGAGCGAAGGTCGGTGGCACTTCCTCCGGCTGCGGATGAGCCGCGAGGTAGGCGTCCGGGTCTTTTGTGACGATGAGCTTGCCCCACATGACCATCCAGTGGCCAGGAAACGTGCAGATCATTTCGTAGGATCCCTCGGTTTCCGGTGCCGTCAGCTTCATGCGCTCCGTCTTGCCGGGCTCGAGGAGTTTCGAGGCCGCGAAGATCTTCGGATTTGAAGGGACGAAGGCGCGGCCCTGATTGTCCAGTTTGTCCGGCGACATCGTCTGGGCGTCCGTGCCGATTTCCTCGCGTGAGCCTGGTTGGGCGAAGACGAGGTTGTGCGGCATGACATCGGCATTCTCGAAGAGGATTTCGAATGGTTTGCCCGACTGCACGACGAGGCGCGGGGTATTGTAGCGCATCTGTTCGCGGACCGTCTTGAGGACATGAACGCTCACGGCGAGTTCGCGGAGCGCCCCGCGGATGGCCGAAGCCTTTTCGGCGGGAAGGACCGTGGCGAATTCGCCTGCCGCCTGAGCGGCTTCGAGGAAATCCTGCGAAGTGCGGTCCGTGGCTGGAACCCTGGCCGCGCGGGCGGTGAGCGCTTCCGCGGCGAGGGCTGCCGATTCCGCGTTCCATGCCGGGCGTGGCAGCCGCAGCATGGCCTGGGCCGCGGCCGTCGGTTCGCGCAGCGTCTGCACTTCCCGGGCGAGCAGGCGGAATGTTTCCGGCTGACGGTGCGCCGTGCTCACGAGGGCGGCGATGGCGCTGCGGAAAACACCCGCGGTGGGGTCGGCGTCGAACTGGTGGCTCATCGGCTGTTCCGTGGCCTTGTTGCCCGTGAGTTCGGCGACCTTGCCGCGGCTGCCATCGAGGACCGTGAGCGTGTAGCCATCGAGTCGGCCACTGAAGCCTTCGCCGCGGTTATGGATGGTGATGCTTTCGATGCCGAATTCGCGGCCGAGGTCGACTTCCCACCAGGGACGGTCGGTATTCTCGTGGCTGTGGGTCTGGCCATTGCCGAGGTAGCTGGCATCCTTGTTTCCGTCGATGGCGCGGGCCGCCACACCATCGAATCCGGTATTCTTCTGCGAAGCCTGGCCACTGCGGGCCACATTCTGGCCGCCGCTCATCACTTCCACTTCGGCGAGGGTGAGTGTGCCATTGCGTGGGAGTTCGATGCGCACGTAGCGGCCGAGCGTACCTTTGATGTCCTTCGTCTGTTTCTCGATGGCCGGGGGCAACTGTGCAAAGAGCCCGCGGATGCCGGTGTCGGCGGCCGTGCGGAGCGCACCATCCTGGAGCAAAGTGACTGCGCCGAGGTAATCGCGCAGGCCGGCCGCGGATTCCTGGGCCTTGTTCCATGCGGCAGCGACCGATCCTTCCGCGGTCATGAGGGCGGCGAGTCCGGCCTCGCGGGCGGCAGGAGGCATGGCCGCAGCTGTGAGCGCCGCGAGTTGCGTGCGGAGTGGGCCGAGGTCGCCGGCTGGTTGGCGGGCGAGGATGCGGGCGAGGTCGGCAACCGCCGCTTCGCTGGCATTGCCCGGCTGCGTGAGAACCTTCACGATTTCCGCGGCCACGCCCGACTGATTGAGCTTTGCGAGGCTGTCGAGCGCTTCGAGGCGCGAGGTTTCCGGCACGTCCGGACGGGTGATCATGGCCGTGTAGATCATCGGAGTCCGCGGAAGCCTGAGCAGTTCCGGTGTGGTCACCGAATTCATGAGGAAATTGACGCCGGCCGGGTTGTCCGCGCACAGCGGGGCACCCTCAGCGATGGCCTTGCGCCACCATGGTTCCAGCTGGCGGATGGTTTCGCCGATCACATACTCGAGGTAGTAATCGACGGGTTTGGCGAGCGCGAGCAGGGCGGCGTCGGCAGCTTCCCATGAAGTGAAATAACTGGCGGCGCGCACCGCTTCGAGTCTGACCCTCGGGTGTTCATCCTGGGCGGCCCTGCGGATGCGTGCGAGGGCGTCCGGCACGCGGTCGCGCCAGTAGAGCAGCACGCGGACAGCGGCGGCACGGGCGTGCGATTCAGGGGATCTGAGCCGTTCCGTGAGCAGGTCGGGATTGACCACATTGTGCCACTGGTGGACCCAGAGGGCTTCGGTGAGGTGGTGTTCGTAGTCCGGGGCCTTCGGATCGAGCCGGCGCGTCCAGTCCACGACCGCGGCAAGCACCTTGGCGGAATCACGCGTGCCCAGTTCAATTTTCGCGCGTTCGCGGACATTGTCCTCCGGCTCCGCAAGGAGTTGCACGAGCGCTTCGATCGGTTCGCCGTGAATCTTCTTCGGCTGGAGCAGCGGGCGGCCTTCATGGGTAATCCGGTAGACTCGTCCGTGCTGGTGGTCGCGGTTGGGATCGCGCAGGTGGTGCTGCAGGTGGCCGATGATGGTCTGGCTCCAGTCGCAGAAATAGATCGAGCCATCCGGAGCGATGCTCACGCAGATCGGGCGGAAGGTTTCCGTCTGTCCTTCAAGGAGGTCGGGGAGTCTGGTGCCCTCGATGCCCGATCCTTTGTATTCCATGCTGGCGCGGTAGATTCCCTGGAAGCCGATGACATTGAGATTGAGGAAATTCCCCTGCCAGTCGTCCGGGAAGTGGCGGCTGCTGATGAGGCCGGTGGCCGGGCAGGGACGCGACGGACGGTCCCAGACTTCCCGGATGCCCTTGTGTTTGCCATCGCTGAGCCAGCCACTGATGGCCGGGCCGTAGTAGGTATTGTTGCCGGTGGCGTCGGTCACGAGGTCATTGCCCCAGCGGTCGAAGACGCGCCCGTGCGGATTGGCGAAGCCGTAGGCGATGTGCATGTGGAAACGCCCGGTCCGTGGCTCGTAGCGCCAGATGGCACCGTCGGCGTGACGGCTCGGACCATCGAGAGTTTCCACCTGCGTGCGGTGGAAAACCCCATCGCTCAGGTAGGTGGCTCCGCCGGGATCAAGGCACATGGCATTGGTGGTGTGGTGCGTGTCGGCGGAATCGAGACCGTTGAGCACGACCTCGCGGTGGTCGGCTTTGCCATCGCCATCCGTGTCGCGCACGAACCAGAGGTCGGGTGCCTGCATCACAAGGACACCGTCGTTCCAGAACTGAAATCCCGTCGGCGAATTGAGATCGTCGAGGAACGTGGTGCACTGATCTGCTTTGCCATCGCCATCGGTGTCTTCGAGCACGAGGAGTTTGTCGCCCACCGTGCTCGTGGGGGTTCGTTCCGGGTAGCTGGGCCATGCGGCCACCCAGAGCCGTCCGCGCGTGTCCCATGCCATCTGCACGGGATTGACCAGTTCCGGGAACATTTTCTCGTCCGCGAAGAGGTTCATGCGGAGGCCCTCGTGGAGCTTCACCTTGCTGATGACTTCCTCGCCGGAAGGATAGGGATGCGAGAGATCGGAGTTCGGGCCCGGTTTGTTCGTGAGGACGGTGGTGACTGGTGGCAGGTTGCGGTCGTCGATTCTGAGATCGCCACCCCTGGCAATGGCATGGACGCGTTTCTCGCGGTTTTCGGTCAGGGTGTCGCGTTGCGACATTTCCTCCTGCATGACCTTGTAGTTCTTCAGTTCGCCGCCGTCCTTGCCCTGCTGATAGGCCATTTGGGAACGACCGCCGTAGACGTTGTAGCCATCGACGGTGCGGTAACGCTGATGCCATTGCCAGTTCTTGTCGTTGACGGCTTTGATCAGTTGAGCGGACGGCGTGGGTGCTTCCTTCTGGAAGAGGGCGCGGAAGATGGAGGGAGCGAGGGCCTGATATCCCTGCTGCCGCAGGTGAATGCCATTGATCGTGAGTGGTTCGGCGGATGCTTCGTAGGCCTGCTGCGAGGGACGGAACAGATCGACAAACGGCACCTTGTTGGCTGCAGCCACCTGCTGCATCGCTTCCACATAATACCGGAGCCGCTCGTTGGTCTGAGAACCATCCGGGAAGTCGGGATTCCCAAGATTTTCGTGGGCAATGGGTGAAAAGAGCACCACGCGCGGGGCTCCCTTGCCGCTGTAATTCGCCTTCTGCTGTTCCTTGAGAAAGGCGTCGAGGTCGGCCTTGAACTTGTCGATTCCGTCGGTGCCCTTGAACGATTCGTTGAAGCCCCAGAACGCAAAGATGACATCGGCCTTTGTCTTTTCCAGCCATTGCTCCGGCGATCCGAAATTCTCCGAGCGCGTCCGGATTGTCAGTTCATCGGCGGCAAAGCCGAGGTTCCGCACCGCCAGTTCATGCTCCGGGAAGGCCTGATGCATCATGGACTCGAACGTTCCTTCATGCTGGAGGCGGTCCGCGAGGGCATTCCCGACGATGGCGATGCGGTCGCCTTTGTTCAGGGAAAGGATTGGTTGCTGCGCAGGCGCACAGAGCGCCGGGACAAGCGAAAGGGTCAGGGCAAAGAGTGGACGGATCATGGTCGTGAAGCGATCATTTACGGGGCATCGGTGCCGATCCTTCAGGGTTTTGCGCGGCCGCGTCGTGGTGCGGCGGCCGTGGCGCTGGTCAGTGGAATGGCTTGCGGGACAGGCAGACCCGGACAATTTCTCCTGATTGCATGAAGACAAACCTGACGATGGCGGTGATGGGCGTGAGCGTGCTGGCGGGCTCCGTGACGCTGGCGGCGGACGCGAAGGGAGAGATCGACGAACTCCGGAAGAAGGGGGAGCAGGGGGATGCCGCGGCACAGATGAGTCTGGCACATCTCTACCGCGACGGGCGCGGGGTGGCCGCGGATCTGCGGGAAGCGATGCGATGGGGGCATCTCGCGGCGGACGCCGGGGATGCCCGGGCGATGGATTTTGTGGGCTGGATGTATTTTCATGGCAAGGGAGTGCCGGCGCGTCCCGAGATTGCGGTCGGCTATTACAGGGCGGCTTCGGCAGAGTTGCCGCAGGCCGCATGGAACCTCGGCCAATGCCACTTTGCAGGCATGGGGACGGTCATGGACATTCCAGCAGCGCTGTCGGTCTGGGAGGACGCCGGACGGCGTGGTCACGGTCGTTCTGCTTCCACGGCCGCCATGGTCTGGCTGGCTGGCG
>JBIICE010000327.1:0-3354 GCA_044239025.1 Verrucomicrobiales bacterium
GATGATCAGCTGAAGTCGCCCGCGGAACGCCACCTCAAGGTCACAAGGGTCTACCCATGGCTGCCGCATTACCTGTACCCCCCGCCGGCTGCGGCGGCGGACAAACCGGCGGGTGCCAATCTTGGCGATCTGACGGCGCTGCGCGCTGCCACCCTCGGTGCGCTGCCGCCGGAGGAGGCGAAGGCCATGGAATTGCTCGGCTACGACGATCGCGCAGCGCACACGGCCCCGGTCGGTTCGTTCCGCGATGGCGAATTCCTGCTCGCGGACATGGCGGGCAATGTCTGGGAATTCGTTTCGGATTCCTATGGCGGACCGATCCCGGAAACGTCCGGCCACACGGTCAGCCGCGGAGCCGCATGGTCGACCCCGGTCTCGTCCACCGAACAGCTCAATACCCAGTTCCGCCGCACGGTTCCCCCGGACCGCGAAGCTGATGACTCCACGGGCTTTCGCCTCGTTGTCGCCCCGGTGCCCGGATCCGTGCCGATCCCGACTCCTGATTCCATGCCCAGGGATAGTTCCCGCTCCGACAGCGATGCGACAACGGAGTCCCCTCCGCTCCCGGCCGCGGGCAAGCCCTGAAGTTCCCCCCTCAGGACGCCACCGGAAGACTCAGCCAGAAGGTCGTCGCGCCGGGCTGACTCTGTACCCCAATCGTGGCACCCATCTGCCCAAGCAGCATCGCCACAATGGTCAGTCCGAGCCCGAAATGATGATTGTCCCGCGTTCCCTTGAAGGGCGAAAAAATGGAAGCAAGGGCCGCCGCCGGAATCTCCGGTCCCGTATTCCGCACAAAGACATCCACACAGCCAGCCCGGCTCTCCGGAACCTGACCCGGTGCCAGCACGTCCACCGCCACCATGCCGGGTTTGCCTCCGGCGCGCACCGCATCCACCCCGTTCCGGATCAGTTCCAGCAGAATCTCGCGCAACCGCCCCACATCGACCATCACGGTCGGAACATCGCTTCCCACCGACAGCCGCACCGGCACCCCATAAGGCAACCCGATCGACTGCAGCGCCGATTCCATGAGCGGCAACGAGTCCTGCAGCCGCGCCGGCTGAGGATGCAGCCGCACACAGCCCGCCGCCGCCAGCATCCGATCCCACATCGCCGTCGATTGCTGCGTCGCGTCGCGGATCCGATCCAGATTTCCCTGCGCCGTCTCATCCAGCCCCTCCGTCATCCGCACCAGACCGGAAAACCCCTGAATCACCCCCAGCATGTTGTTCTGCTTGTGAATCAATCCCCGCAGCAGTTCCGCCACAAATTCTCCCGCGGGCGTCCCGTCAAGCCGCGGAGGTTCCGCCATGAGATAGCCGCCAGTGGAGTTCAGGGAAGTCTGCATGACATTTTGTAATTAATTGAAATTATAATAATTAGAGTTTCCGTCGTTTTTGCAACGACGATTCAGGGAGATCTTCGGGTCGGTTGATTCGGAGGGATGGCATTTTCCCACCGGGTGATGCGCCACGCGAAGAGGTGCTGGTGTTTTTTTCCGAGGTCGTACCATTGCAGGGCGATGGGGCCGCGTCCGCCATGGCGCTGGATGAGTCGGTCGAGGTCGGGGACGGTGGCTGGCTGGGCGGGGATGCCGGACCGCTGGTTGCGGTGATCGGAGGAGAGGAGGGACGAGGTGGTGAAGTCGTAGACCCAGACGGTGCCACTGGATGAGGAGGTCCGCGGGGCGCGCTGGGTGCCGATGAGCAGGCAGCCGTCATGGGTCCAGTGGAGGGGGCCGGATTCATCGGAAGCCGACGCGGTGACGACGTGCAGAAAGCAGACGGGTGGGCCGAGGTTGCCCTTTGGTTCATGGAAAAACCAGGCTTCCCGCTGGCGTGATCCGGTGCGCTGGTAGATCGAGAAGCGATGGGCGGCCGGACCGGAAACGGTGCGGATCGATGGCTGGCGGAAGATGTTGAGCACCTCCATGCCGACCAGAAAGACCGCAGCGGCGGTGAGGACGACGAAGAACGTCCAGGGCAGCCAGGCACCGGACGAGGTTTCGCTGTGGAGTCGGGCCATGTGGTGCGTTGCTCTACCGCGGGTCAGCGGAAGCCGCTGGACGTTCGGCGGAGGCGCTGAGCGATTCCAGCACCCGCAGCATGGAACGGGCAGGAATGCAGAACCGCACCACCATCTGCACATCATCGTCCGGATCCTCTCCCTTGCGCCCGTAGTAGGTCGTCATGGTGCTGCAGACCATTCCCACCACGGCACCCGATCCGTTGAGCACGGGCCCCCCGCTCGACCCCCGGGCGAAGTCGGCCGAGACACAGAGATAGGGAACCGGAGGTTGTTCCGGCTTCTCGCGCAGCAGCGTGTAGCGCGTGATCGCTCCCTGGGTGAAGGTGTAGAACTGCTGGTCGGGATGACTGATGACCGACACGGCATTGCCGACCGGTTCGTCCGGCGCAAGTGTCAGGGCCGTCAACCCTTCCGCCGGAATGCGGAAGATGGCCACGTCCTGATGTTCATCGCGCGCCAGCAACGCGGTCACCGGATGAAAGACACCACGGCGCGTCATGACCCCGAACACTTCCGCCTCCCGTGCGGAACCGAAGACATGGGCATTGGTCACGGCAATCCCACGGGGATCAATGACCCACGCGGTGGCCGGTTCGCCGCATTCCCATGCTCCGGATTCGTTCTTCCATGCCGAAGTGATCGCAAGGACGGCGTCGGCACAGCGCCGGTACAACGGGCCCGCCGCCACCGGTTTCTCCGGGGCCGCCGCCGGCTTCCATCCCGACGCAAGCCGACCCGCCGGTTCCTTCAGCTTCGACCAGCGCGGGGCCGATCCATCATCGCCCGCACGGAACAGCCCCCGCTCGAGCGACTTCATGAATCCTTCGTCGTCAATGAATTCCACAGGGGCAGGGGCTTCCGCTCCCGCCCTCATCCGCATGGCCATGAGCAACATACAGAAAACCCAACGCATCCCCGACCATCACCGTATTCCCCGAATCAGCAAGCCTCCGACAGGCAAAAATGCAGCGGACGATCACCACAAGGCAGACCTTTTCCAACTCCACAAGCCCCGCCGACCCCCAATAAAGGGACAGACCTCTTGCGATCGATGTCGTGATCGTAATAAAACGACGGATACTCGATAAAAGAGCATCGATAAAAGGACAGACCTCTTGTGATTGATGCCGTGATCAAAGTAAAACGATTGATCATCGATAAAGGGAGAGACTGCCTGTGATCACGGAGCGTCCCCGTCGGGAGCCGGGATCCTTGATAAAAGGACAGACCTTTTGTGTTCCCATCGGGAGTCGATCGATAAAGGGACAGACCTCCTGTGATCGAAGCTGTGAGCGAAATGAAACGACGGATGCGCCATAAAGG
>JBIICE010000112.1:0-13413 GCA_044239025.1 Verrucomicrobiales bacterium
CCTCTATGACGACATTGCGGAAGTCGATTACCGTCTCTCGCCCGCGGCGACGGCCGGTTACTACCTTGTGAAGAACGACGCCGCGCTGCTGAGCATCGAGGCCGGTCCTTCCTATGTGTGGGAAGAAGTGGGCGGTGTGAGCGACAGCTACTTTGCGATTCAGGCGGCTGAGAAGCTGACGTGGAAGCTGGCTGACGGCATTGCGCTGACGCAGAGTGTCACTTTCAATACGGAAGCCGAGGACTGGGAGAACTTCCTGCTCATTGCGGCGGCGGCGCTTGATTTCGATGTTACGGAAGACCTTACCTTCCGGACCAGCGTGAACAGCATTTATGACAACACGCCCGCGAACGGGAACGAGAAGAACGACCTCCTGCTGAGCGCGGGGATGGCCGTGAAGTTCTGAGGACGTCCGCAGATTCCCGCGAGCGGGGATTTGCCAAAACTGGAAGCGGAGGGCACAGATGCAATCGATGAGACTGCGCTGTGCCCTCCGTGTTTTTCTGCTGCTGGCTGCGGTGGCGGTGCCGCTGAGCGGTTGCCGGGCGTACCGGGTGGTGAAGGGAGTGGTGAGCGGGAAAGAAGAAGTCCCGGTGGCTCCTGATGATTCCGAGAGCATGACGGGGGCGCCACGGCGGGCGGAATGGCCGGCCTTCACGGGTCCGCAGAGCCGGAGGGTGAGGCCAGCGCCATTTCCACAGATCCGATTTGCCGGAGACGGGCATGAACTGAGTCGTGGCGAAGCGGCGAAGGTGCGGGAAATCGCCGTGTGGCTGAAAGGTCATCCCGAGCGGGTGGTGATTGCCGGCGGGGCGAAGACCGGGGCCCTCGAATACTCGCGCCAACTGGGCGAGATGCGTGCCGCGGTGGTGCGGGACCTGCTGCTGGACCGAGGCGTTCCGCCCGGCCGGATGGTGACGGTCAGTTACGGGGAGGATGGACCGGTGAGTGTGGAGGGAGTGATTTTCGGGCTGGTGAGCACAGGTGGGGAAGCAGCCGTGGCGGGGGATTGATGGTGCGGAGGACGCTTGCCGCGGGAGGGATTTCCGTGCACGGCAGGAGGGATGGGAGAAGACATTGTCGGCATTGATCTGGGGACCACGAATTCACTGATTGGCGTGGTCGAGGCAGGATTTCCGATCCTGCTGGCGGATGCGGGCGGGTCGCGCCTGACGCCGTCGGTGGTATACTATCCACCGGGAGGCGGGTCGCCCGAGGTTGGTGCGGCGGCGCAGCGGCGGCGCGTGGCGGATCCGGCGCGCACCGTGACGAGCGTGAAGCGGCTGATGGGAAGGAGGCCCGGGGAACTGGAGCACATTCCGGCTTATGCGGTCGGGCGCGATGCCGCTGGACAGACCTCGGTGGCCCTGGATGGCCGGCTGATTTCGCCGGTGGAGGTTTCCGCCGGGATTCTGCGTCATCTCAAGGCGGTCGCGGAGCGGGCACTGGAACGGCCGGTGAGCCGTGCGGTGATCACGGTTCCCGCCTATTTCAATGATGCGCAGCGGACCGCGACGCGGCGGGCGGGGGAACTGGCGGGATTCCGGGTGGAGAGGATTTTGAACGAGCCGACGGCGGCGGCGCTGGCCTTCGGTTTCGAGCGGCTGGGAGATCGGGCAAAAGTGGCGGTTTTTGATCTTGGCGGAGGGACCTTTGACATTTCCGTGCTGGAGATCAGCGATGGGGTGTTTCAGGTGCTCTCGACGCATGGCGACACCGCGCTGGGTGGGGATGACCTTGACCGGGCGCTGGTCCGGTGGCTGCGCGAGCGGGCGTTTCCGGGTGGCGGCAGCATCAGTGCGGAAGAGGCCGCGCGGCTTCATGAGGCCGCCGTCGCGGCCAAGCATGCGCTGTCCTCCGTGGAGGTGACCGAAGTGAGCATTCCCTTTCTGCGTGGCGGGGAGAGTCTGGTGTGCCGGCTGAGCCGTGGCGAGTTCGAGGACCTGGTGCGGCCGGTGCTTGAGCGGGTGCGTGCGCACTGCCGTCAGGCCCTCGCCGATGCGCGGCTGGAGCCGGTGGATCTGAGTGCGGTGGTTCTGGTGGGGGGGAGCACGCGGATTCCGATGGTGCGGAGGATGGCTGCGGAGATTTTCGGACGCGATCCGGACACGTCGCAGCATCCCGATGAGACCGTGGCGCTGGGGGCGGTGATTCAGGGGGGCGTTCTGTCCGGAGCACTGCGGAAGATGACCCTGCTGGATGTGACGCCGCTTTCGCTGGGTATTGAGACCTTTGGGGGGCTCATGAACGTGATTCTGCCGCGCAACACGACGATTCCGGCGAAGGCCGGGGAGATGTTCACGAATGCCGTGGCCAATCAGCCGGCGATGCTGATCCGGGTGCTCCAGGGCGAGCGGGAGATGGCGCGGGACAACTGGGAACTGGGAAAATTCGGCATCGAATTCGCGCCGGGACCGCGCGGCAGTGCCCGGGTGGGAGTGCAGTTTTCCATTGATGCCGATGGGATTCTCGCCGTTCTCGCGCGGGACACGGCGACTGGTACTGACAAGGTTCTGGAGATCGACAGTGCCGCCATTGATGTCGACGATGCGAAGGTGGAGGCCATGCTCAGTGATTCGGTGGAGCATGCGTGGGCCGACATGAACGAGCGGCAGTGGACCGAGGCGGAACTGAAGGCAAAGGAACTGCTTGATGGGGTGGCGGCGGCGCTGCCGCTGGTGGGTGACGCGCTGGAGACCGCCGAGCGGGATGCGGTGGAAGCGGCGGCGCAGGCGGTGCGGGAAGCACTTGCGCAGCGGGATCTGCCGGGACTGAAGCAGGCCAACCGGCGGCTGGATGCGGTCACCGAGCCACTGGCGGCGATCCTTGTGGAGCGTGCCATGGAAGCAGCGATGCAGCGTCAGGGACTGCTGTGAGCATCCGCTCCATCCGGCAGCGGAATTCTGCCGCTGCGGCCGGGTTGGCATGAGGCGCCGGCGCTCAGAGCTGGCGGAGGAGAGCGACCGCTTCCCGCAGCCGGTCCGCGGGAACGGACTTGGCATTGAGCCGGGGGAATTTCCCACCGATGAGGAGAAAGTCACCGTTCCGGGTCAGCATGAGGCGGTCGCCGCGGATTTCGACGGCCGAGCATCCGGCGCGGTGGGCCTGGAGACGGATTTCGGTGCAGCGCCAGAGGGTATCCACGGCGTCGGGGGGCGGCCCGAAGCGGTCCTTCCATTCGCTGATGAGAGAGGAAAGTTCGCGGAGGGAAGTGACTTCTGCGAGCTGGCGGTAGGCGGGTATGCGTTCGCTGGCTCCGGGGATCCATGATTCCGGGATGAAGGCAGGAATCTTGCGCCCGCCGGCCTGGCGGAATTCTGCTTCGCTGAAGGCGGCGAAGTCGACCGCGAGCGAAGTTTCGACGCGGCCGGGGACGCGTTTGCCCTGCAGCCTGGCGACGCTCGCCTTGAGCATGCGGCAGTACATTTCGAAGCCGACGGCCGCCATGTGACCGCTCTGCTGGGTACCGAGGAGATTGCCCGCTCCACGGATTTCGAGGTCGCGCATGGCGATGCGGAATCCGCTGCCGAGGGCAGTGTACTGCTTCATGGCATTGATGCGTTTGCGGGCATCACCGCCGGTCATTTCGCTTCTCGGGATCATGAGGTAGGCATAGGCCTTGTGGCCGGCGCGGCCGACGCGTCCGCGGAGCTGGTAGAGGTCGGCGAGGCCGAAGCGGTCGGCCCGGTCGATGATGATGGTATTGGCGTTGGGGATATCGATGCCGCTTTCGATGATGGTGGTGCAGACGAGGATGTCGGTCTGGCCCGAGACGAAGCGGTTCATGACTTCTTCGAGCTGGCCTTCCTCCATCTGGCCGTGGCCGGCTTCGATGCGGGTGCCGGGCGGGCTGAGTGAGCGGAGTTTATCCGCCATGCGTTCGATGCTGCCGACGCGGTTATGGAGGAAGAAGACCTGGCCTTTGCGTTTCAGTTCACGGTCGATGGCCTTTTTGATGACGCGTTCATCGTATCCGCAGATGATGGTTTCGACGGGGCTGCGGTTGGGGGGCGGGGTATCGATGGTGGACATGTCGCGGGCACCCATGAGGGCCATATAGAGGGTGCGCGGGATGGGGGTGGCACTGAGGGTGAGGACATCCACGCTGCGGAAGAGGTCCTTGAAGCGATCCTTGTGTTTGACGCCGAAGCGCTGTTCCTCGTCGATGATGACGAGGCCGAGGTCCTTGAAGATGACATCTTTGGAAATGAGCCGGTGGGTGCCGACGACGATATCGATGCTGCCGGAGGCGAGTTGTCCGCAGACCTTGCGGCCTTCCGCGGCGGAGCGGAACCGGTTGAGGACATCGACGCGCACCGGGTAATCCGACATGCGTTCACGGAAGTTGTGGTAGTGCTGCTGCGAGAGGACGGTGGTGGGGGCGAGGATGGCGACCTGTTTGCCTGACATGACTGCCTTGAAGGCTGCACGGATGGCCACCTCGGTTTTTCCGAAGCCGACATCGCCGCAGATGAGTCGGTCCATGGGGCGCGGGGATTCCATGTCCTGCTTGGTGTCGGCGATGGCGCGGAGCTGGTCCGGAGTTTCGCGGTAGAGGAACGAGCTTTCGAATTCGTGCTGCCAGCGGCTGTCGTCCGGGTGGGCGAATCCGGCTGCGGTCTGGCGGGCGGCATTGATTTCGAGGAGTTTTTCCGCGTATTCGAAGATCGAGCGTTCTGCCTGTTTACGGGTTTTGGTCCAGCGACCATCGCCGAGGGTATTGAGGTCCGGAGTTTTTTTGCCGAGGCCGACATAGCGGCCGATGAGCCATGCCTGCGGGAGGGGAACGTAGAGCCTGGCATCGTTGGCGTATTCGATGACGACGACATCTTCTTCTGCGCCATCGGATCCGGAGGCGCGGCGGATGAGACCGCGGTAGCGACCGATGCCGTATTCCTGATGGACCACGTATTCGCCATCGGTGATGCCCGAGAGATCGAGGGGGATGCGCTGCTGGCGCTGGCGGCGCTGCGCTGTCACGAGACGGCGGGCGCGGGAATGCTGGTAGCGCCCGAAGATTTCGGCATCGCAGAGGACCGCGAGCCGGGCGGCGGGGACCGTGAAGCCGCTCGTGAGGTGGCCAAGGGCGCATGCGAGGTGGGCGTCCTCGATGCCCTCGGCGCGTGTCAGCTCGCGGAAGCGTTCGATTTCGCCTTCGTTGTTGAAGAACATGACGACGCGCCAGCCGTCAGCGTGCCAGCGGACGAGCCGGTCTGCGAAGTCGCGGCGTTTGGCTTCGAGCATGACGAAGTCGCCTGCGTCGAAGGTTCCGGCGGGTTCGCCGTGGCAGGCGGTACTGAAATCCTCGGTGGCTGCCGTGGTATCCGGGGCAGTGCCTTCACCGATCCAGAAGTCAGCGCGCGGGGCGTCGTCGGTGCCGATGGCGATGACGAGGTCGTCCGGGCTGAGGCAGGCCGAGAGTTCGCATCGTGGTTGTTCCTGACTGGACTGGAGGAGGATGGCTCCTTCGGATTCGCGTCCGACACTGAGTTGGGTATCGGGATCGAAGCGGCGGAGGCTTTCGATTTCTTCGCCGAACCATTCGATGCGCAGCGGGAGGTCGGCCTGCCATGAATAGACGTCGATGATGCCGCCGCGGACGGCGAACTGTCCGCGTTCCGAGGCCTGACTACTGCGATCGTAGCCGGCGGTTTCGAGTTGGCGGCAGACCTCCTCCATGGAGAGGGAGGATCCGGTGCGCAGGGTGAGGGTCTGGGCTGCGAGGTGGCTGGGGAGAGGGACTTGTTCCGTGAGGGACGAGGCATTGAGGACGATGATTTCGAGCTCGGGCGGCGGGGAGTTCAGGCGCGAGAGGAGGGCGAGGCGTTCGGAGGAGGTCTCTTCGTCGGGGAGCGAGCCTTCGCTGCGCTGTTCCTCCGCTTCCGGGAAAAAGAGAGAAGGACCCCACCATGTGGCGAGGTCATGCGAGAGGCTTTCCTGGGCGCGGAGGTCGTGGGTGAGAATCCAGATGCGGCGGGGCTTCGTGTGGTCGAGCGACGCGAGGACGACCCCTGCGGCGAAGGCGTGGGCGGCGGGGTGAACGTGTTCGAGGGCGATGGTCCGCCGTTTGCGCCGCGGGCTGGTGGTGGCCGAACGGAGGCGGCGGGCGAAGGGGTTGGTCTGGGCGGTGTGGGCGCAGAATTCCCTTCCGGCAGCCCCTGCGGGGGCCGCCTGCGTGCCCGTGGCGGGACCATCATTCATGACAGCGGGATGTGATGTGCAGCGGCTGCGGATGCAAGGGCGGCTGGGTGGATACGGAATTCATCGGCGTTGCGCGCGGCGGGGAAGAGCGGGTAGGGTCGGTTAAACTGATGAAAACGAAACGACTGCTTCCGGGGATGCTGCTGTTGATGGTGCTGGGAACGGGTATGGAGGGCCGTGGGGAGGACGGTGAGGTGATCGGGCATGGGGCGGCGCGGTACCGGGTGAATCTGAACTGGGCGAAGGCTGATCCTGAGGTGGCTCCGGTGATCAACGCGCATGCCATGGCCGAGGGGCGGGATGGCAACATCTACCTTGTGACCGATCATCCGCGGAACGACTTCCTTGTTTTCGCGAAAGACGGCCGGTACGTGCGCTCGATCAGTGCCGGGCTGGGAGGCGGGCATGGTCTGGAGATCTTTGCAGCCGACGGGAAAGAGTATCTGGTGCACATTGACTGCGGCTGGCATTTCAAGGCCGAGGGGTGGCAACCGTCGGCCGGCCAGGGGAGGGTCACGCTGCTGACGACCGACGGGGAAGTCGTGCGGAAGTTTCCGACCCCGGCGGAACTGAGCGGCAGCGTCACGAAATTCATGCCCTGCGATGTGGCGCGGACGCCATCCGGAACGCTGCTGATTGCGGATGGCTACGCGAGCGACCGGATTTATGAATTCACGCTGGAGGGGGAGCTGGTGCGCGAGTGGGGCGGGCCGTCGGACGGAGCGGGCGGGCTGCGCAATGCGCATGGGATTTCGATTGATGCCGACGATCCGAGGGGTCCGCTGGTGTGGGTGCCCTCGCGTGACGAGAACAAAGTGAAGGCCTTCACGCTTGAGGGGAAGCACGTGGACACCATTGAGCTGCCGGGGGCATACGCCGGGCAGTTGGTATTCCGGGGTGACCGGATCTACACGGCGGTGTGCTGGAGCCGGGCGAAGGGGACAGGTGAGCGGCTGCCGAATTCCGGATATGTGCTTGTGCTGGACCGGGCGACGCGCCGGGTGATCAGTGCGCCGGGCGGGAGTGAGCCGGTTTATGTGGACGGGAAGCTGCAGCCGATGGTGCAGGCGCGCCCGGTTTTCCGGCACTGCCATGATCTTTATGTGGATGCGGCCGGGGACATTTACGTGGGGGAATGGAATGCCGAGCGCCGCTATCCTGTCCGGCTGAGTCTTGTGAAGTGATCCGCGGGGGAGTTCCGGGTTTTCAGTTGAAACCGGGAATTGGAGCCGCAAGGCTGCGAATCCCTCCGGTGGCCTGATGAGCGGCTCCCGGTGATTTCCATTTTCCGCCGTCATGCCGCACCGCAATATCACCGATGATGTCCGCATCGCCGACATTCACAGCCTGATTTCGCCCGAGATCATCATGCACGACATTGATCCCGGGGAGAAGGCGTATGAATTTGTGGCGCACAGCCGGAGGGCGGCCGAGGCGGTGCTGCAGCAGAGGGACGACCGGCTCCTCGTGGTGGCGGGGCCGTGTTCCATTCACGATGAGAAGGCCGCACTGGAGTACGCTGCGCTCATCCGGGAAGAAGCGCGGAAGCACGCGGGGAATCTCTGCATTGTCATGCGCGTGTACTTTGAGAAGCCGCGCACGACCGTAGGCTGGAAGGGTTACATCAACGATCCTGGACTCGACGAGAGTTTCGACATCAACCGCGGGCTGCGGCAGGCGCGGACCCTGCTCGCGAAGCTCAGCGGCATGGAAATCGCGTGCGGCACGGAATTTCTCGATACCATCAGTCCGCAGTATGTGGCCGATCTGGTGACGTGGGGAGCGATCGGGGCGCGCACCGTGGAGAGTCAGGTGCACCGGGAACTGGCGAGTGGCCTGAGCATGCCTGTGGGTTTCAAGAATGGGACAGGTGGAGGCATTGGGATTGCGATTGATGCGATCCGTGCGGCGGCCGGTCCGCATCGGTTTCTGAGTGTGACCAAGCAGGGGGTGGCGGCGATCATTCACACGACGGGGAATCCGACCTGCCACATCATTCTGCGCGGCGGGAAGACGGGAGCGAATTACGATGCGGCGACCGTGGCGGAAGTCAGCGCCCAGTTGGAGAAGGCCGGCCTCGTGCCGAGCATCATGATTGACTGTTCGCATGGGAATTCGAACAAGGATCACCGGAACCAGCCGGCGGTGGCGGGCGATGTGGCAAGTCAGATCCGGGCCGGCAACCGTGCGATCACCGGGGTGATGATTGAGAGCCATCTGGTGGAAGGGCGTCAGGACGTGGTATCCGGGAAGGAACTGGTGTACGGTCAGAGCATCACGGATGCGTGCCTTGGCTGGGAAGATACCCGGGCGGTGTTTGCGCAGTTGGCGGATGCGGTGGCGGACCGGCGGGACCGGCGGAGGCTGTGAAAGACTCCTGGTTCCCGCGGACGCGCCCTTGCGGGGTGGGGCGGGAGCCCTAGGGGAGGGGCTGCACTCATGGCTTCCCGATTTCTGTACCGCCGCCGGGTGACCTTTGCCGAGACTGATCTGGCGGGCATCATGCATTTCTCGAACTTTCTCCGGTGGATGGAGGAAGCCGAGCATGCCTTCCATCGGTCGCTGGGGTTGAGTGTGCATCCGGTGCAGCAGGGATTTCCCGATACCGAGACCGGTTGGCCGCGGGTGAAGGTGGCCGCCGAGTATTTCCGGCCGCTGCAGTTCGAGGAGGAAGCCGAGGTCGAATTGCTGGTGGCTGAAGTGCGGACGAAGTCGGTGCGGTATGCCTTCCGGATCTGGAAGTCACCGGATGATGCGGTGGCGCGGGTGCTGGCCGCGGCGGGGGAACTGGTGGTGGTGGCGGTGCGGGCGGTTCCGGGGACGCGGGAAATGAAGGCGGTACCGATCCCGGAAGCTTTCCGTGAACGTATTGAGGCTGTGCCTGGGGAAGCGCTGGAGCTTTCCGGGGCGAGGGCCAAGTAAACTGATTTCAACCTGCATTCCTGTGAACAACAAAATGAACAGCACCGCACTTTCCTGGGTACTCGGCGTCGTGATCTGCTGGGGCCTCTACAGCGTCTTCCTGCACATGGGGAGTCTTGGCATGAAGGTCGAGGGCGTGAAGCCCGATCCGCTGGCAAACCGCATGAAGGCCTTTCTGTGGGTGGGCATTGCGTATTTTCTGGTGGCCGTGGTCGGTCCGCTCATTGTGCTCAAGCTGCGCGGGGCGGTGGTGACGCAGATGCCGGCTGCGGCGTCCATGAACAGTCTGATTGCCGGGCTGCTGGGGGCGGTGGGAGCGTTCTGCCTGCTGATGGCGCTGAGCAGCGGACGCAGCCCCGCGGAGAACAAGCAGCTCATTGCGCTCGTGCCGACGCTCGTTTTTGCGGGGGCTCCGCTGGTGAACGCCATGGTCAGCGTGACCAAGGAGAAGATGTGGGGACACACGCCACCGCAATTCTTCATTGGTCTCGTGCTCGCCGCGGTGGGCGCAGGTCTGGTGATGGCGTACAAGCCGAGCGGCGGGCATGGTCCTGCCCCCGAGAAGAAGACTGGAGCCGTTCCGGTGGTCCGTCCGGCTGCTGCTGCTCTGGCGGTGCGACCCGCAGTGGCGGCGCGACCTGCTCCGGTGATTGGCGAAGGTTTTGCGGATGTGACGACGCGGCGCTACTGGGTGTCGTGAGGAGGGATCCGTCCGGGGCACTCCGTTGAATTCATGCGCCACGAACGCATTCAGTCCCTGCGCGGGAAGATCCGGGAAGCCCAGTGGGAACGCCTGCGGGCCGTGCTCGACACGATCCTGATCACGAATCCGTTTCACCGGAAGCGGATTGGTCATCTGACGTTTGAGACCCCTGATGATTTCACGCAGCGCTGTCCGCTCATGACGAAGCGGATGATTGTGGCCGACCGCGAAGCGAATCCTCCGTACGGGACGAACCAGAGTTACCCGATCGAGAACTACACGAGGTTCTGTCAGACGAGCGGGACGACCGGGCCGCCGCTGACGTGGCTGGACAGCCGGGACGACTGGAACAGCATGCTGGGGGCGTGGCAGGTGATTTACGATCATGCCCGGCTTGAGCCGGGAGAGGACCGATTGTTCTTTCCCTTTTCATTCGGGCCGTTCCTCGGATTCTGGACCGCCTTCGAGGCCGCGAGCCGGTTGGGCTGCATGGTGATTCCTGGTGGGGGGATGAGCAGTCAGGCGCGGCTGCAGCTGATGGCGGACCACCGGGTGACGGTGCTGGCGACGACCCCGACGTATGCGCTGCATCTGGCGGAGGTCCGGGAGGCATCCGCGTCACTGCGCGAGATGGATTTTGCGCTCAAGCTGATCATTGTGGCGGGAGAGCCCGGTGGGAGTCAGGCGGGATTGCGGAGCCGGTTGGAGGAAGTGTGGCCCGGGGCGAGGGTGTTTGATCATCATGGCCTGACCGAGACTGGACCGGTGAGTTTTCAGTCGTCGGGGAATGCCTGTCGGCTGGAGGTGCTGGAGGATCTGCATTTTGCGGAGATTCTCGATCCGGCGACCGGGCGGGAAGTGCTGGAGGGAGGAGAAGGCGAGCTGGTGATCACGACCCTGCAGCGTCTGGGGTGTCCCATGCTGCGGTACCGGACGGGGGATCTGGTGCGCAAGGCATATGCGGACGATACGGGGGCCCTGTGCCTCGACGGCGGGATTCTGGGTCGTTACGATGACATGGTTTGTGTGCGTGGGGTGAATGTCTATCCATCGGCGGTGGATGCGCTGCTGCGGCAGTTTCCCGAGGTGGGGGAATATCAGGTGCGCGAGACACGGGCGGGAGCGCTCCTTGATCTGCGGTTGGTGGTCGAGGTGAAGCCGGGGCTGCGTGATTCCGAGCTGGGCGACCGCATCAGTGCGGCCCTGCGCGATGCGCTGCAGATCCGGGTTCCGGTTCAGGTGGTGGCGCAGGGAACGCTGCCGCGGTTTGAGTTCAAGGCGCGGCGCTGGATCAAGGAGACGGCCGGAGCGTGAGCCGGTGGACCGTCATTTCCCGATGCAGAACTGGGAGAAGATGACACCGAGGAGGTCTTCGGTGTCCGTGCGTCCGGTGATGTCGCCGAGGGCTTCGAGGGCCTCGCGGAGGTCGAGGGCCGTGAATTCCGGGGCCGCGGTGGCTTCCAGTTGAGCGAGGCCCGCGGTGAGCGCGCGGTGGGCGCGATCGAGGCAGGCGAGGTGGCGGGCATTGACGGCGGCGTCGATGTCGCCGCCTTCCCCTGGAATTCCGGTGATGCAGGCGGTGATGGCATCGATGGCATCGTCGATGCCGTGACCGCTGAGGCAGGAGACAGCGACACCGGGAGAGCCGCTCCAGTCCGGGTGGATGCCGAGGTCTGCTTTGTTCAGCAGGAGAATGCGGTGTGCGGGCAGCGGATCCGGGAAGCTGAGCCGTTCCGAGGGTGGACGGCTGGCGTCGACGACTTCCATGAGCAGGTCGGCCGAGACCAGCTGCTGCCGGGTGCGGGCCATGCCGGCCCTTTCGAGTTCATCCGAGGAACCTTCACGGAGGCCGGCTGTGTCGACGAGGCGCACGGGAATTCCGCCGAGCATGACGGTTTCCTCGATGGTGTCGCGGGTCGTTCCCGCGGTGCCGCTGACCATGGCACGTTCGAATCCGAGCAACCGGTTGAGGAGGCTGCTTTTTCCGGCGTTGGGAGCCCCGGCGATGACCATGCGGACGCCTTCGCGGAGAAGTCGGCCTCTTTCCGCGGTGGTCATGAGGTGCTGCACTCCGGAGGCGACTGCGGCCACGCGGCGGTGGAGGGCCGATCCGGTATCGGGATCGATGTCCTCCTCAGGGAAATCGATCCATGCTTCGAGGTGAGCGAGCGCCTCGAGGAGCTGGTCGCGGAGGGCCGTGATGGATTGTCCGATGCGGCCCTCCAGTTGCCGCTGGGCGGCGCGCAGGGCGAGGTCCGACTGTGCCGAGATGATGTCCATGACCGCCTCCGCCTGCGTGAGGTCGAGTCGGCCATTGAGGAAGGCACGGCGGGTGAACTCGCCTGGTTCCGCGGCGCGGGCACCGGCAGTGAGGAGTCGTTCGAGGATGCGGCGGGTGACGAGTGGGCCACCGTGGCAGGAAATCTCGACCGTGTCTTCGCCCGTGAAGCTGGCGGGCCCCCGGAAGGCCGTGGCGAGGACGTCGTCGAGTACGAGGCCGGATTGGTCGGTGATTGTTCCGTGGATGGCCCGCCGCGGCTGAAGGGGGCTGCGTCCGTGGAAGATGGTGTCCGCGATGGTCCATGCCTGCGGGCCGCTGAGTCTGAGGAGGGCCACCGCGCCGGTGCCTGGCGGGGTGGCCACGGCGGCGATCGTATCGGGCGGGTAGAGGGCAGGCGTCATGGGCTTGCGCCGGAGCCGACTCAGGAAGCGGAGCGGCCCGCGAGCCAGTCGCGCAGGACCGCGATGAATTTTTCGTTCTGCGGCATGGTGCCGACGCTCACGCGGGTCCAGTCCGGCAGTTGGTAGGAACGCATGGCGCGGAGGATGACTCCGCGGCGGAGGGCGTACTGGAAGAGGTCGTCGCCGTTCCCGGTTTTCACGAGGATGAAGTTCGCGTGGCTTGGGATGAATTCGAGGCCGAGTTCGGTGAAGGTTTTTTCGAGGTAGGCGCGGCCGGTGCGATTGACGCTGCGGGTGCGTTCGATGTGTTCGTCATCGGCGAGTCCGGCGAGGGCTCCGGCCTGGGCGATGGCATTGGCATTGAACGGCTGGCGGGTTTTCTGAAGGACATCCGCGAGGTGTTTTGGGGCGATGCCGTAGCCGATGCGGAGGCCTGCGAGGCCCTGGATTTTGGAGAATGTGCGCATGACGACCACGTTGCGGCCGGCGCGGACGTACTGCAGAGTATCGAGGGGTTCGTCGAGGAATTCGTAGTAGGCCTCATCGAAGATCACGATGACGTGGTCCGGGACTTTGGCCATGAAGCGGTCGATTTCCTCCTGGCGGCAGAGCGTGCCGGTGGGGTTGTTGGGATTGGCGATGAAGATTTCGCGGGTCCGCGGGGTGATGGCCGCGGCCATGGCGTCGAGGTCGTGTTTGAAGCCCGGGTCCGGAACCTCCACGGTCGTCGCTCCGAAGAGTGTCGCCATGAGCTTGTAGACCACGAAGGCGTGCTGGGCGGTGATGACTTCGTCGCCGGGTTTCAGGAAGGCATGGCCGACGAACTCGATGATTTCATTCGAGCCATTGCCGAGGATGATATTGCCCATTTCGAGGCCGAATTTGGCGGCGATGGCATTGCGGAG
>JBIICE010000328.1:0-3350 GCA_044239025.1 Verrucomicrobiales bacterium
TGTTCCGCGTGGGCGTCGTGTCCACCGTGTTCGGCTGCGGGTTTTTCCTTTTCATCGGCGGCCCCGGCAATCATGGCGAGGGACAGAAGAGAGAGGGCGATGCGGATCATGGAAGTTGGGGGGTGGCGGGAAGGAACGAAGGGGAAAAGGGAGAAACGGAGGGGTGGCGGGAAGACGGCGGACCGCCTGCTGGTACTACTGCCGAGCGCGGTGGCAGAAGGCAACAGGCGGTCCGCACGGATTTCCCGGGACTGCCGGATTACTTTTTCTGGAGCGGAGCCGTGGCGGCTCCTGCGGGGACCTTGTCAGCGGGTACGAGCTTCCAGACCGCGCCCTTCTCATTCATGCCCGGATCGACCGGGCCGCCGTAGTTGGCGGTGGCGTGGGTCAGGTAGATATTGCCGGCTTCGTCTTCACCGCCGGAGGTCGGGCGGAGATTGGTGTCGAGGTCGAGCATTTCCTGCATCTGCCACTTGGACGCGGCGTCGCGCCGGAGGGCCCAGACCTTGCCACTGCCCCAGTCGGCGGCGTAGTAGATTCCGTCCATGGCAGGGTAATCCTTGCCGCGGTAGATGCCGAGGCCGATGACGCAGTTGCCCTGGTCGACGTGGCTGTATTCGGCGATGGGCAGGACACCGACGCGTGGGTTGGTGGCATCGTCTTCGATGGGGAAGGTGTGGCTGCCGCACATGAATTTCCAGCCGTAGTTTTCGCCGCCCTTGCTGCCGGCCGGCTGGAAGTCGACTTCTTCCCAGTGGTTCTGACCGATATCGGCGATGAAGAGGTCGCCGGTTTTGCGGTCGAAGCTGAAAGTCCACGGGTTGCGGATGCCGTAGGCCCAGATTTCCGGTTTCGCGAGCGGGTGGATCTGGGAGAATTGCTTTTCACTGATTCCGAAGAGCGTCATCTGCTGTTTCGGCGTCAGGAAGGGATTGTCCTTGGGAATGGAGTAGGCGCGGTCCGGGGTCGAGTTGTCGACATCGATGCGGAGCATCTTGCCGAGCCATGTGTGGAGGTCCTGTCCGGCGCTGATGACATCGCCTTCCCAGCCGCCATCGCCGACTCCGATGTAGAGGTAGCCATCGGGGCCGAACTTCATTTTGCCGCCGTGATGATTGCAGTACGGGAAGTCGATCTGCATGATGACGCGGGCGGATTCCGGGTCGAGGCGGTCCGGGTTTTTCCTGGAGACCTGGTATTCGGTGAGCAGGGTGGCCCCGTTGAACCAGAGGTCGGCATAGCTCACGTAGACCTTGCCGTTCTCCTTGAATTTCGGATGGAACTCGACGCCGAAGAGACCTTCCTCGAGGAAGGAACTCAGGGTTTTGTCACGGATGTCGAGGGCCGGTTTGTCGAGCAGTTTGCCGTCCTTGATGACGCGCACGAGGCCATGGCGTTCGCAGACGAAGAGTCGGCCGGAGCCGTCTGGTGGAGCGGTCACGTCCACGGGGTCGACGAGTCCGTCGGCGACCTTCACGAGGGCCAGTGGGGGAGCGCCGTCGACCTTGCCTCCGGGTTGAGCCACCGGATCGGCAGCGGAAAGGGAATATGGCAGGGTGGAAGCAGCGAGCAGGGTAAGCAGATTCTTGTTCATGTCTTGGAGGGGGGAATAGAGACCTGGCGCGGCGAGGTCGGAGATGGTTCTAGCGCCCCGGCCCCTTCCTTGGCAAGCCCGGCATCAGAGAAATCGCGGAAGGCGAGGCCACGGGGACGGGTTTCATGAGGTCTGTCCGGGCGGCTGCATGCGGGTCGCCGAGGAAGGCCCGGTCCTTCGGGGGGCCTATCTGGCGGCGTTGCGGAGCCGGAGGGCATTGGCCATGACGGAAACGCTGCTGAAGGCCATGGCGGCCCCGGCGATCATGGGGCTGAGCATTTTTCCGGTGAACGGGTAGAGGGCCCCGGCGGCGAGGGGAATGCCCGCGAAATTGTAGGCGAAGGCGAAGAAGAGGTTCTGGCGGATGTTGCGCATGACTTCGCGGCTGAGAGTGAAGGCGCGGCGGAGATTCTGGAGGTCGCCCCTGAGAAGCACCATGCCGGCGGTCTGCATGGCGACATTGGTGCCGGAGCCCATGGCGATACCTGTGTCTGCGGCAGCGAGGGCGGGGGCGTCATTGATGCCATCGCCAGCCATGGCGACCGAGGCTCCCGAGGATTGGAGCTGGCGGATGAGGTCGAGTTTCTGCTGAGGAAGGAGGCTGGCGTGGACCTCTTTGATGCCCGTGGCGGCTGCGACCGCCTGGGCGGCAGCTGGCTGGTCGCCGGTGGCCATGATCGTCTGGATGCCGAGAGCGGCGAGGTCGGCGACGGCTTGGGCGGCAGAAGCCTTGGGGGAATCCGAGACGGCAACCCAGCCGAGGGCGGTCTGGTCCTGAGCGATCCAGATGGTGGTGGCTTCGCTGGGAGGTTCCGGCAGTGGAGGGAAGGAAATGGAGAGTGCGGCGAGCCAGTCACGTCGTCCGGCGAGAATCGTATGGGGCGGCAGGGAACCGCGGAGGCCCGATCCGGGGATGGCTTCCACCTCGGTGGCCGGGGAATACGTGACGCCAAGGGAAGCGGCGTGCTGGAGAATGGCGTGTGCGAGCGGGTGTTCCGAGCGTGCTTCCACGGCGGCGGCGGCTGCCAGCATGGCCGGGAGGCCATCCGGCGGGGCGCAGGCAGTGGCGGTGACGCGGGGCTTTCCTTCCGTGAGCGTACCAGTTTTATCGATGACGAGTCGCGAGGTGGATTCCGCGCGTTCGAGAGCGGCAGCGTCGCGTACAAGGATTCCGAGCTGGGCACCGCGTCCGATGCCGACCATGATGGACATGGGGGTGGCGAGACCGAGGGCGCAGGGGCAGGCGATGATGAGGACCGAAACGGCCGCGGTGATGGCGCGGGGCAGGTCGTGAGCGAGGGCCAGCCAGAGGATGAAGGCAAGCACGGCCGCAGCGATCACGAAGGGAACGAACCATGCGGAGACCCGGTCCGCGAGCCGCTGGACCGGAGCCCGGCTGCGTTGCGCGGCTGCCGTCATGCGGATGATGCCCGCGAGGAGGGTATCGGATCCAACCCGATTGGCTGTCATCACGAGGGCACCCGACTGATTGACAGTGCCGCCCGAGACGGGGTCGCCCGGCCCGCGCGTGACCGGGATGGGTTCCCCTGTGAGCATGGATTCGTCGACTGACGACTGGCCGGTGAATACGGTTCCGTCGGCCGGGATGATTTCGCCTGGTTTGACGATGAGGTGATCGCCGGCGGCGACGGTGGCAGCGGGGATTTCCTCCTCCGAGCCGTCCGGGAGGAGGCGGCGGGCCGATTTGGCGGAGAGCTGGAGCAGGGCCGTGAGGGCGTGGCCCGTGCGGCTGCGG
>JBIICE010000113.1:0-13373 GCA_044239025.1 Verrucomicrobiales bacterium
CCCGTGGCTCCGGGACGAAACGCTTCGACGACTGAGCAGCACGACGAATTCGGAGAGACCGCTCACAGAACGAAGCCGCCAGGCTTTGGACTGCTGCGAGAATCGCAGCTTTCTCGGTTTCGACAGTTCGAGAAGGCTGAGGGAATCGAGATCCCGCGCTCCGCGCTCAAGGGAAAGCGGTGATGCTCACCGCAGTCCAAAGCCTTCGGCTCTCTGCTATGAATATGGCCCCGTGGCTCCGGGACGAAACGCACTGACGACTGAGCAGCACGACGAATTCAGGACCAGTCATCACAGAACGAAGCCGCCAGGCTTTGGACTGCTGCGAGCATCGCAGCTTTCTGGATTCCGACGGTTCCCGCCCATGCCCCACCTCCCCTCCGCGCATCCCCAACAGGAACCGGCCACACCCCCATCAACGCACACTGAAGGGGCACCAGAGCCTCACATGGCAGCCTGAGACCCGACACCATTCCCTCCCGTTCAGGGTCCTCTCTCCCAGCCAAGCGCACTCCGAATCCTTTTCGCCAAATCTTCGTCCGATTCCCGGGAATTCGAAAGCAGACTGCCGCAAACCTTGCTGCAGAAGTCGTCGATCACGGTGTCACTCACTCGGTACCGGAAGATTTCATCGTAAACCTTCAATTCATACAGCCGGACTCCTGCCCTGTCTTCACTCCTGAATCTGCCTTCTACTATTTTATTAAACTCATTCAGCACCTTCTTGACGGCCGGGTCCAGATTCTGGCTCCCCACCCTGCCTCCGGGAGTATCGGCACGAAGCACGATTGTCTTCTCCGCCGGTCTCCTGCATGAAATGTGGAATTCGCGGACTGCGTCGGCGAGTTCCACGGGGCAGTACAGGTTTGCGCCGGTTTCCAGATTGGGTTGTTCGAAGTATTTTTCGGACGCCACCACGACGAGGACGTCGGCATCGCGCAGGTCATCGTACACTTCCTGCAGAAACACACGGTCCCTCCGCTCCTCGCTGGTGTCGGTGTAGAAAACCAACCCGATGCCGGGAACTTGTCTTCTGAGGATTCCGCAGATGCGGTCTACAACTTCGCTGTCGATCCCCCGGTAGGAAAAAGCCACATCCATCCTGCTGCGGGCCATCACACCGAATTTCCGCCACGAAGGTTGCCCGGCACCGCGGGGGCTGGAACGGAGGGGTTCACGATGCGCGCTACCGGAAAATGGGTCGATCTTGTCGAGATGATCCCTCAGTTCCGCGAGAGGACCGTTTGCCTCCGCGAGTACGCCGGCAAGCCACTCGGCACCATTGTCGGGCATCTGGGAGAGCACCTCGATGAGAATCCCGCCCGCAAGACTGACGACACGCGGGTCTTTTTCCGGGCCGGCATCCTCGGACTCTTCCTTTTCCCGGGGAATCGGGCGCCACCGCATGCGGACGACGCCCAGCGTGGAACCATCTGCGGCCCTGATCGTCATCTGAAAACCGTCCTTCCAGCCAATCCACTGCAGCGCCCTCGGGTCGGATGGCGGCTCGGCTGCTGATCCCACGATCTGGCCCGCGGCCTGCCCCCAGCGTTTTCCAACGTAAAGGCCATGCTTGACGATCCATGCGGCCACCCGGCGGTAGTCATGGGCTCCGAGAATCGCAGATTTCAATCCCACCAGAGCCAGCGAGTCGTTTCTCCAGCCGACTCCACCCGCCGCCACGGTTCGCCAGGCTTTGTTCGCCTTGTCTTCAATGTGTCCTTTCTCCTCCGGGAGAAGTTCCGGATGGATGACCGCCCAATCCTCAAGGTACTCCGCCTTCTGCAGATACCCGCACTTCTCGAGCATTTCCTGCATCAGTTTGACTCGGTCGGCCATCTCTGTGATCCCATCGCCCGCGACATTCTCCATGGCCTTTCCAAGCAATTCCCACAGCTGATCGCCCGGAAGCGGCATCCCGTAACGGCCGAAGAGCAGACTGCGCATCCGTGCAATGCATTGATACATGCGCAGGATCGTCTTCTTCTGGTCAACAACGACCGTTGACCCGACCTTGAAGACAATGCCGCACTCATGGAGGTATTCACACGCTCCGCGACTCACCTCGCCGACCAACCCGGCACGCTCGCGGTTCGTGGCGTCGAGGGATTCACCGACCAATGATTCCCATCCGGATTCGTCCAGCGTCTCCTTTTTCCCATCGCTCACAATCTTCCCGCACTTTTCCCGCAATGTATCGAACGCCTTCGGCAGCATGATCCCGTACGCGTCTGCCGCCCCGGAAAGCAACTGTTCCACCTTCCGTTTGAATGCGCCGCAACGATCCTCCCATGTTTCCTCTCCGAAATCGACGTGGTAATGGCTGATGCGCCCATCCTCGATCAGCTTCCGGTAGGCTCCCGCCTGCCTGATGAGATATTCCTGAACGCTCACGCCACTCTTCGGCGGTCGCCCGGTGTAGAGAATCACCACACCCAGAGGGTCGTCCCGGTCGGCAATGGCCATCCCGAAATCGTCGATGGACATCAGCTTCCGGGCACTGCGGATGTAGTCCAGCCAGTAACTCAAGAGGTAGTACTGGTTCTCCTTCTCGTACTCGCTCGGGTTGGCTATGGGGGTCTGCTTCGGGTCGTTCTGGATTCGCCTTTGGTGTTCCTCCTCACTGGCGACGGCAATCACAAAGACGGAACCGGCCTCGGCAAAGATGCGGTGGGTGTTCCGGTACATTTCCTGACCTCCAAAATCCCAGAAGTGGGCCGTGCCGGGAAACACCGAGCCGCCGTCTGTGAATGACATCTTCACGGAATCGAAGGCAATGTCAGGGGTGGGCCCACTGTACCGGGACGGATTGCATCCGCGATTCTCACTGCGTTCCGTCGGGTTCATGTACAGCCAGCGGAGCGCATTCGCCGCGGTCGTCTTCCCGCATCGGCCATTGCCCAGAAAAAGAAGCTTGGCCATGTACGAATTCACCGGATTCATCCGCAGCAGCATCATCGCCCGCAGCATCGCAGCCGTGCTCTGCGCTTCATGACGGCTCCGGTGCACCCGCCGCAGATCAAGCCGCAGATTGTCGTCCGATTGGTCCTCTGTCGGGTTCCCCAGATGGCGCAACAACGGGCAATCATGCGTCAGCAGATATTGCAGTTGTCCGGCGGATGGTTCCGCACCGCCAGTGGGAACCGGCAGACAGCCAAGCGCATGGCATCCATTCACATTGAGGTGCTCCAGCTGATCCCATGTGCTGCCTGGCTCGATTGCCGAAATCCTGCTGCAACCTGCCAGCACCAGTTTCCTGAGCGGACTCTCCGGCAGAGACAGCGTTCCCATGATCCGATCCAGCCCGCACGCGGTGAATTCCCGGAGCGCGCAGCACGACTTCAGAAATTTCTGCAGATTCGTCTGCCCAGCCACCGCAGTCTCCGCTTTCCACGGCAACTGGCGGCAGTTGTCTACGTGCAGGTACTTCAGTGCAGCGAGCGCATCTCCACCCGGCAGCGACCGCAGCGCTGCACAGCCGTCGAGGTCGAGTGTCTCGAGACCGACGGGCAGTCCGGGCAGTCGCTCAAGCGCACGGCATTGGCGCAGATCAAGGACCCGCAGATCCTGCGGCAAGGCGCTGATTTCCCGCAGCCCGACGACCCCCCACGCATGCAGATGCGTCAGCCGCGGAAACCATTGGGCGATCTGCCCCATGAGGGCATCGGCATCATCGTACGCGAACCCCCCCCCCAGATCTCCCATGACAAGTTTCGTCACCCCCTCGTCCAAGGCACCTGCCTCCGGAATGTCTCCAGCCGTCCGCCACACCCGCACCGTCGCCGGAATCTCCGGTGCCTCGCTCGTCTCCGGCCTCGTCCCATCGGCCTCCGACTCGCTCGGCACTGCGCCAGTCGCTCCGCTCCCTCCTGCCTGACTGGCTCCACCTGCGGCCCCGGGGACCAGCACCAGCCGGAAACCGAGGTACCTGTTCCGGTTCTCCGGCCTGAACCCGGAGCGGTACGCCGCACGGGCGAGCACGGCTCGTCTTCACCCACGAGCCGCCCCGCCGAACACGCTTCACGGCAACTTTACTAACATTCTCAGCAAACGCGGCCAAATTCCTTGCCCATTTGCTCTCATGCGGCGGCCATTGCTTGTGAGCTTTTGCCTCCTGGCAAACACTGATAGCCTTCTTCCAAGAGGGATCAGGACTCGTCCCAAAAGCTGAAACGATGACTGTAAGTACCCACTCATCATCCTCTGTCACCGCCAAGCTCTGTTCGAATCCTCTGAAGACATCGGCCGCACGCCGCCAGAATTTATCGTTATCAGTCAACTCCGCCACTGGCGTGGTCTGGCACGGATCGCGGTCCAGTGCTTCCGAAAAACAGTACTGCCTCGTGAAGTAGTAATTCTCACACCATTCCGCCACATTCCCATGGAGGCTGAAGAGCCCCAAGGGATGACGGCTGCCTTCCGGGTGGGGTGAGGACCGGACCGGGTGCGTCCGTCCGCCGGAATTGCCGCCATACCAGCCGATTCGTTCGAGGGCTTCCTCGCCATCGCCGGACCAGTAATCGCTTTCCGCGATGGATCCGTCCTGACGTCGCCGGCAGGCATATTCCCATTCTGCTTCCGTCGGCAGCCGGAAACGCCATCCTTTCCGCTGAAGCACATTTTGGTGCTTCTGATTGAGCCAGTCGCAGAATGCCTTGGCCTCGTACCATGTCACACTTTCCGCCGGATGATCGTCCCCCTCGAATTCATTACGGTGCGGTTCCCCGCCATCGATCCGGTCGCGATTGGCATGGAACCAATCTTCATAGTCCTTGCTACTGGTCCACTCTCTGAACTGCTGCTGTGTGACGGGGATGTCCGCCATGTAGAAATCGTGAGTGATGACCACGTCGTGGACCGGATCTTCATCTCTGGGGCCCCCGCGGCGGCCCATGCGGAAGCCCTCCGGACCCGTCTTCGGGATGAGCCGGAAGCAGGTGCCCGGGACAAGTGCATCCAGGGCAGGGTCGGTCTGGGCTTCAGTTGGCGCAGGGGAACTCATGGTGACAGCCGCCGATAGGCAGGAAGACGGGAATGAAGGCAAGAAAAATGAAGCATCTTCCGGCGTTTTCATGGCAATAGCGGGAAAGAAACCGGAGAGATCCCGCTTTCCTCAATCTGTCCATTTCCTAAACTGTGCCATGACCCTTCCAGCTCCCCGACTTGTGCTTCGCCTTGGTGGCCTTGGTAACCGGAAATTCGGTGTGAAGAATGGAATCTGCGAGGAAGCGGAAGGCATCGAAAAGGCGGTGACCGATGCCTGTGTCACGGTGCTTGCAGCGATCGAGAAAATCCTCAGGGAAATCCAGCACCGCGAGACAGAGGCGGCGGCGGCGCACGGAGGCTCGGCTCCAGCCAAGGCCTCGAATTTCCTTTCCCGTTGCTTCCGGCACGACCCCTCGCTGTCGGCCCTCGGGGGAGATCTCCGCGGCGAACCGGTCTTCTCGGCCGAGGCACCGCTCATTCAGGTGCTGAGCGGCGGAGAAGCCGGGGGCGATCTCATCATTGAAACGAATGCCCTGCAGCGGTCCGGGCGCGATGGCATCGCCTACGAAGCCATCCGCATCGTGCCCCGTTCACCTCATGAGGAACCAGACGGCCTTGGCATCGGATCGCTCCCGAAAAAGGACGACAACGTGACTGCCCGGCTGGCCAACGATGGCTGCCTGCCGCGGACGGAGGCCCGGGCCCTTGCTGCCGTGGTGCGCGGACGGGCCTACGGCTTCCGCGCCCAGTCGGAAGCCCTGCGTCATCACAGCGACATCCTGCTCGCCATCTGGGACTCGGACGCCGAGGGCAAGGCGGGCGGCACCTCGGAAAGCGTCTCCGCCGCCCTCCATGAACGAATTCCCGTGATCGCCATCCGCGTGACCGCAGCCGACCGCGCGGAAATTCAGCTGCTGCGGAACACACGGCAGCTGCGCGACCTCCTTGCGGGCCAGCCCGCCGCCCCCGACACATGGATTGCGGATCTCAACGAACTGCTCGTCGACCTGCTGTCGCTTCCGCCCGCTCCGGACCACGAACACGGCTGCCCCGGCGTCCACCCGCGCGATGCCTTCAATGCCTTCCGCTCCGGCCGCCCGCTGCCCGACCTCTGGGCCGGCCGTCTCTGGCAGGCCTACCATGATTTCACCACCTTCCGCGCCAGCCGGGCTGAGGCTGCGGCGCATTGCCCGCAACACGATCACTGCATTCCCCCATGCCATGACCCGGCATGCAGCAAGCTGCGCTCCGCCCAGGAAGGTGACTTCCAGCGGTTCTTTCACTCGTTCCGGGATCTCTTCGGCCCCAAGGCCCCGCCGCCCGCCGCCGCCCCGGGACCGCAGAAGCCTCCTCTCATTGGAGCATCGGAATACAGAAAATATTATGGAGCCGCACGCGACCGGGCTGCCAGTTCCGGCCTGAGCGGCGTCTATGGTCATGCCCACCGTGGCGGACTGGTGGCGTCGTTTCTGCTCGGCCTCATCGCCGTCACCCTCGCCGTGACCGGGGCCATTCTGCACCATTTCCATGCAGCGACGCCATGGCTTGTCCTCATTGCTCTTCTCGAAATCATGGCCATCGGAGCCATGGTGCACGTCGTGCTGCGCTCGCGCCAGGAGGACTGGCACTCCCTCTACACCAATAGCCGCATTCTCGCGGAAGCCCTCCGCATGATGGCCCATCTCGGCCCCCTCGGTGTCCACACGCCCCTGCCCCGCCTCCCCTATTACCTCAGGGGAAATGACCGCTCGCAGGACCCGGCCCGCCAGTGGTCCACATGGTACTTCCGCGCGATTGTCCGCAATGCCCCGCTCCGCCTTGGCCCGGTCCCCGATCCGGTGGGCATCCGCGATCAGATCGTCGCGGAACTCGGCGCATCACAGGCCCGCTACCACCAGAAGACCCGCCAACGCCAGGAAACCGCCCATCACGACAGCGAATCCACCATCTGGTTCCTCTTCGCTGCCGTCTCCGGCTGCGCCCTGCTCCACCTCGCCGACGTCGCCTTCCATCTCCATTGGGCCCCCGTTGCCGTCGCCTCCCTGCTCGTCTGCACCGTCGGCCCCGCCGCCATCGCGGCCATCCATGGCGTCGCCTCGGAAATCGAAATCGAGCGACTCAAGGACCGCGCCGAAAGCATGGTCACTCTCCTCGATGACCGCATCCGCTCACTCCATGCCATCCCGCTCACCAGTTCCTCCAGCGAGGCCGACGGAGTCTGGAGCCTCACCAGCGAATCCCTCGCCCTCGCCTCTCTCCTCATGGACGAAACAGCCGGCTGGTCCCTCCTCTACCGCACGGAAATCAATCCCGCCTGACCGCGGCCTCACTCGCTGGCTCCCTTCCGCTTGTTCTTCTCTTCTTCTTTCTTCAATCGCGTGTAATCAAGATAGTAAAGGTTCGCCTGAATGTTGTCCGTATTGGAATAAACATAGGCCAGAAAGAATTCGGTAATGGTGGCTCCCCGGTTCCGCAGTTCCTCCACCAGACGGTAGATGAGGGCAGCCCGCGGGCGATTCTCTTTCTCAAAGGCTTCCCACCACTTGCGGGCACTGCCGGTCGTCTCGTCCCAGCCCAGTTTCGCCTGTTTCTCGGACTCGATCGCATTCCAGAAATCCTCGTCGCTCCAGCCGGATGTATCCGTAATGCCCGGCGGCAGATCGCCCCCGCCCAATACCGGCCGCGGCTTCGGCGGCAGCACCGCCAGCGCCGCCTTCCGCAGTTCCCGGTCGGTCCGCTTCAGTTTGGCCTTCCCCTTCACCAGCTCGGGCGGAGCCCCGCTGATCACGGTGTCCCGCCCGACAATGACCCGGCACACCCCTTCCTCCGCAAGCTCAGGCCAGCGGTAGTCAACGGCATCAAGCGCCCGTCCCATGAGCCGATGCAGCCCGCGCGCCCCCGTCCCAAGGGCGGCCGCCTGCTCGGCAATCGCATCCACCGCCTCCGCCGTCAGCTCCAGCTCGATCCCATGCATCGCCGCCAGCCGACGCTGCCGCTCCAGTGCCGAATTCTCCACTCCCCCACCAATGATCTCCCGCAGGTCCACCCGCGACAATTCATGCAGCACTGTCACCGCCGCAAACCTCCCGATGAACTCGGGAATCATCCCAAAGGCCACAAAATCCGGCGTCTGCGCCTGACACAACGCACGGTACACCGGCTGATCCGGCACTTCCTCGAGCCGTTCCGTGACCCGCGGCACAAAGCCAATCTTCCGCCGCTTCGTCCCCAGCCGCTCCTCCACAATCTCCCGCAGCCCCACAAACGCTCCCGTGCAGATGAACAGCAGCCGACCCGTATCCACCGCCGCATGCCCATTCCCCTCCATCCCCTCGGACATCCTCCCATCCAGCAGCGTCAGCAGCGCATTCTGCACCCCCTCGCCACTCACATCCCGCCCACCCGTCTCCCCCGCCCGGATCTTGTCAATCTCATCCAGAAATACAATGCCCCGCTCCGCCTTCCGCGCATCCCCGCCAGCACGGTCCAGCACCGCCCGCACCAACGTCTCCACCGTGTTCCCCTTATACCCAGCCTCCACGAGCCCAGCCGCACTGCTGAACCCCACCGGAACCCCAAGAAAATCCGCCAGCGTCTTCACCAGATACGTCTTCCCACTCCCCGTCGGCCCCAGCAAAAGCACATGCTGCCGCCCCGGATCCACCCCGTCCCGGTCCCGCATCGCCTGCCCAAGATAATGATTGTACACCGCCACCGCCAAATCCTGCTTCGCCCTCACCTGCCCCCGGACATGACGATCCAAATACGCCACCATCTCCCCAGGCGTCGGCAACAACCGCTCCCCTCCCTTGCTCGCTTGCTTCGCTGTTCCCATAATCCCACCTCCAGATTCCTCTCACGCTAGTCAATCGGATTCTCCCGCTCCATCAGCGCTTCGGATGAAGATTGCAATTGTCTCCATAGATTCTGGAAAATGGAGCCATACTCTTCCGGCGGAGCTTCCCCACCGTCAAACCGCGCCCTGAGCCACGGAACGTGATTCAGCACACCCCAGAACACCCGCGCAGACTCTGCCTTAGGCTGCGATAACTCTCTCTCAATTAACGCTTTCAGATTTTTGCCGCTCAAAAGGAACTGACGTCCCAGTTCTAATTCCCGAACGACATCTCCCGCAACGTTCTCCACAAATCCGCCATCCGGAACTCCAGCCTGAAACGGAACCTTCCTGAACCGTCCGCCCCTCAGGAACTGTTGCACCTGCATCCGCCGAGCACCATCCAGCAGGGTGTAGAACCATTCTCTGAGAACACCCAGACGGCCGGCATATCGTTTGAGGTGATCGGGAATCGAACCGGTGAACTCACCCTCGAGCAGCCTCAATACTCCGTAGAGATCAGATTTTATGAACAAACTGGATAGATTATTTGTGTGACTATGATTCCCATCAATGAACCTCTTTACTTCGGCAATCCACGATTTTTCAATCTCAGTATCGGGCTCGAGAAGATTCCGCTCAAAATCAGGCAGTTCGAAGAGGAAGACGCCGGGAGCGGGCGTATCGAAGTCATCCACCTTCCAGTCGGGGAGCGGTTTACCCGTTTCCTCAGAGTTCAGTCGCTCGCGATGCCTTGCAATCAGAAGAAGCTCCTGCATGCAATAGGCTGACAGCAGGTATCGTTTGCTCATCACAATGAGCATGACATCGCCGAGAACCAGTGTTTTGAGATACCTACTTATGGAAGTTACACGATCTGCGTCTTCATTCATGTATTGAGTAACCCGGAAGGGGAATCCGGATGATTTCCCGATTCTGTCGAGCGCTTCATTGAGCGCCTTCGGAAACGCACTATGCTTCCATTGAAGAGGCTCATTGCCCGCGCCGGATGGATCTCCGGCGAAGGAAATGGAGATCTGCAGAGTGATGGGCAGAGGCTTGACCTCCACGAGTTCCCGGTCTGGCAGGTGGCTGCTGGCGAGGTCCGTGGAGGAATCGGTGGTGGGCCATGGCTGGTTGGTGAGGAGGTTTTCGCTGCGTCTGGTGGCGGCGAGAAAATCCCGGACGATCTCGCGGGCGTGGCTTTCGGTGCTGGGGGCATTGGAGGTGATGGCGATGCGGAGGCAGCCTTTGACCGTGGAGTTCGCGTTGGGAATCCATTCCGCGAGCATTTCTTCTGTGTAGGATTTGATGGTGGGGCGTTTCCAGTGGAGGCCCCACTGCCAGACGGTGAAGTCGCGTCCGAGGAGTTTCTGCGCGGCGACGATGAGGGGGAGGATGGCATCCGATCCGCAGTCGTCAGCGACCTTTTGATTCCATGTCCATGTGTCCTTCTCCATGGCCGGCACCGTGCCAGGCCTGTCCTTGCTCACGGCACTGGGAACGAGGTAGACGCGCTCCTGGTAGAGGGACTGGTACCCTTCGAGCACGGGAATCACGATGCGGCAGGACTCCATGAATGCGAGGAAGAGCCTGCGTTCGTTTTCGCTGTACGCCGGCTGTCCCTCCGTCTCATGCCTCCAGTCCATCGCCATGATTTCCGACGTACGGACGAGGCCATTGGCTTGCCTGATGGAGGAGAAGTTTCCGTCCCGTTTGAGGATGGTGTAGATTCCCCCGATGGCCCAGCGCTGATCGAGAATGACTTTATCGCCGAGGAGGGTTTCGTTCCAATAGAGGAAGCCGGCGCGGTGGAGCCGACGCAGGAAAAGGCGGGGATTTTCGTCGAACCGGCCGTCCGTGCAGAATTCCCGGACGATTTCCTCGAATTCAGACGTTGGGATGAACTGGCGGGCGTCGGAGGTTTGGCTGCCGTTTCGGATTTGCCCAAGTCTTTCCATGACCGCAAGCAAGCGTGACCCGATCTGCCGTTTCTGCTGGTGACCCAGAATCGCATCGGCCATGGCAGCGATCTCGCTGGTCAGCGCTTCCCGGGTGGCATGGCCTCGTCCCGGCGGCCGAGGATCAGCAGGATTCTGTTCTTTGGCAGAATAGCGGAACTGCTGGATTCCCGGATCCAGCTTCGCGGTGCTGGTCTTCCATTTGGTGCGTCCCGCGACCGGTTTTCGGTCGGCCTTGGTGGTAATCACCATGATCCTTGATTCCTTGGCGCCCGCATCGGATCCGATGAGGTCGACCTGATCCTTCCAGTAGTCGTAGTCGCCGTCGATGTCGTGCTCGGCTCCGCCGTCCCCGAGCATTTGATCGTCCTCGTCGCTGGCGGTTTTTCCGCAATCATTCCCGCAGATGAGAAAGACGGCGCGATTCTGAAAGAAGAGACGGTGCGTGTTCTCGTAGAGGTGCTGGCCACCAAAGTCCCAGAAATTGAGATGGATTTTTTCGGGAGCGCTCGACCCGTTCGCCACAGGGCTGGACCGGCCCCGGGTGCACGGGGGTGGCACGGTGAGCGTTTCGAAGAGGATGCCGTGCGTGCTTTCCTTGTTTTGCTCAAACGGCCTTTGCATGAGACTGTCGAGGAGGCTCGACTTTCCGGCCCGTCCGTTGCCCAGCAGGATGACCTTGACCTGATTGAATGCTTTGCCGGGATGTTTCCTGCTTTCGATACGGTCCGCAAAGAAGTCCTCGGCGACATTGGTGCCGTCGTCCTCCCCGAGGAGGGCCGGATCGACCCACACGCCGGAACCATGAAGAAACAGCGTGCGTGGTGGCTTCCATCCCTTCGTTTCCTCGGCCGTGAACTCGAGTGACTGCGCCAGCGCCTCGCAGTTGGCCAGATCGAGGTAGTCAATGGTGGGGGGCAGTGGCCCGATTTTCTCCAGCGCACGGCATCCCCGCAGGCCCAGACGGACAAGGCGCGGCGGAAGCACAGGAAGTTGCTTCAGCATGCCGCAGCCATTCAGATCGAGTCGCTCAAGGGTATCCGGAAACCCCTCCATGCTGGGCGGCACGGGGGATTCCGAGGCGTCGAGCCGGAGCAGGCGGGGAGCCATGCCGAGTAGTTCAGCAAGATTCCGCGCAGGCAACTCCGGACATTGCTTCAGGATGAGGGTATCCAAAGAGACGCAGGCGTCGGCCGGCATCCCGATGGATCTCAGTTTCGGGCAGTGGCTGACATGGAGCCGCTCCAGCGTAGCCGGCAGGGCCGGAATGATGTCGATGTCGGGACAGTTCCTGACCTCCAGTACGCGCAGCCCCACCGGAAGCGACTGCAGCCAGTCCCCGCCCAAACCCCTGACGCCCCACAGACGAAGATGCGTGAGCGCCTGACCCTGCAAGGCTTTCTCTAGACCCTCAGCCACCGCCCCGCTCAGCTCCACGAACTCGTCAGGCTCTTCGAACTCGTCAGGCTCCATCGTTCCAATGGTCATCGCCGTTCCAATGGTCATCGCCGTGACCGTTCCGCTGGGCTGAAAACTCCATTGGGAGGCATTGGAGGAAGACCACGCGACCGGATCGGACGGATTGAGAGGATTCATGGGTCAGGAGAGAAGGATCAGGGCCAATCGAGTTCCGGAAGCATGGGCTGGAAGCAAGGAGCCCCGGCTGACAGCGGCGGTTGCCCCTGCTGGGGTCCGGGGTCGGTGTCAGCCGGGGACTTACCCATGGTTTCGTCCCTCGCATGATCGCAGGCGGAGGCGCGGGAAAACGCGTCGACCGCAGGTGGAGCGGCACCTCCGTGCCGGGGACCAGCACCAGCCGGAAACCGTTGTTCCTGTTCCGGTTCTCCGGCCTGTTCCTGTTGCGGTACGCCGCACGGGCGTGCTCGGCTGGATTCATCCACGAGCCGCCCCGCAGAACATGGCGCTGCGTCCTGCGTTTCCCCATCATGAAAGAACCGGCAGACCTCGCGTCGCCACGCCACATCATCACCATGGGACGCATGCGCCCACAGCGCAGTACCCACGGCTGACAATCCAGCTTCGCTCAGCCTCCCATTTCTCCATGATCGTTCGGCGGCCCGCAGCTTCCGGCGCAGCCGATGGCGGCCCGCCCGGCTCAACCGGATTCTGTCCGGATAGACCACAAACCCGAGAAACGGGGCACCACAGGTCGCGCGGTTCAGCACTCCGTCCTGCTTCACCCGCAGGCCCAGAGACGCCAGCATTTCCGCAGTTTCCCGCTGCGCCCGCCGCATTGCCGCATGGTCTCCCAGCAGCAGAAAGTCGTCCATATACCGCAGATGGCGGCCGAGACCGAGATGCCTCGCCATCCAATGATCACAGGCATCAAGATAGAAGTTCCCCAGAAACTGACTCGTGAGCGCTCCAATGGGCAGACCCCGACCGGGGGCGGTTTCATACGATGCCAGCAGATCATCCCAGAGGCTCAGCAGACGTGCTTCCTGGAAGCGCCGCGCCAGCGCTTCCCGTAGCTGATCGTGAGGCAGCGAATCATAATACTTCGCCACATCAAGCTTGAGATACCAATCGCTGCGGCGCATCCATGACCGCGCCTGACGTACCGCCGCGTG
>JBIICE010000329.1:0-3284 GCA_044239025.1 Verrucomicrobiales bacterium
GGGAGATTGGGGTGGGCCGTGGAATCGTGGCAGCCGGGGATTGACGTGCGGCGGGGCCATCGCTCATGCTGAGTTCCGGGCGGCGGCACTGCGGATGGGCGGGGCTGCTGCCTGCATCCCCCCGTTTTTGCCATGAACCGAATCACCTGTGAAACCAAGGCTGCGGACCATTTCCGCAAGTGGATGGCCGTGCTGCTGCTGACGATGACAGGAAGGCTGTGGGCCTACGACAGCGTCGTCAGTTTCAATGAAATCAGCTACAATCCGGCCGGGGCAGGCGAGGCCGGCGAATGGATCGAACTGGCGAATCTCAACGGAGTGAACGTCGACATTTCCGGCTGGCGGATCAGTGGCGGGGTGAATTTCACGATTCCGGCCGGCACGGTGATTCCCGGGAAGGGGTACCTGATTGTGGCCGCCGATCCAGCGGCCTCCGGCATTGCTGGTGCCCTTGGTCCGTGGCGTGGATCGCTTTCCAATGCGGGAGAGGAACTACTGCTGCGCGACGGCAACGACCGGATCATGGATGAGGTATCGTATCAGGACAAAGGCGAGTGGCCCGTGGCTCCCGATGGTTCCGGAGCCACGCTTGTGAAGCGTCGGGGCGAAGGGGCGTCGCGGGAAGCCGCCGCGTGGACCTTCAGCAGGGAGGCCGGAGGCACGCCCGGGGCCGTGAATTTCCCGCTGCCGCCTGGACCGGTGACCGTGAGTGCGGCGGCGTTTGATTCCGAGTGGCGCTATGCGCAGGGAGGTCAGGAAACGGGGAATGCGTGGACTGCTCCTGGATTTGACGACGCCGGGTGGGCGGTGGGCCGGAGTGGCTTTGTGCATGGCGACGTGCGGTTGTACATGCCGAGTCCGCCCGTGATTTCCGGGGGGTACTGGGCCGCGCAGCGCTGGACCTCGAATGCCGACAGCGGAATTTCCTCGGGCAACGTCTACACGCACCGGATCTGTCTGAACCGTGCGACGGCCGTGGCTGCGATCAATGGAGTGACCTTTGTGTCGCCAGGGCTTGCGGCGACATCCGGCAGCAACTGGCGTCTGCTGGGAGCGACCGTAGGATTCAACAACAACGGCAACGGAGCCGGCGTGAACAGTCTGCCCGCGGGGACGGGAAGCCGCCAGTTGTGCGAGGATTTCCTGTATGGCGCCAGCCATGGCGGAGGCGTGTCGCGGCTGGAACTGAGCGGGCTCACGGCCGGGAAATACTACAGCACCGCCATCTACAGCACCGGGTTCGGTGGCCTCGAGGGACGGAAAATGCAGATCACGCCATCCGATACCGGGACGCCCGTGATCATTGACCAGAACGCCGCCAATTCCGGCCTCGGACTGATTGTCCGCTATCATTTCCGTTGTCCCGAGAGTGGGGGCATTGCCTTCGATTTTCTGCCGCTCAGTTCCGGAGCCACGTGGCATCATTATGCCTTCAGCAATCAGGAAGCCGCCGCGTTTCCCGAAGAAATCCCCGTGAGTGGCAACGTGAGCGTAGCCGAGATTTCCTCCGAGCTGACCGCTGGTTTTTCGCGGGCCGCCGTCAATGTCATCAATGGCAATGGCCTTGCGGTGGTGGGTGGCGTGCATGGCACCAATGCGGAAGGCACGATGTGGCTTTCCGCAGGGACGCTCAATGGCGGGACCGATCCCTTGCCCGCGCAGATCACCTTCGATCTGGGGACAGCCGGAGAAATTTCCGCGATGCGCGTGTGGAACTACAACGAAGCCGCCATGACGACGCGCGGGGCGAACCTTGTGGAAATCCTTGCTGCGAGCGAGCCCGGCGGGCCCTTCACGACCGTGTCGACCATGAACTTCACGCGGGCCTTCGGGGTGACCTCCGAGATCGGGCAGCGCATCCCGCTGAATCTGGCGCGGGCGCGGTACGTGCGGCTCAACATACTGAGCACGCATGGCGGGGACAATCAGCTCGCCGGGCTCAGTGAAGTCCGGTTCTTCCGGCCCGGCACGCCGGGGGCTCCGGTGCCGGTGCCGCTGCGCGTTCCGATCACCAACCTGTGGAATTCCGGAGTTGGTGCTGACGGTCGGCCGCTTCCGCCTGGATCCCCCGATCCACATTATGTGAATCTGGCCGACAATCAGCCCGCCATCGCGATGTCGCCGAATGCCGCGTGGCTGCAGGACGATGGCGTCTCGCGTTTCATCGGGTTCAGTGGATCCGGAAACGACAATGCGCCCGCTGGCACCTTCAATTACCGCATGAAATTCCAGCTCGATGGCTACGTGGCCGGGACCGAGCGGATTGATCTCTTTGCGGCGGCCGACAACTCGCTCGACAGCGTGCGGATCGATGGCGGGCCACCATTGGCCGGGGCAGTGAGTGGAGGATTTGCCTCCTTTGCCGGACCCTTCCGGCTGCCCGCTCCATTGGCTCCGGGCGAACACACCGTCGACTTCGCGTGGACCAATGCCGGACCGGGAGCGAATCCCGGAGGGGTGCGCATCCGCTGGGATGCGACCGCCGAGCCGTTGTGGGGTCGCACCGTGCTGCCCGCCAATCCGCTGATCAGCCGCTTCCGGCGGAGCTTCACGCTTCCGGGCGGCGACGGAACATCGTATACCGCTGTGCTGCAGCATGCCATCGACGACGGCGCGGTCATCTATCTGAACGGGCAGGAAGTGCATCGTTTCAATCTGCCCGCGGGAGCGCTGGGGCCCGCCACCGCAGCGGTCACGGATGTGGTCTATCCGATGATGAGCGCCCGCATTCCCCTCGATGGCAGCCTGCTGCGGCCCGGGAACAACGTGCTGGCCGTGGAACTGCGGGGAGCCTCCGCAGGGGCCGCCGATGCCTGGTTCATGGCGTCGCTCGAAGTCACCGGCGTGACCCCGCCCGCCACGGCCGCCGGGTTGCGGCTCGACAAGCTGAGCAGTGCGGCGGCGGCTCCCTTCACGGTCGAACTGATGAATCCGGCCGGCTCGGCCTTCGATCTCTCCAGCGTTCTCGTGAGGAGTTCCGGCGGGCAGGAAAAGCGTCTGAGCGGCACGCTGGCAGCGGGTGCCCGGCTGGCTCTCACGGAAGCCGCCCTTGGTTTCCGTCCATTGGATGGCGACAAGATTTTCCTGCTCGGTTCCGATGGGCAGCAGATCCTTGACGGCCAGGTCGTGAAGCAGCGGGCGCAGGCCCGCATGGCCAACGGATCGTGGGCCACGCCATCGCAGTTCAATGCGGGCGGCGCGGCGCAGTTCGCAATTCCGGATCAGGTGGTCATCAATGAAATCATGTATCATCATCAGCCCGTCACGCAGGCGAGCGGCATCGT
>JBIICE010000114.1:0-13127 GCA_044239025.1 Verrucomicrobiales bacterium
GCAAGAAATTCGGATATGATCACCTGCCCCGCCGACACCGCCCGCGTGGCACTCCATCCAGTGCCCGCAAAGGCATTGCCCGCCGCATCCACAATCCCATGGCCGGCTGACCAGCGGAACTGCACCAATCCCACCGGCACGGCATCGAACTGGAACACATAGGGCCCGGCAGCGCTTCCGGTGACCGCCGACGCCGGCAACCCATTGACGGCAAGATCCGCCGCATCAACCCCGTCGACTGCTTCGCTGAAATTCACCACGGCTTGCCGGATCAGCCCGGCCACCGACCCCGGCGACGGCTGCACGTCTTCCATTTCCTGACCGGGCACGGACGTCGCGATCATTGCCAACTGCGGCGCCACGTTGTCGGTCAATGTCACCGTGATGCTCACGGCCGGCACAAATTCCCCCGTGCCAAGGCCTGCGATGCTCTGATCCACGTCCCAGGAAAAGGACACCGTCCCCGCCGGAGGCTGCGGGAAGGTGAACACGTACGGCCCCGCACCGGAACCGCTGACTGCCACCGCAGGATTCCCGTTCACTCCCAGATCCGTCGCGCTCACTCCCGTGACTGGCTCGCTGAAGGTCACCCGCAGGCTCGTCAGCGAGGATACTGACGCCCCCCCGGCAGGCACGGTGGCAACAATGTCGGGACCCGCTGCCGCAGGGCCAAGGCAAATGGCGAGGACAGCGGCAGTCAGAAAGAGCACACGCATGGCAGCAGATCAGATCAGTCAGGGGGTGGGGGCGGACAGGGATTGGCCTCAATCCGGCGTCGTCTGCTTATGCCGGAAACGGTCCGGCACGGCAAGCTTCCTCAGCGCCTCACTCCCAGAGTTGCGGGCCCCGTTCTCACTTTCCTGCCGCGGCCAACTCAAGGGCTTTGCGGTAATTCCCACGGAACACCACGGAGAGATCCCGCGCCACGGTCGCCGCCATCACCGGATCGCGGCTCTTCAGCTTCGCCGCAATGCCAGCCGCCGCTGTGTAGTTCACTGCCTCCAGATTTCCAAACCGGGCCGTCGCTTCTTCCGGAAACCCTCGGTCGGCCAGCATGGACCATGCCTCCCGCAGTTCATGATGGGGGTCGATGCACATGGCGCGGATGATCACCCGGATCGTGCCGAAGAGATCCGCGGTCAGCCTGGGATCATACTGAAAGGCAATGCCATCCTCAAGGGGCCGCAGCCCGGGGTCGGCCGCCTGTACGAGGTTGGCTTCCTCGTAGTAATCTTTCCGGATCGGCATGTTGCGGAGCGCCATCTTTTCCGGTCCACCGGGCACGCCCGCCTTCCATCCCCACAGCCGCTGCGCTTCCGGGGTCAGCAGATACTCGATGAAGCGCGTCGCGAGTTCGGCATGTGGTGCCCCGCGCAGCATCGCCACCGGCTGCGGACTCACGGTGGTCTCTCCCGGCGGTGCCACGAACCGCAGCCGACTGCTCCCATTGGTCCGCTCCAGCCGCTCGACAAAATTGCGACCATAGAAATCCACGCAGATGCCCGCCACAGCTTCCCCGTCGGCCACATCCAGCGGAATTTTCGTGGAACTGTCGGTCCAGTAGCGCGCATTGGCCGCAATCCGCTGAATCAGGCGCAACCCGCGCTGCCACCCCCCGGCAATCGCCACCTCCCGGCGCGCCTCGTCCGCACCGGCCTCCGCCGCGGCCCGCTGCATCTCAATCTGCAGAATCACCTCGAACATCGCCGCCACTGTTCCCGATTTGGTCGGATCGGCGAGCGCGATCTGATTGCGCCAGGCCGGAGCCGCCAGATCGCCCCAGGTGTTAGGAGGGCCGGGAATTCCCAGCGCTACCCTCCGTTCCTCGTTCCAGCAGATCCCAAATGCGGAAAGACAGGTCCCCACCCATGCCAGCCCCGGTTCATAAAGTTCCTGACCCGCCAGCTTTGCCGGAATCACCGCTTCGGTGAACCACTCGGGATGCGCCTTCCTCACAGCCTCGGGCCCGAACCCCGCCCGGTCCCGGCTCACGATGAATCCCTGCTTCCTGAGCCCGTTGTAATCGATGGGGCCACCTCCCAGCATGAGATCAATCCCCACGCCCACACTGCTGTCCAGAAAGGCCCGGCGGGCCGGAGACTCGCTCCTGGCATCCGCAAATTCGGTCATCTCCGCCGCCTCATGGCCCGCCTTGGTCCACTCGTGCTCGAAGGCAGCCGTGTACTCGGACTTGAGTACCTTGATGATGTCGGAGGTGCCCCCGGGGATGCGCCAGTCAATCACCACGCGTCGCCCATGCTCCTGCTGCATCCAGTGCTGGAATCCCCGCTCGAGTTCATAGCGGATCGTCTCCACATGCGGGGTCACCACGACGAGGCGGTCTTCCGGCCGGTAATCGGCACTGCGTGCACTCTCCACAGGTTTCAGCAGAATCGGGGCCGCAATCACCGCCCCCATCGCAAGAAACACAGCCAGATAACGCTTCATGGCCGCATTCCGCCCCCTCCAAGGCCCGCGGAACACCAAAGCTCCGGTGCCCATCCCCGCCGCACCACCAACCAGAATACCAATCCCGTTCTCATCGACGCAGAATCATCACGTCTTCCGCCTCCGCCACCACCTGCACCGGACCCGGACGCCGCAGATCCGCCGGATTCAATTCCGCCAGCCGGATCACATCCACTCCAGCGGTCACAGTGTACTGCGCCAGTTCCCCAAGGTAAATGCTCTCGGAAATCACACCCGTCAGACCATTCCGCCCCACAGGACGTTCCGCAAAACGGAAACTCTCCGGGCGCACGCAGAGCCGCACCGCCTCGCCTGCCACCGGCCGCCACGCAGGATCGGTCACCCGACCCTCCCACTCGCCAGCCTCCGTCCGCACCACCCCGCTGCCGCTAACCGCGGCGGCGCCCAGCCACTCACCCTGCAGAAAATTCGCCTCTCCGATGAATGCAGCCACCCCAGCCGTCACCGGCCGCCGGTACACCTCGCGCGGCGCTCCGCACTGGCTGATCACGCCCTTCTCCATGACCGCCATGCGGTCGGCCAGGTGCAGCGCTTCCTTCTGATCGTGGGTGACATAAACCGCCGTCAGCCCGAACTGATTGCAGATCCGCCGAATCTCTCCGCGCATGTCCAGACGCAGCTTGGCATCGAGATTGGACAGCGGTTCATCGAGGAGCAGACAATCGGGGCGCACGGCCAGCGATCGTGCGAGGGCCACGCGCTGCTGCTGCCCGCCGGAAAGCTGATTGATGCGCCGTTCCCCCAGATGCCCCATCTGCACCATGTGCAGTGCCTCCCTGACCCGCTCCACAATCTCCGGCTTCGGCAGCTTTCGCTCCTGCAGCCCGAACGCCACATTCTCCGCCACGCTGAGATGAGGCCACAGCGCATAACTCTGGAACATCATCGCCGTATTCCGCTTGTGTGCCGGCACGCCGGACATGTCCCGCTCACCAAAATGAATGCTGCCCTCGTCCTGCTGATAGAATCCGGCAATGTGCCGCAGCAGGGTAGTCTTCCCGCAGCCGCTCGGCCCCAGCAGAAAGAACATCTCCCCGGCCGCGATGCTCACGGAAATGTCCCGGAGCACCGGCGTACCATCGAAAGATTTGCCAAGATTGCGGATCGTGATCGGTACCATGCGATTTCAGCGGTCCCTTCGTCTACCGCCCGGAGCCGGGGAATGCAAGCAAGCCGACAGCATCGCACTCACTTCTCCCCATAGCCCTGCCACAGCCAGATCAGCGTGTCCGCAAGCGTGTGCTCGAAAACCCGGCGGTCACAGTGCCCGCTCGCCTTCGAAAACACAAACCGGTGGTCGTACCCCATCTTCTGAAAGGCGGCCGCCGTCCGCTCACCCGCCATCACCCAGTTGTGATAGGTCTCTTCCGGATCCTGCGCCCGGTTGTCGTTCTCGGACACATGAGTGAACACCCGCAGGGGTTTTTTTTCCGGGTTCTGCTCAATGAGCTTCTTTCCGGAATGATACTCCCATGCACCCAGGGGATAGTCCTTCTCCTCGGGAGCATCGTCGTCCTGCTGATCCACAAAGGTTCCGGAATACGCCGCGACCCGCCGGAAGAGATCGGGCCGGAACCACGCCATGCTCAGAGCCGCCGCCCCACCGGAACTGCAGCCCAGCACCCCCCGGCCCCAGGGATCACCGGTAAACGCAAGCCCCGGATACGCCGCCCTGATCATCGGATCCGCCAGCACCGCGGGCAATACCTCGCCATGAATGAACCGCGCCAACCGGTCGGACATCGTGTCGTACTCCAGTCCGCGCTGACTGTTCTTGCCGTCGTCCCCACCGTTCTCCACGGCCACCGCCACAAATGCCGGCAGCCTCCGCGCAGGGTCCTTCGACCCCGTCAGATTGTCGAGGGCATTCCGGATCAGCCCAAGCGGCCCCGGACCGTCATGCACCACCAGCACGGGAGCCGCGGTCCCATCCACGTACGCCGCCGGGACATAAACTGTGATGCGCCGCTCCTTGCGCACCGGCTTCGTGCCAGGTTCCAGCGTCGCATCATCCCCGCGGAATACCGCACTGTCCGCCAACCGCATGAGAAACGAAAACTGCCGACCCTTCGCATTGCCACGTTCACTCAGGTCCGGATCCAGGCGGTACTCCGGCCCCACGGTGAAAATCCCGTCCGCCGGCGCCGCCGGCTTGTCGTCGCCCCTTCCCTCGCCCGCCAGAAGCAGGATACTGATCAGCAATGTGCGCATAGCCGGGTACATCATGGGGGGTTTTACCTCTCTCGTCGGCTTCTCCGCAAGCACACGGACACCACGGACTTGCGGAAATCCTCCCCATCGGCCCCGGGGTTCCCTCCACCGAATTCAGCAGTTGCACCCCACACGATCACGGCTAGTTTCGCGGCCCTTTCGTCCGTCCGGCCTGGAAGGCGCCTCCGGTAAGGCCAGCGGCTGGTTCTCCCATCCCAATGGAAAACCGCCGTCCCATTGGAGGCAACAACGCAACCGGTCAACGTCACAACCCAACCCTAACCACATACAAGAAAATGGAACACAGCGAACTGCTCGCCCTCATGGAAAAATCGTTCCGTGAGCTCAAGGAAAACTCCATCGTGCGCGGCACGATCCTCGACATCAAACCCCAGGTGGTCCTCGTGGACATCGGCTATAAATCCGAAGGTGCCATCCCGGTCGGCGAATTTGAAGACGAGGAAATCGAAGTCGGAGACGAAGTCGAAGTCCTCCTCGAACGCCTCGAAAACGACGAAGGCATGGTCGTCCTCTCCAAGGAAAAGGCCGCCCACAAACAGAACTGGGACAAGATCGTCAAGGTCTTCCAGGACGGCGGACTCGTCAAAGGCAAGGTCAAGGGCGTCGTCAAAGGCGGCCTCACGGTCAATGTCGGCGTCGAAGCCTTCCTGCCCGGCAGCCAGATCGACATCATTCCCCCGAAAGATCTCAACGAATACGTCGGCAACATCTACGAATTCAAGATCGTCAAAATCAACGACGAGCGCAAGAATGTCGTCCTCAGCCGCCGCGAAGTCATCGAAGCGGAACGCGCCGAACAGCGCCAGCGCTTCCTCGAAACGGTCAAAATCGGCGACAAGGTCGAAGGCGCGGTCAAGAACATCACCGACTTCGGTGTCTTCATCGACCTCAATGGCATGGACGGTCTGCTTCACATCACGGACATGTCCTGGGGCCGCATCAACCACCCGTCGGAAATGGTCGCCGTCGGCCAGCGCCTCACCGTCCAGATCCTCGACGTCAACCGCGACAAGGAACGAGTCAGCCTCGGCCTCAAGCAGATGGCCAACAACCCGTGGGAAAACATCGAGGCCCGCTACCCGATCGGTCAGCGTGTCAAAGGCCGCGTGACCAAACTCGTGGCCTACGGTGCCTTCATCGAAATCGAAGACGGCGTCGAAGGCCTCGTCCACGTGTCCGAACTCAGCTGGACCAAGCGCATCGCCCGCCCATCCGACGTTCTCACGCTCGGCCAGGAAGTTGAAGCGATCGTCCTCGGCATCAACAAGGACGAACAGAAGATCAGCCTCGGAGTCCGCCAGCTCGATACCAACCCATGGGACGATATCGACCAGCGCTACCCGCTCGGTACCCGTATCAAGGGCAAGGTCCGCAACCTCACCGCCTACGGTGCCTTCGTCGAAATGGAGGAAGGCATCGACGGTATGGTGCACGTCTCCGACCTCAGCTGGACCCGCAAGGTCAATCATCCGAGCGAGATGCTCAAGAAGGGCGACGAGGTCGAGGCCGAAGTCATTGAGATCGACAAGGCCAATCAGCGCATCAGCCTCGGCATGAAGCAGCTCGACAACGACCCATGGTCGGACATCGACAGCAAGTTCCATGTCGGCGACCTCGTGAAGGGTACCGTCGCCAAGATCGCCAGCTTCGGAGCCTTCGTCCAGCTCAAGGACGACATCGACGGACTCGTTCACATCTCCCAGCTCAGCGAAGACCACGTCACCCGCGTCAAGGACGTCATCAAGGTCGGCCAGGAAGTCGAAGCCCGCGTCATCAAGGTCGACAAGGTGGAACGCCGCATCGGTCTCTCCATCAAAGCCGCCAGCTACGACGAGGAACAGCTCAAACGAGAAACCGCGGCCTTCGAAGCTCTCCGCCCAAGCACGGACATGGTGGGACTCGAGGAAGCCTTCAAGTTCGCTCAGGAAGAATGGCGTCCCGGTCAGAAATGACCCGGCTCCATCACCTGCGGAATTCCTGATACAAAACCCCTGCCGGTTCATCCCCGGCAGGGGTTTCTTCTTGCCCGAAAGAGCCGAACGACGCACGCGGTCAACCACCAGCGGAATCCCCATTGCACTGCCGCAGTCTCCGCTGTACTCACCGGTCGGCAGTCGGCGGGTGTAGTTCAATGGTAGAACACGAGCTTCCCAAGCTTGATACGTGGGTTCGATTCCCATCACCCGCTCCACTTTGATAATCAGAGAGTTGCGACGAAGCCACTGCCGCACTGCCAGCGGAAATCACAACATCGGTGGAACGACCGTGTGCCTTTGGGCGGACCAGACTTGCGCAGCCCGTGGCTCCCTGCCGGCTTGTGGCAGAGGGCGATCCGCCCGCACAGGAATCATCTGTCAGGACGAGGCGGGCAGCCCGGATCAGACAAGCGCGGCCTGTGCCGGGGTTTCACCCAGCAGTTCCGCGGGCATTTCTCTGATGGAACGGATGATGAAATCGGGCCGGTAGGCGTAATGGCGGAGCTGCGGGAGACTAGTGTGTCCACTGAGAACGAGTACCGTGCGATAACCCATGCCCACGCCGCCAAGAATATCGGTTTCCATGGTGTCGCCCACCATGACCGTCCGGTGGGGCGGCGTTCCCAGTTCGTTCTGCGCCATCCGCATCATGACTCCACTGGGCTTGCCTACTGAAAACGCCGCGCATCCGGTCGCTTTCTCCAGCATGGCCACAATCGCTCCGCAGCCAGGGCGGATGCCCGCCTCGGTCGGGCAGGTTGCATCAAGATTCGTCGCAATGAGACGCGCACCCTTGACGATGAGGCGCACCGCCCGCTCGATCATTTCGAAGTTGAAGGACCTACCCTCGCCCACGACCACAAAGTCGGCCTCATCTTCCACCACAGGGATGCCATTCTGGTGAAGAGCGGCCGCGAGTCCGTTCTCTCCAATCACAAAGGCGGTCGCTCCTGGCTTCTGGGCGGCAAGGAACCGGGCCGTGGCCATGGCGCAGGTGAAGACATCTTCGGGTTCGGCACGGATCCCCAGACGGCAGAGCTTCATGGCCACGTCGCGCCGGGTGCGCTGCGAGTTGTTCGTTAGAAACCGGAACGGAATGGCTGCCGCACGCAAACTCTCCACAAAGTCGTCCGCACCGGGAATGAGACGGCTTCCCCGGTAAATCACGCCATCCATATCAAGCAGAAATCCATGAGTCATGACAGTCAGCAAAGCAGCCGACGTGCCACTGACCTTGCTCCATCCATAATGTCAGGATCGTAGCCGTCCACAGTCTGAAGGAGGGCTGAAAACCCCTCGGCATCCCGTCGCTGCCGTCCCGTCAGGGAATCGGCTCTTCAGGCTCCGGAGGAGGCTGGAGATCACCAGTATCTGGTTCCGGCACTCCCGCGAGGCGCTTGCGCAGGATCTCAGCCCGGAGCACGTCCCGTTCATCGGGGCTGAGCTTCCGCTGCGAGGTGATCTGCAGATGAGCCGGCTGGATTTCCACCAGCAGGGTATCAATGGTCCGACCGAGATCCGGCGGCAGAATCCCCAGATCTGATCCCATCCGGAGCATGGAAAGATTCGTGAGCGCTTCCTTGCTCTCAACGATGTGGGCATAGCGCAGTGTCGCATAGGCCCGGCCAATGTGGTCGAGCACCTTGTGGGGCTTATCCTCCACCAGTTTGCGGCGGGCATTGCGCTCGTGGCTGATGATCTGCTCGATGACCCGTTCCAGCCGTGCGATGATATCCAGCTCCTTCTCGCCGAGAGTGTGCTGGTTGGAAATCTGGAACAGGTTCGCCAGAGCCTCCGTGCCCTCGCCGTAAAGGCCGCGGACGGCGAGACCGATCTTATTCACCGCGGAAATCACCTGATTGATCTGCTCGCTGAGCACCAACCCCGGCAGATGCAGCATGGCGCTGGCCCGCATGCCCGTGCCCAGATTGGTGGGGCAGGCCGTCAGATAGCCAAAGCGAGGATGGAAGGCAAACCGCACCGCTGCTTCCAGTTCGGAATCCACTTTGTCGAGCGCCGCATAGGCCACCCGGAGATCCAGACCAGAACGGATGCTCTGCATGCGGAGATGATCCTCCTCATTGATCATGATGGACAGCGACTGATCCCGGTTGATCACTGCTCCCGATCCGGCTGACTTGGCCGCCTGCTCACGTGAGATCAGATGTTTCTCGACGAGGACCTGTTTGCGGATGCTATCGAGATTTCCAAGGTCCTCGCTGAACCCATCCTTCATTTCCGGAAGCGCCCCCACCGCAGGCTGCAGTTTCTGCATGGCCTCCGCGCGACCCTCTCGGGTTGCGAAACCCGGAAATGCCGGACCCTCCAGATTGCGGGCCAGACGGACCCGGCTGGTGATGACGATGTCCCGGTGCGGACCATCCAGCAGCATCCACTCAGCAGGCTTTCGCAGAAGGGTGGCGAACTTCATCATGGCATTTCAGTGACCTCGGTAAATGATCAGGCCCGTTCAGCAGGTGGTTTCCCCGCTGCTGAGCCGCCGGATTTCATCCCGCAGACGGACCGCCTCCTCAAAATGCTCACCAGCCACAGCTTCATCGAGCCGTGCCTTGAGGCCGTCAAGACGCCCGGCATCGCGGTCGGCCTCCTGGGCCCATGCCGGGCTCTTTCCACAGTGGCGAACGCCTTTGTGCATCGCCTTCAGGAGCTGATCCATGCCATCTCCGAAGGTCTGGTAGCAGGTCGAACACCCGAGACGACCCGTTTTGCGGAAGGTTGTCTGGGTCATTCCGCAGGATGGACAGGTGCGGTCCTGCGGCTGCGTCACCACCTTCTCCCCATGACCGAAACCGAGCAGCATCTCCGCGAGGGCGAAACCCTTGGGATCCGTCACACCCTTTTCCCGTGAGCAGTCTTCGCACAGGTTCACCTTCTGCATCTGGCCCTTCTCAATCTGGGTCAGAAACACGGTCGCCTTCTTCTGTTTGCAGACATCGCACTGCATGAAAACGACAACGTGCGTGCGGAATCGGACAGACGCCAGAGAAAAAGTGAAACCCCCGAATTTACCATCATGCCAGCCCCCGGGCGGCGGTGCGCCTGGTCCGCCCTTCAGGCCACTGGCTGAGACTCGCGGAACCTTCGGGTTGCCGGCGCATCGGTTCCCGGTGGTGGCAGGCTCACGGGAACCTCCAGAGAATAACTGACCATGCCTTCCGCTGTGAGGGTGCCCCGGATGCCGCCGCCGAGCGTCTCCGTGATCCGGCGGCACAGCGCGAGCCCGATTCCCGCGTTGCCTTGATGACCGCTCCCATTGGGATCAGCCCGCCAGAAGGGCGAAAACGACTCGGCCACCTGCGCACCGGTGAGCCCCGGATTGCTGTTGGTCACGCAGAAGTGGCACTGCCCGCCGGATACCCTCGCCTCAATCCCGATCTGCCCGCCCGCAGGAGTGTAATTCACGGCATTCTCAAAGAGGTTTCTGACCAGATTACCGAAAAGCGAGGCCACCATGATGACGTCACCGCCGCTTTCATCCACCTGCCACGTCACTCTCAGTTGCTTCTCCTCGGCCAGATCGACGCATCCGCGCCACGACCGCCGCAGCAGACGTCCCAGCGAAACCGTCTCCACGGGAAACTCTGCGCGCTGATGCCCGCTCTCAAGGCGCGCCAGCAGCAGCAGGTTGTCCACCATGCGCTGCATGCCCTGCTGACTCTGCCAGATGCTCTCGAGGGTCGCTTCGTACTCCTCGGGCCGGCGTGTCCGGCTCAGAGCCACCTCGACACTGCTGCGGATCGCCGCGAGCGGATTCCGCAGTTCATGCGCTGCGTGCGATGCAAACTGCCGTTCATGCTCGATGGCTGCCCCGACACGGTCCATGAGCGCATTGAGGCGGCCCACCACCGGCTGCAGTTCAGCAGGAGCACCCGGCAGACCAAACCGGCGGCTGCTGTCGTCGATCGCCATGTCTCCGATCTGTTCGGCGAGCGCATTGACCGGCCGCACCCCCCGGCGGATGATGAACCGGGCCGCCAGCAGCATCGCACCAATGAGGCCGGCTCCGGTCTTCAGCAAAAGGCCGCGAACCCTCGCCAGGGTCCGGTCCAGTTCCACCAGATCCCTTCCCACCACCAACTGAATCCGCACCGGAGCCATCGCAGCATCATCCCGCGGCGGCGACACCACCCGCGAAATGAGCCGGGCGGAACGTCCATCCCAGAGGGTGTGATTCATGAAAACCGGGATCTCGCCCGGAGATTCCGGACGGGGCAGCGACCGGCCCGTCAGGGCCGGCGACCGCAGGGGGATCTCTTTGCCGCTTTCCGCCACCCAGATCTGCACCAGGTCCGGATTGGCGGTCGCCGAAACACGCGCCCATTCCGCAGGAGCCATCGTAAACGCCGGCAAACCGTTTGCCTTGAGCCTGAGGGTCGCCCGGTAGAAATTAAGCCGATCCTCGAGCAGCGCATCCGCTTCACTGCGCAGATGGTTCCCGATCATCCGGTAAACCACCACGCCACCACCGAACAGCAGCACTCCCATGCAGAGGAGAATTCCCAGCAGGAGTCGGTTCTGAAGCGAATGCGGCCTCATCTTGCGTGGTATCAGGGTACCGCTAATCAGTCTGCTGTCACTCGCCAAAGACCGTGCGCAGATACTCGCGGCTTTCCCGGGCAATGGTATCCGCATCCGGTGTGTAATCAAAGACTTCCACACTGATCCAGGCGTCGTAGTGCGTCTCCCGGAGCGCCTCCGCGATCGGTTCGTACCGCACCTCTCCCATCCCCGGGCCCCTGAGATTCGGATCGTTGGCATGAAAATGAACGGTATCCGCCGCACTCGCCCGGATGATTTCCGGAATGCTGGTCTCCTCATCGCTCATGGCCTTCACATCCAGATGGAGGCGGCAGGCCGGATGATCCACCATCCGCAGCAGCCGCCGGGTTTCCTCGGCCGTATTCAGAAAATCCGTCTCCCGTCGGCCCAGTGGTTCCATCGCAATCGTTACACCGAGGGGACCCGCGGTCTCTGCGATGCAGCGCAGCACGTCGGCGGCCCGCTCCGCTGCTTCCTGCCAGCGCAATCCCTGCCCGAGGTTCCTCTGCTTCGGGCTACCCCAGACCATGACCTTTCCGCCCATGGCCGCACAGAGCTTTGCGAGCTGACAGCCGAACGCAGCTGTCCTCTGCCGCACCGCGGCGTCGTCCGTGGTCAGATGAAATCCTGGCGGCTGCACCAGCAGCCAGTGCAGCCCCACCACCTCCAGACCGGCGGCACGGGCGGTCTCTCCGACCCTCATGGCCAGATCCTCCGTCAGTTCCGCTGGGTTCGGCAGCAGGGTGAACGGGGCCACTTCAACTCCCGTATAGCCAGCCTCCACGATCCGGTCGCAGACCATGGCGAAGTCGGTTCCGCAGCCGCCCCAGGTTTCATTGCAGATGGCAAATCTCATGATGCTGGTGTAATGACTCCGTACCGCATGCGCAAGCGTGCCCGCTGAGCTTCCCCGTCAACGGAGCATCTTCGCAGCCCATCGCAGCAGCGGTCGAGCCGCAACTGCGGCCAGCCAGCTGCCCGCCGCGTCCGCCAGCCAGTCGCCGAGGTCAAGACCAACCCTCCCGGGTACGAAGCTCTGATGCCATTCATCCAGCCAGCCGATGGCACAGCCCACCACCAGCACCAGCAAGCCCTCCCTGCGGAAGGCATACTTTCCTGCAGCTTCACCCAGCCCCTGCCGCCCCCGGAGTGCCAACGCTCCCGCCAGCGCCACGCCCCCGGCCGCAAAGTAGATGAAATGCTCCCCCTTGTCGACATGACGGATAGCGATGGCGGGTCCGGGCTGAGACTGGGATGAAAGCCAAGTGAGCAGTCCGAGCCACCCCAGCCATGCACCCGCCCAACTGCCCCACCATTGCAGCCAGTTCCTAACGCCCACCGCCATTCTGCATCTCCTGTTCCAGCCGTTCGCTCAGCCACTGCTTGATCATGCTCTGATAATTGAGATAGCGGCTCCGCGCGAGACGCTTGATGCGCGCGAGCATCCTTGGATCAAACCGCAGCGTGATGGTGGCGCTCTCCCGGACGTCCGACCTATGCAGCGCCGCGTTCATGAGGCGTGCCTCCAGCTGGTGTTCCGACCAGAAGGCGGCTTCCTCCGCCTCGGTCTCGAAGGCAGGGATCTGATTCCAGTCGATGATCCGGTTCATACTGAGACAAATTCCTGGTTCCTCCGCTCGTAAAACGCAAGCTCATCCGGTGTCATGTCCCGCGCAAAAATCACCCGGTACTTTTTGCCATCCGTCCAGAAAACAGAAAACACCGGGCGGTTCGCAATCGTTTTGCCGAGACTGAAGTACCGCGCAGCCGCCGGATCTCCACCCCCCTCGGGCAGAAACCGCAGGGAAAACGGATCCTCGAACGATTCCTCCACCTCGCGCGGAGTCATCCGCTTGAGGTCAAAGGTCA
>JBIICE010000115.1:0-13125 GCA_044239025.1 Verrucomicrobiales bacterium
TCCGTGCAGAACGGGGCGCGGGCGGCGAGTTGGGGGACGACTTCGCGGCGGGAGATGCGGCGGCAGTCGTAACTGCCGTTCTGGTAGCGCATCATGGCGACGAGTTCGGCGCTGCCTTCCGCGATCCACCATGGGATGACCGGAAGGAGGCGCTGCATCATCTGGTGCGTGATTTCGTGCTGCAGGGTATCGGCCGAGCCAGTGGCTCCTTCCGACGAAAGGTAGATTTCTCCCGTGTCGCCCCGGAAGAGACCGAGGGTGCCGCGGGGGGCGCCGGAAGCGGTGTAGGAATCAAGGTCCGCGAAGATCCGGGCGCGGAAGAACGATCCGGAGGCAGGCTGGGCGTCGATGCGCCAGGGGAGTCGGTGGAGCAGTTCGCGGGTGGCCTCGAAGACGCGGGCGGTTTCGTGAAGCGAGCGCGGGTCCGGAGATTTCTCGCAGTCGAATTCGAATGAACGGCTGCGGTGGCGGGACCATGGGGCCGGCGGTTGTTCCGCGGGGGGAACTGGCTGGAGTTTAGTGGTCGTTTCCGCGACCGTGACGCGGTCGGGCATGGCGAGGCGGACTTCCGCTACGGATTTAGGGGACCAGTGGAGGGCGATGGCCTTGCGGGCGCTGGGCCAGTCGAGGCTGGCGAGAGGAATCGGGGCGGGGCGGCCTGTGGTGAGGCGGAGGTGGACCGTGGGACCGTGGAGTCGTTCGAACGACGCCGTGAGAGTGCGCCCGTCCTCGTTTTTCCATGTGGTCGCCTGCTGGGCACGGAGCGTGGTGGAGCCGATGAGAACCAGAGCCGGGAGGCAGGAGGGGAGGAGGAATCTCATGAGAAAGCCCGGACGGATTCCGCGGATGATGCCCCGGGGGCGGTCGCAAGGTCAATTCCGATCCGTGGGAATTGCTCGACTCAACGGCTGGAAGAGACGCTGGAAATTGGCAGTGGTGAGGGATGCGAGATCCTCCGGGGGCATGGCGAGATCGTGTGCGAGGGCAGCGGCCGTGGAGGGCAGCGAGAGTGGGTTATGGGCACCGTTGGGGAAGGTCCATGGTCCAGCCTCCGGTGGCGGGGCGAGGTCCGGGGCATCTGTTTCGAGGAGGATGCGGTGCGGCGGGATGGATCGGAACGCTTCGCGCGCCTTGGTTTTTCTCGGGTGGAGGAAGTAGGGCGAGAACGAGAAATAGGCACCGTGGTCCACGAAGAACGGGATAAGAGTGACGGGGCCCGAGAAGGCGTGGAGCAGAAAGCCGCGCGGGGGCATCCGGTGGGTCCGGACGAACTGGCGGAGCGGTTCCCATGCGCGCACGCAGTGGATCGTGGCCGGTCGCTGGTGAGCGCTGGCCAGTTCCAGTTGCGCCGCGAGGACCGGGATCTGGTCCGCGAGGTCATGGCCCTCGATCCATGCGTCGAGGCCGATTTCGCCGACTGAAGCCAGCGGATAGCGCGACAGGAAGGAGTCGAGCAGCGCGAGCCATGAAGCAGGCCGGGCCGGGACGCGCCACGGGTGGAGTCCGAACGCCGGGACGAGCCATGGCTGCTGCGAACAGAGGTCCGCGACGGCCGGCCAGTCGGATGGTTGTGTCCCGTTGACGATCGCGGACAGGATGCCTGCCCGTGGGAGCGCGCTCAGCAGTTCCTGCCGGAAAGGGTCGAGCCGTTCGTCGTGGAGGTGGTTATGGGCATCGCACCACATGGCTCCTGGGGATTCAGGGAGAAGCGGGTGCCGCGAGGAGACGGATGCGGGCGGCGAGGGCATTCATGCCGTGGAGTCGGGTGGGCGAGAGCTGTCGGTCGAATCCAAGCGTGGTGAGAATCTGGGTGGTGTGGGCTGCGGCGAGGGCGGGTTCGGCCTGCTGGTACACGGCGCAGATGATTCCGGCGAGGCCGCGGACGAGGTTTGATTCCGCGTCCCATGCGAGGGTGATTCGTCCGTCCACGAGGTCAGCGCAGAGCCAGACCCGGGAGACGCAGCCCGGCACGAGGGCGTCGTCGGTTTTGCGGTCGTCCGGGAGGCCTGGTCCGGTGAGCGACTGTGTGGCGAGGGCGAGGCGTTCCTGGTGATCCGGGATGAGGTTCCAGTGGGCGGCGAGGGCCGCTTCGGCATCGGCGGGATTGGCTGCGGGCAAGTGCGTGGGGCTCACGGAGGCGAGGCAACGGCACCGGGCGGGATCCGGCAAGGGGAAGAAAAGCCCGCCGTCCGGGGATTCACGGGTAACCCGCGGGCGAGAGTTGCCGGGATCAGCGGATCAGATTGACGACCTGCTGGAAGTGGATGCCGACGACAAAGGTTCCGGCGATGAGGGCGAGGAGCAGGACCTTGGTGAGCACGGGGACCGTGATGACCGGGGCTCCGTCCGCGGCGCGGTTCCAGAAGATGTGGCGGAGGACCTTGAAGTAGTAGTAGAAGCCCGCGGCGGCACCGGCTACGGCGATGGCGAGGAGGGCCCATTGCTGAGCGGCGGCGGCCGAGCTGAAGGCGAGGAATTTTCCGGTGAAACCCGCCGTGAGTGGAATGCCGGCGAGCGAGGCCGCAGCGACCGTCATGGCGAAGGCGAGGAAAGGCGAGCGGGTGCGGAGACCATCGAACGCGCGGAGGTCATCCGAGCCATCCGTGCGGTTGATGACCACGAGGACAGCGAAGGCCGCGAGGGTCATGCAGAGGTAGCCGGCGAGGTAGTAGGCCACGATCATGCGCGGGCTCAGGCTGCCGACGCTGGCTCCGGCCCCGAGGGTCAGGAAAAGGAATCCGGCGTGCGCGATCGATGAGTAGCCGAGGAGGCGCTTGAAATTCGTCTGCGGGATGGCGGCGAGGTTTCCGAGGACGAGGGTCGCGGCCGCTATGGCCATGAGGATGGCTGAGACCGTGCCGCGGAGCTGGTCTGCGGCCAGGAACGGTTCGAGGAGCCGTCCGGCGACGGCGAAGCCAGCCGCTTTCGAGCCCACCGACAGGAAAGCCGTGATCGGGGTGGGAGCGCCCTGGTAGACATCCGGGACCCAGAGGTGGAACGGAACGGCTCCTGCCTTGAAAGCGAGGGCCACCATGATGAGCGCGAAGGAAAAGAGGGCCGGAGCCGCCGGAGCCGAAGGCAGGGCTGCGGCAATGCCAGCGAGGGACACCTTGCCCGTGACCCCGTAGAGCCACGCGAAGCCGTAAACGAGGAAGCCCGTCGAAAGGGCTCCGAGGATCAGGTATTTGACCCCCGCTTCGAGCGATCCGACGTTCCGGCGCATGAAAGCGACGAGGATGTAGAGACCGATGGTCGTCAGTTCAAGACTGAGAAAGATGGAAGCGAGATCGGTGGCCGAGGCCATCCACATCATGCCGGCGCAGACGAAGAGAGGGAGGCAGAAGAACTCTCCGATGGCCGGCCCGCCGCCCGCCCGGGCACTGAATTTTTCGAGGACCGGACTGTAATCGAGTCCGAGAATGATGACGCCGGCCGTGCAGAGCAGGGCAATGCCCTTGTAGAAAAGGGCGAGTTTATCATCCGAGTAGAACGCCCACGGACCGGGGGCACCGGCGGCGTGGGGGGCGACCGTGGTGAGCAGGGCGAAGACGAGCAGCACGGCTCCGAGGGCCGTGTATCCGATCATCCGCTTAGCCTTGGGGCCCGAGAACGCTTCCGCCATGAGGATGGCGAGTCCGAGCACCACGATGACGATTTCCAGGTAATAAGCCGGCATGGGAAGGGCAGGTCAGCGCTGGGCGGCGTCGGTGATGGCCTGAACGACCGGATTGACCGACCGCAGGATGAGATTCGGGAAGAAGCCCGTCACGAGAAGGGCCGCGATGAGAAGCAGGATCGCCGGTCTGGAAGTGACAGGGATGTCGGTCACGGGCTGGCGGAGGGTATCCGGAAGCGGTCCCTTGAAGACCGCACGGAAGGCGCGCAGCATGTACACCGCGCTGATGACCACGCCCCAGAGAGCGAGGACGGTGGCCGTGCGGATCCAGAGAGTGCCGTCTGCGGGTTGGCTTGCGAAACCGCCGAAGAAGATATTGATTTCACCGGCGAAGTTCGCGAATCCGGGGAGACCGATCGAGGCGAACGTGCCCATGCCGAAGGCGAGCCCAAGGAAGGGCGCAGCCTTCGCGAGTCCGCCGAGCCGGTGGAACTGGAGGGTTCCCGTTTTCTCGCGGACGGCAGCCGAGAGGGCGAAGAGGAGGGCGATGGAGATGCCGTGGGCGAACATCAGGAGGACCGCACCCGCATAGCCCATGGAAGTGCCGCTCACGAGCCCGAGGAAAATGTAGCCCATGTGCATCACCGAGGAATTCCCGAGCATCGAGTCGAGTTCCTTCTGAGCGATCGTGACGAGGCCGATGAAGAGGATGTTCCCGATGAGAAGAATGATGAGCAGGTGCTGAATCCAGACGGCGCTGTGGCCGAGCGGGAGCATGGGGATCGCCACGCGCAGCAGACCGTAGAGACCGAACTTCTTGAGCACACCGGCGTGGAGCATGGCGACCGGAGCCGGGGCCGAAGCATAGGCCGGAGCCGCCCACGAATGGAACGGGAAAAGCGAGATGAGGACTCCGAAGCCGAGCAGCAGGACGAGGTAGATCTTTTCCTGCAGCGGGCCCGGAAGCGACTGAGAAAGCGCCGCGAGCTTCGTGATGTCGAACGTGGGCTGCGTGCCACCCGCCGCCATGACGAGCCAGGCCAGTCCCGCGAGCAGAACCAGGCTGCCGAGGCCGAGATAGATCGTGATTTTCCATGCGGCTTCCTTGGCATTGCCGCTGCCGCGCATCCCGATCATGAGGAAGGTCGGAATGAGCGCCAGTTCGTGGAAGGCGTAGAAGAACAGGAGGTCCGTGCTGACGAAGGCTCCGGCGGCCCCGGCAGCGATCAGCAGGATGGAAGCGTAGTGCAGAGCGTCGTCGCCGCCTTGTGCCGGGCGGTGCCAGACCGCCGCAAAGGTCACGATCACCGTCAGGAGCACCATGACGAGCGCCATGCCATCGATGCCGACATTGAAGCCGATGGATGGATTGTCGAGGAGCGGGCGGACCGCCGGGAACTGGAAGGCCGCCCCGTTTCCGTGGTCGAAGCGGGACAGCAGCAGAAACCCGAGTGCGAGGTTGGCGGCGGCAGCGGCGAGGGCGGCGAGGCGAGGGGGAACACCGAACGCCATGACGACCGCCGCGAGAATCGGGATGAGAATCAGCAGATCGAGCAGGCTCAAGCAGGCAAAATCGGTGGAAGTTTACCCTGTTCGTAAGGCGGGTCCGCGATTAATGGAGTCTGGGAAAACCCGGGCAAGGGCAATTTGTGAAAAATTTCACAAGCGATCAAAATCCGATGAGAATTTCTGTGCTGCTGATGATGGTGGTGGGGCTGCTGCTGAGCGGGTGCCGGACGGTGGTTCCTGCGGAGCGGTTGCCCCGGGAGCGCGCCGAGCGGCTGGCCCGGGTTGGGGAGCGGTTGGGGAGGGTCATTCCCTATCCCGGGGCAGGGGGGCAGTGGCGGTTTGTGGTGGTGCGCGGGTGGACGCCGCGGGCGGAGGCCGACCGATCCGGGGTGGTGCGGCTGACGACGGGACTGCTGGCGTTTGCGGAGACTGATGAACTGCTGGCCTTTGCGCTGGCGCATGAGATGGCGCATGTGGCGCTGGGCGATCCCGGAGCGCAGCGGATGCAGGATGTGCTGCGGTTGCTGGGCGGGGCGGTGGCGGGCTGGGCCGTGACTGGCGTGACGGGTGATCCGGGTCTGGGGTTGGCGTCCGGTGCGGGATTTCTGGCGGGGAGCGAGGTGCTGCTGCGGCGGCCGGGGATGCGGGAGCGTGAGCATCGGGCCGATGCGGTGGCGCTGCGGTGGTGTGTGCAGGCCGGGTATGCGGCGCGCTGCGGCGAGCGATTCTGGGAGGCGTACGCGCAAGCGCGGCCCGTGCCCGAGAACGCGGCGTGGTTGGCGAAGCATCCACCGGACGAGGATCGCCGCCAGCGGCTTGCGGCCGAGGCTCAGGGCCTCATGCCCCGGTAGCGGAATGGGCGGAAGCCCTGGCTTTCGAGTCGGCTGCGCGGCACCACCCTGCGGACGACGAGCCAGTGCGGCGGAACGCCGGCTTCGATGGCGATGATCTGGGAATGGGCGGCGTCGTGCCACCCCGCGAAGAGGATGACGTGGGCATTGTGGACATTGAGGATGTCGCCGGGCAGGAGGTCGTCCCATGAAGCGAGCGGGAGGCAGAGCGACGGGAGTTCGCGGGTGGAGCAGGAACGCGGGAGATTCCAGCAGCGGGAAATGAGGCCCGAGCAGTCGATGCCCGTGGCACGGCGGCTGACCGCGGCGTCGAGGAGCCGGCGTTTTTCCGTCGTGTAGACATCACCGGCGGCGAGACCGGCGGCGAGACCGCGGTCGAATTCCTCCGGTGTGGCAAAGCCGCCCCATTGGTAGGGCATGCCCGTGTTTTCCGCGTGGAGTTGCCACCATCCGGCGACCTGGCCTGATGGCTGCCATGCGGCGTCCGGGGTGTCGACGCGGATGCCATCGGAATCGATTCCATGGAAGACATTGGCCGTGCTGGGGCGCCAGCGGTGCGAGACGTAGCGTTCCGCGGTCGCGAGGCATTGCGCGCGGGTGACGGTCGGAAGGGCCGTGGAACCGCCGCCGGGAAGCGTGCAGGACGGTGCCGCGAAGGCAGCGGCGAGGGAAAGCAGCAGGGAGCGGCGGCGCATGGCGGCCAAGGGGAAGCGGGGTCGCGGCGGGATGCAAGGCAAGGCTTCCGCGGAGGCGGGTGGAATTCCTGAACAGAAAGTCATCCGGCCGGCGCTTTACCGGGGATGTCGCAGGAAAAGCCGAGTCGGCGGGAACGTTCCGGTCAAGGTTGGTCTGATCCTTCCGCAGAGGGCTGGGGTGGCCGTGCGCTGTCACGGAGGAAGCGGGAGATTCCGCTGGTGCGGCGCGAAGTGGTGCTTCCCGGGCTGGCTGCGGCCATGGACGGGTTCCGCATGGTGCAGGTGAGCGACATTCATCTCGAGCCGTTCACGACACCGGCCGATGTGTCGCGGGTGGTGGACCTCTGCAATTCCCTTGCCCCTGACATGGTGGCGCTGACGGGGGATTTTGTGACCAATCACGTGCGACCCGCCGGTGAACTGGCGGAGCGACTCGCGGCATTGCGGGCCCCGGCGGGAGTTTTCGCGTGCCTTGGGAATCATGATTTCTGGAGTGACGCGCCGGCGGTCGAGCGGGCGCTGCGGCATGCCGGGGTGGACGTGCTGCGCGGGGAGAGCAGAGTACTGCATCATGGGGGGAACGAGCTGCGGGTGGCTGGCTTTGATTCCCGCTACGTGCGGCGGCCCCGCTGGCGCAGCGGACTGGAGGGTTGGGAATCCGGAGATCCCCTTGTGGTGCTGATGCATGAACCCGATGTGGCCGATGACCTTGCGGCTGCTGGCGTGGCGGCCCTGCAGTTGTCGGGTCATACGCATGGCGGACAGCTGCGGCTGCCCGGGCGCGAACCGATGCAGTTCCGGCGGGCGCGCTGGGGAAAGAAGTACCTTTCCGGTGCCTACCGCGTGGGACCGGTGCAGTTGCATGTGAACCGCGGGATTGGCTGCGTGGGGATTCCGCTGCGGTTTTTCTGTCCGCCCGAAATCACCGAAATCACGCTGCGCAGTCCCGAGGTCAGCGGATCGAGGCCGCTGCCCCTCCTTACGGCCGGAGTCGGAAGTAGCGTCGGCCCGGCGTGGCCGGCTGGGTCAGCGGGCTGAAGGCCCCGGGGAGATCGGTCCACGACTGGAGGTCCGTGGATTCCTGGAGTGTGCCGTCGCCGCCCCATGTGATGGTGACCGAGCCATTGGCGGTCGTGACCGAGATTCCGGCGATCACGATGCTGCCCGGGCCCGAGATGGCGTCCGGGTGGGTGGCGGCGCTGCAGATGGTGCCGGCTGGCTGGCTGCGGCCATTGATGGAGAAACCGGCGACCGTGCGGCTTCCGGAAAAGCTGAGGCGGAGCTGGGCACCGGGGGATACCTCGATGGGGCTGGCTGGGCTGGGGGCTCCGGTGGCCGTGAATTCGAGGACGCCCTGTTCGATGCGGGTGGGGCCGCTGTAGGTGAGTTGCGCGGTGGGCAGGCCGATGGTGCCGCTGCCGGTTTTGGTGAGGCCGACGCGTCCGGTGCCGCCGTTGGTATTGTCGGCGATGCGGCCGTTCTGGCCGCCGCCTCCGGTGGGCCACACGGTATTGCTGAGGTTAGCGGCTCCGACGGTGAGGATGGAAAGCGTGCCGTCGCGGTTGTTGGCGAACACGCCGCCATTGCCGCTGAGACCGCCGGTGGTCTGGCTGGTGCCATTGAAATCGACCCGGAGGTCGCTGAGTGTGCCATTGCAGATGATGGTCCCATTCGGGCTGCTGGTGATGGGGTCGCCGGTAGTTACGGGGACGCCCCAGCGGCCGCGGTCCGTGAAGGTGAGCAGGCCCGAGCCGATGCGTGTGAAGCCGGAATAGGTATTCGCGTTGTCGAGGATGAAGACGGACGAACCATCCATGGCGGCGAGGTCGATGTCCGTGCGGTAGCCCTGTTTCTGGGCGGTGGCACTGTTGGGGACCACGCTCACCACCATGTTTCCGTTGTTGCCGTTCTGAATGATGCCCGAGAACGTGGTGACAGATCCCGCCGGGGCTCCAATCTTGAGCACGGCGCGGGCGAGCGGCGAATTGTTCGTGATGATGCCCGTGCCTGACGGAGCCGGCATCTGGTTCTGGTTATCGTCCCCGTTGAGGTCGAATGTGCCGCCTGTCATGACGAGCCGGCTGTAGCGGTGGAGCTGGCCATTCGCTGCCCTGAGGTTGCTGCTGGTCGTGTAGGGCAGCGTCGGGTCGAGGGCATTGAAGTAGCGGAGGGTGGCTCCTCGTTCGAGGGCATCGATGGCATCGAGCGCGAAAGGGCTGGCGTTGTTGCCCGAGGTGGGCGATTTCATGGTGACGGTTCCGCTGAGAATGCGGGTTCCGCCGGAGATGGTATTGAGCCCGGCGAGCGTCAGTTCCGAGGATCCACGCAGCGTGAGGCCATCGGATCCCGCGAGTTCCGCCGAAATCGCAGCCGGCGCGTGGGTGGTGATCACGGGGTCGCGGCCTTCCGCAGGTTCCGTGAGCAGCAGTGAACTGCCATTGGTCGACGAGAGCGAGTACCCCGGGGCCCCGAAGAAGAGGTCGCGTGCCGTGACCGGAGCATCGATCAGGATCGGGCCAGCCCCCGATTCCGTGAAGATGGCGTCCGCTCCATCCGTCCAGACCGTGGGGGCGAGCCAGTTCTGGCTCGACTGATTCCAGAGGAAATTGCCACCGGGCTGATTTGTCCAGCGGTTCGGGCCCGCTGGCGGTTGCCGGAGGGCATGCTGCACAGCCTGCAGGAACATCTGCTGACCCGCCGGGGTGAGGTCGAGGGCTCCTGCCTGGGGATTGGGGGCCGAGGTCACCGAGCCACTGGCGTCGCGCGTTCCGCAGGAAAAGAGCATGCGGTATCCGGCGAGGATGTCGGCCGCCTGGGTGGTGCGGACGGTGATGCCCGCGGGCCATTCGGCGATTCCGTAACCCCGGGCCTCGTAGCGGTCCGTCGGGTGGAGCGCCGGGGTTTGGCCTGCCGGAATGTTGACGCCGGGGTCGAGCGGGTTGAAATCGAGGGTGGCGAGATTGACGCCGCCGGGTTCGAGGATGTTGCTGATGCCCTGGTCGGTGCCGTTGATGCTGAGCTGATAGAACTGGACCGACGTGCTGCGGTTATTGGGCGGGATGGCGATGCGGATGCCGCAGAAGTCATTCATGACGCGGCCACCGGCCGTTTCCGTTGCCGGAATGCCGGCGAAGACCGGATGGGAAGGAACGTGGAAGGTGAGTTTGCCCGAGGCCGTGCGTTTGGGGTCGTCCGCAGCCGAATCGTATTCCGTGGCCGTGGTGGCCGCCTGGAGGAGACCGAGACGGTTGGCGCGCACGAGGGTGGATTTGGTGATCAGCATGGGGGCACGGATGTCCGTGTTCCATTTGCTGCCCTGGGCGAGGAGATTGAAGGGTCCGCTGTTGAGGGCAGAGCCGAGGACAACGAGGTCGTACGCATTGAGGAGGGGCACGTCGTCGGCCGAGAGCCTGCCCGATTGGGGATTGAAGCGCTGGATGGTGTGGCCCGCCGCAATGAGCAGGTCGACGAAGCCCTGGTCCACGTAGGGAGTTCCCGGCGAAACCGGAGCGTGCCATGCACCGCGGACCACGCCATCGCTTCCTGTGCCGGTGGTGGCCGCGGAACCTTCCGCGCCATTGTCGCTCACCCATGCGATTCTGGCAGCGTGGGCATGCCATGGGGCTGCGAGCAGGGCAACGAGGGGAAGGAGGCGCGGAAACGGCAGTGGACGATTCATGGAATTGATCCTGAGGACCTGGCCGCGTCGTGGCCATGACGCTTTCGCGGAAGATTCTGCCTGTCCGGTGCGGACATGAACGGAAATTCAGGGGACGTGGGCGCGGGTTTGGTTGATCCCGGCTGGATCAGGGATCGATGGAGGCCCTGAGGCGGACGAACGAGCGGCGGGCATCCTGCCGAGTGATGGGGCGGGCCGTGACCGTGCGCCGGTCTCCAACGACGGCATCGCTCAGGATTTCCCATGCCTGCGGTCCGTCGGACCACGAGATGAGGTCGGTGGAAGCTTCCGCGGCGATGCGGAGCAAGGGGGCTCCGGCGGGCGATTGCCATGCGATGGCGAGTGGGCCGTGCTGCGGTGCGCGGGCGAAGCCGGGTCCGGCTTCCGGATCGTGCGGGTCGCGTCCGAGGGCCAGTTCCGTGAGGTTTGGGAGGCCGTCGAGGTCCTCGTCGCTGGCGTCCGTGACCGGGTCCGTGACGAAGAGGTGAAACGAATGCGGCGGGGCGGCGGGGTCGCTGCCGCGGCGGATGGTGATGGGGTAGCGACCCGAAGCGGCGGCAATGGTGCCGCTGATGAGGCCCGAGGCCGGATGGATGGCGAGTCCGTCGGGGAGGCCCGTGGCCGCGAAGTCCGCGGGGGCACGGAGCGAAGCCACGAGATCCGCATTGGCCCCGCCATTGGCCAGCCCCGGGGAAACCTGGCTGGCCGACGCCGAGGAAGTGCGCAGCCAGAAGGCAGCGTTATCCGCCTCCGTTTCCGAGCCACCGGTGAAGCGGAAAGCGCGGTTGGCCGGCAGAAAGCCGAGAGCTGGCTGGTAGGTCGTGTTGGTGTTGAAGGACACCCCATCGATGAGTTGGCCCGCCGCGTTGCGGAGACCCACGTTTTCCGGATTGGTGCTGCTCAGGCCCGTCCAGTTTCCGGGGGTGAAGAGCGACGGGTCGTTGTGGGCTGCGATGACGGAAAGCGTCGCGGGGTCGCTCTGAGCCGGTGGGAGGGCAGGGTCGCGGTCCGCCCCGTTGTGGATGACGATGAGCGTGCCCGCCCGGACCTGCGACCACAGCGGCACGTCCGCAAAGGTCGTGTAGAGATTGAGCCGGTCCGACAACTGCCAGCCGCGGAGGTCGGCATCGCGCGTCACGAGGATTTCGACCCATTCCTTGGTGCCCGAGGCCCCCTGGCTGATTTCGTTGATGAGAGCAGGGCGGGAAAACGCGGACCCGCTCCGTTGATTCCAGAGGGCCGACTGATAGGAATAGGGATGAGAGCGGATGGCGTGCTGGACCGGGCGGAGATTGATGGGGCGGCTTGCACTGATCCATGGCGAGCCCGGAGCGAAGGCATCGGATGGCGTGAGGACCGCCCGGACGAGCCGGCCCGGGGTCAGCGAGTCCGGCAGCAGGGTGGCCGATGTCGCGGCGGGGAGGTCGGTCCATGAGGATCCGTCCATCGATTCCTGCCATTGGATGCCGACGGTGACGGCGTCGTTCTCGGGGTCGCTGGTGACGATCTCCGAGAGCGTGAGGGGGCGGTCGCTGTAGGCATGTCCGGCGGCATCCGCTGGAGGGAGCGAGGCCGTGGTCACTTCCGGCGGTTGGTTGCGGAGCGCGCCATGGAGCGACAGCGTGGCTGACCGGAGCGTGCCTTGAGTGGAAGAAAGCGTCGAGCGGTCGGCGACGCGCAGCGTCCATGTGCCATTGGCCTCCTCGCCCCAGTGCCGGACCGACGAGAAGGTCCATGCCTGGTAATCCGCTCCGGTGTCCGCGTGGCTGGGCATGAGTCGGCTGACCATTCCGGATGGCGCGGTGAGGGTGATTTCCAGTTCACCGCGGTTCGGGTGGGTGGCGGTGAGCGTGAGCTGGACGTGTTCGAGGGCGATGGGTGGTCCTGTGCGGGAGAACGTCACTGTGACGCCGCTGCTGCTGTTGTCCGGGATGGTCTGGCTGAGGTTGGCCCGCTCGATCGATTCCGACCGCATGGGAGGGAGGTTTTCCCATGAACGGGCGAGGTTGACCGCGGCCGAGGCATTGACGAGTCCGGTTCCGAGTTTTTCATGGAAGCGGAGACCGGCTCCGTTGGTGGTCCATGGGCCAGCCGATCCGATGGGCGTGGCCGACCGCATGAGGACGGCTTTGACATCGCGCCATGTGAGCGACGGATTCGCCTGGAGCATGAGGGCGGCGACTCCGGCGACGATGGGGGTAGCGGCTGAAGTTCCGCCGAAGCTGCCCGTGTAGGCGAGGTCCGCTGGTTCCGAGGCTCCGGGGTCGGCATTGTTGAATCCGGCCGGACCGGTGAGGTCGGTCGTGGTGATACCCAATCCGCCATTCGACGGTGCGCAGACGGCGACATTGCTGCCCGTTTCCGAGTAGGCGGCGGCGGTGCCGTTGCTGGTGGCGGCTCCGACGGTGATGACGTGAATGGAATTGGCGTAGCCATCCTTATTGGAATCGTCGCCGGCGCTGCCTCCGTTGCCGGCTGCCCAGACGAAGACCGAGCCACGTCCGCCGCGTCCGCTGGTGGTTCCGCTGCGGAGGGCGGCGAGGGTCGCTGCGCCGGGACCTTCGAGAGTCTGACCGTCATCGAAGGGGCCCCAGGAATTGCTGTAGATGGCGATGTCCTGATTTCTCCACGTGAGGGCCGCGGCCTCATCGGCATCGTCGACGGGTTCGGCGATGAGGCGCAGGCCGACGAGAGTGGCTGCGGGTGCGGAACCGGTGATGCCGATGGCATTATTGCCGCGGGCGGCGGCCAGTCCGGCGCAGGCCGTGCCATGAA
>JBIICE010000116.1:0-13067 GCA_044239025.1 Verrucomicrobiales bacterium
CATCCACCGGAATCCGGTACACCTGACAGCGCGACGGCTGAAAATCCGCCTTCTTCTTGCCCAAACCATGCGATCCGGTCACATAGTACGCACCATCCTCGCGCAGCACGGCCACTCCCTCGGCGTCGGCCTCGGTCTTGTCTCCGGCCACCGGCAGCGGCAGCGGAATCTCGCTCCCCGCCGTAACGGTGCGCGCCGCCCGGTCCATGATGCCGCTCTGCACCGTCACCGTCTCGTCGGTCACCACGAGGACATGCCTATCATCCCAGGCTGCCAATCCACTGAGGTCCTGATCTTCCCGGAATCCCCGGAAATGCCACGTGTCAGGGACAGCCGCCACCGTCCAGCCGCCCCCGTCCGCACAGGCATGGAGCAGCAGCGCCATCATCGGCACCACCCGCAGCAGCAGGCATCGCTTCGCTTTCATATCATCGGCTGATTGGCGCGGTTCAGTCCCGGTTCGCATAGAACACATCGCTGTCCCCGTTGAAGAAGTTGATCAGGTTGCGCGTCGCCCTCATGGCCTGCCGGGGCACACTCTCATAGGTGCGGCTCCCGATGTGAGGCGTCACGAGGGTTTTCGGGTGACTCAGCAGCGGATGATCCGCCGGAGGCGGTTCCTGTTCCATCACGTCTGCCGCATAGCCCGCCAATTGCCCGGCATCAAGGGCCGCCAGCACTGCGGCGGAATCCACCAGCTCGCCCCGCGAAGTATTCACCAGCCATGCCCCGCGAGGCAGCAGCGCAAGGCGCTCCGCGTTCACGAGGTGCCGCGTCCCGTGACTCAGCATCGTGTGCAGACTCAGAATATCGACATGCGGCAGCATCGCCTCAAGCGACAGATGCCGCACCACCCCGTGCTCCCGCGCAAATTCCTCGGGCCAGTAATTTCCAAAGGCATGCACCTCCATCGCAAATCCACGGCAGCGCCGGATCATCTCCTGACCAATCCGCCCGAGCCCGGCAATTCCGATCCGCTTCTGCCACAGTTCGTTTCCGGTCATCCGCTTCCACTGCCCGGCCCGCGTCGCATTGGCGGACGGCACCAGATTGCGCACCATTCCCAGCAGGAGACAGAAGGTGTGCTCTGCCACGGTGGTGTGGTTCACCCCGGGCGTGAACAGGACCGGTATTCCAAGCTCCTGCGCCGCCGCCAGATCAATCCGGTCGAGCCCAATCCCGTACTTGCTGATCACTGCCAGGCGCGGACGCGACTTCCGCAGCACGGCCTCGGTCAACTCGTCATCCCCGCAGAGCAGGCCGTCGAAATCGCCCACCAGTTCCAGCATCCTTGCTTCACTCAGCGGTCCGCGCTCGCGCACAATCTCAAATCCCTGCGAGCCCAGCAGCTCATGGTGTTCCCCCGGGGTATCCTGATAGCTCGTGGTGGTGAGTAGTACACGCCTGTCCGCCATGGGAGACACCCTGCACAGCACCGGACGCGGTGACAATGCCAAAACGCCCGCATCCACTTGTCCGTGCCTCAGAAAATACCCCCGGCGCGCAGCTCCGGAAGCGCCCGCCTACAGGCGTGGCGCAGCACCGCCGATGCCGAAAGCGCCTCCACCGCCCAGCCGTTCCTCCGCAACCACGACTCCGCCCCGGCTCCAATGAGCCACGAAGCCAGGCAGGCAGCGCCAAACGGTGCCAGCCCGCCGGCAAGGAACGCTGCTGCCATCCCGGTCAGCACGTCCCCCATGCCCCCGCGTGCCATCGCTGGATGTCCGCTCGCATTCCATGCCAGAGTCCCCTCAGGCGCCGCCACACAGGAACGTGACCCCTTCAGGAGAACGGTGGCACCCGTCACCAACGCCAATCCGCCTGCCTGCTCCGCCATGGACGACTCTGCCAACCGGGGCGCGAAGCGCGCCAGCAGCCGCGCCATCTCCCCCGGATGGGGCGTCAGCAGCCGGGGACCTGCGGCCGGCCAGACGTCCATGCCGCGAGGAAGCGCCGCCAGCGCATTCAATCCGTCCGCATCCACCACCATGGGCCGCTCATCACAGCGGATCACCGTCAGCAGATCGGGAGGCGGAGCCAACCCCAGCCCCGGACCCACCGCCACCACATCCAGCCTCGCCTCGAGTATCTCCCGCGCACTCCGCAGCGGCCGCACCATCACCTCAGGTGGACAGGCGGCAGACAGCTCGCTCCACACCGCCTGCGGACAGAACAGGGTCACCATGCCGGCCCCCGCCCGCGCCGCCGCCTCGGCCGCCAGCCGGGCCGCTCCCGTGAACCCCACGGACCCGGCCAGGATCCCCACCCGGCCAGCCTCCCCCTTGTGCATCGCAAAATTCCGCGGCCCGGGCAACCAGCTCCGCAGGAGCCCCGGCGTGAGGAGTTGCGGCCGCCGCTCCAAACCGGCCGGCTCAGGCAAGCCGGACAGCGGCACCACGGCCAACCGTCCGCAGTGGCCCGCCACCCCATCCGCGCAATGCCCCCGCTTCGCATACCCCAGCGCCACCGTCACGTCCGCCTCCACCACCGCAGGATCCACCTCCCCGCCGTCAGCCGGGAGCCCGGAGGGCACATCCACCGCCAGCACCAGCGCGCCGGTCTCCGCACGCATCGCCCGCACGGCCAGACATGCCTCCCGCATCTCCCCCGTCAGTTGACCGCCAAACCCTATGCCCACCAATCCGTCGATGATCAGGGTCACCCCCGCAGGCGCTGCCGCCCCGGGCGCGGCCCACTGCACCTCACCGCGGATCTCCGCAAGCTTCCTGCGCGCCAGCGGCCGCCAGATCTCCTCAGGCCACACCGCCCGCACCTCCACCCGCCAGCCAGCACGCAGCAGATGACCAGCCAGCACCAGCGCATCCCCGGCATTGTGACCTTTCCCCGCAAACACCACCGCCAGCCCGCGCCGCACGCCCGTCTGCCGCACCACCGCAGCCAGACCCGCCCCCGCCTCGTCCATGAGCGCCTCCTCGGAAATCCCCGCCGCCACCGCAGCATCTTCCAGACCACGCATCTCCCCTGCAGAAACCAAAACCCCCTGAACCCAGTCGCGATGCTTCATCCACCTCACCCTCCCTCATCCTTCCCTGAAAGCCAGTCCGGAATCGCCGCCTGACAGCGGATCCCCCGACTCCGCCGCACCGGCATCCGGTTGCTCAGGGCCGCATCAAGCACCCGTGCCTTCGCCGTGTCATGCCACTGCAGTTCAAAATACTGCATCAGCTCGGATGCCAGGCCCGCATCCCTCACCGGAAACACAATCTCAAACCGGCTATCGAAATTCCGCGGCAGAAAATCCGCCGACGACAGATACACCTCCGGAATGCCTCCGTTCGCGAACACAAGGATCCGGCTGTGCTCCAGACAGCCATCCACAATCGACTTCGCCTCTATTCCCGCACTCACCCGGGGATGTCCCGCCGCTACCGAGAACATGCTGCGCACCACCAGACGGATCTTCACCCCGGCCGCCGCCGCCTCATACAGCAAGCCCGTCAGCTCCGGGTCCGCCAGATTGTTCAGCTTCAGCCAGACCCACGCCTCACGCCCGGCGGCCGCATGCTCCATCTCCCGACGGATCCAGGCCGTGACCACCGCCCGCAGCCGGAACGGTGCCGCCACGAGTTCGCGCATCTCCGGCGGCTGCCAGTTCGTCTCGAAAAAACGGAAGCTCTCGATGACGTCCAATCCGATATCCTGCCGCGCCGTCATCAGCAGATGATCCGTGTAGAAACGCGATGTCTCCTCGTTGAAGTTGCCCGTCCCGAGGGCGCTGTAATGCCGCGGCTCGCCATGCTCGTTGCGCGTCACCACCGCCATCTTTGCATGGACCTTCAGCCCCGGCACCCCCAGGATCACCTTGACCCCGGCCTCCTGATAGCGCTGCGCCCAGCTGATGTTCTGCTGCTCGTCAAACCTTGCCTGCGGCTCCACCAGAACGGTCACCTCCTTGCCATTCTGCGCCGCCGTGATCAGAGCACTCGCCACGCACGAGTGCCGCGCGAGGCGGTACTGCGTCAGCCGGATGCTGTCCACATAAGGATCCAGACTCGCCTCGCGCAGAAAGTCCAGAAACAGACTGAACGAATGCCATGGCAGATGCAGCAGCACGTCCCGTTCCTGCAGGATCCGGAAGATGCTCTCCACATGCCCCGTGAGCACCCGGTGCGGAAGCCGTTGCGGAGCCGCCGCCTTCATCTCCTCAGGCACCGGAAAGCTCATCAGATCGCGACGGTTATGATAGCGCGAACCCGGCAGCAGCGTCCCCTCGTCGGACAGCTTCAGCTTCCCGGTCATCAGCTCCAGAAACGTCTTCGGCATCCCGCCATCATAGTTCATCCGCACCGGCTCTCCTGTCTGCCTCGCCCGGAGGCCCTCGGCAATCCGGTCGTATAGACTCGCCGTGATGTCGTCGTCGAATTCCAGTTCGGCATCCCGCGTGAACTTGATCGCCCACGCATCGAAACGGTTGTAGCTCAGTCCCGTGAAAATGCTTGGCATGCCGAACCGGATGATGTCGTCCAGATACATCACCAGACGTTCCCCGCGGTACTCGGGAAGCGAGACAAAACGCGGCAGCTCGGGCGAGGGAATCCGGATGAGGGCGTGTCCCTCCCGTCCCTTCTTGCCCTGACGCCCCAGCTCCACCGCGAGATACATCGACGTGTCCGCCAGCGACTCGAATCGACTGTACGACCGCACCATCACGGGCATGATGCGCGGCCGCACGGTCTCGAAGAAATATTCATACAGCCAGTCCCAGAGCGGCTTCGGCACCTCGCTCTCGCTGATGAGCCGGACGCCGCGCCTGACCATCCCGCGCATGATGTCGCGGTACACCGCATCAAAGCGCAAGCCATCCTTGCGGATCAGCCGCCGGGCTTCCCTGAGGGTCTCCCGCGGATCCGGCAGCCTCAGTTTGCGGTAGTCTTTCCCCAGCAGAATGAGACGCCGCAGCGTTGCCACCCGCACCCGGAAGAATTCATCCAGATTCGAAGAGTAGATCCCCAGAAACCGGATCCGTTCCCCCAGCGGCCGCCCCGCGTCCGCGGCCTCCTGCAGCACCCGGGAATTGAAGGCAAGCCAGCTGATTTCCTTGCTGCGGAAAGGAATGCCGTCGACCAGGGGAAACTTCATGACGGAGACAAGGGGAAGCGCGGAAAGGCCGTTGTTCTACCGGGAACCCTGCAGGGCCACAAGCCCCGGACTGTGACATTTTCCCCAGCCCCGCTGGCTTTTGACCGTGGCCTCAATCTGCCCATGGTGCCTTCCATGAACGACGCCCCGCTCCGCCTCGTCTGCTCTTCGTTTCCGGATGAAGCTTCCGCCCTGGACGCCGCCCGCACCGTCGTGCACGAACAGCTCGCAGCCTGCGTCCAGATTCTGCCGGGTATCACTTCGGTCTACCGCTGGCAGGATCAGCTCACGTCGTCGCAGGAAGTGCTCGCGGTTTTCAAATGCCCGTCCGCCGGCGCTGCGGCCCTTTCCTCACGGCTCCTCGCGCTCCATCCCTATGAGGTGCCGGAAATCGTTTCCACCGGGGCTGATGCCGCCGGCCCCTACCTCGCATGGGCGCTCGACGCCTGCCGGCTCTCAGCTCCCGGAGTCACCCTTCCCACCGCAATTCCGTAAGGTCGGGCCCGTCCTCTGCGTTCCTCCATTCCCCGCCATGCAACTGCCGCTCGCCGCTTTCCTCTGCCTCGCTGTGTCTGCCTCCGCAGCCGAAGCCCCGCCCGACTTCGCCCGCGATGTCCGCCCCATCCTGTCGAACTTCTGCTTCAAATGCCATGGCCCCGACGAAACCGGCCGGAAGGGCGGCCTCCGGCTCGACCAGCGCAGCGTGGCCCTCGAACCAGCCAAAAGCGGTGCCCGGGCCCTCGTGCCCAACCATCCGGACCAAAGCGAACTGATCGCCCGCATCCTCTCGGACGACCCCGATGAGGTCATGCCGCCACCCGCCGCCAAACAATCGCTCACGGCCCCGCAGAAGGATACCCTCCGCCGCTGGGTCAGCGCCGGGGCTCCCTACGCGGAACATTGGGCCTTCGTTCCGCCGGAACTCCCGCCCGTGCCCGCCGACGCACCGCACCCCGTCGACGCCTTCGTCCGCGCCCGCCTCAGGACCGCGGGACTCCATCCCTCGCCACCGGCCGACCCCGCGACGCTCCTGCGCCGCGTTTCTCTCGACCTGACCGGACTGCCTCCATCCCCGGAGGAAGTCGCCGCCTTCGTCGCTGATTCCGGCGCTTCCTACGAAGCAACCGTCGACCGCCTGCTCGCCTCACCCCAGTACGGGGAACGCTGGGCGCGCAAGTGGCTCGACCTCGCCCGCTACGCCGACACCAATGGATACGAAAAAGACCGGCCCCGCGAAATCTGGCCGTACCGCGACTGGGTCGTGCGGGCCCTCAATGCGGACATGCCGTTCGACCAGTTCACCGTCGCCCAGCTGGCCGGAGACCTGCTCCCCGGCGACCATCCGGAGAATGTCATCGCCACCGGATTCCACCGCAATACCATGCTCAACGAGGAGGGCGGCATCGATCCCCTCGAATTCCGCTTCCGCGCCGTCACGGACCGCGTCGCCACCACGGGTGCCACCTGGCTGGGCCTCACCCTCCAGTGCGCCCAGTGCCACACGCACAAATACGACCCCATCCAGCACACGGAATATTACCAGATCATGGCATTCCTGAACAACGCGGATGAACCTGACTACGCCATCCCGCCCGCCGACGCTGCCGCACAGCTCGCCAGCCGCGATGCCCGCCGCGCTGAACTCATCCGCTCTCTCCCGGACCAATGGCCCGCTGGCGAGATCCGCTGGCAGCCCCTCCCCATCCAGTCGTTCACGGCGGAGCACGGCGACTCCGGCGCGCTCCAGCCGGACGGATCGGTGCTCTTCAAGGCACCGGGACCCGATGGCATGTCCGCGGAATTCCAGTTGCCCGCCGGCGGTGGACCCATCACTCACCTCAGACTGGAAACGCTCGCCGACCCCTCTCTGCCGGCCTCAGGCCCCGGCCGCACTCCTCACGGGAATTTCGTCCTCTCGGAAATCTCCCTCACCAGCGAAGGCCAGCCCGTCAGAATCACCGCAGCCGAAGCCTCCGCGCAACAGGAGGGCTTCCCCGTCAGCGCTGCCTTCGACGGAAACCCCACCACCGGCTGGGCCGTCCACGAAACGGGCAAACCCCTCAACCAGGATCAGTCTGCCAGTTTCCGGCTCGCTGCCCCGGTCAAAGGGCCTCTCGTCGTCCGCCTGACTGCCACCCATGGAGGCCGCCACACCCCCGGACGTATCCGCTTTCAGTCGGGCGCCCTCGCCCCCGGACAGTCCCCGCGCGATGCCGCCGAAGCGGCCTTCCACGCGTGGCTCGCTGCGGAAAGACCGCGCACCACCCCATGGACCACCGCCCGCCCAGTCGCCGCCACCTCGAATTCCCCTACCCTCACGATCCAGCCGGATCACTCCATCCTCGGCAGCGGCGACATCACCAAATCCGATGCCTACACCGTCACCGTAACGGCCGGTTCGGGCCCGGTCACCGCGATCCGCCTCGAAGCCCTGCCCGACCCCTCACTGCCGCGTCAGGGGCCCGGCATGACCTACTACGAGGGCCCCAAAGGCGACTTTTTCATGGGCGAATTCCGCATCAGGAACGGCAATCAGCCGGTGCCGATCCGCGCGGCCACCCACAGCTACGCCCGCAATAACTTCGGGGGCTCGGCCGGAGCCGAGTTCGCCATCGACGGCGATCCCCAGACCGGCTGGAGCACCGCGGGCGGCGAAGGCAAGGCCCACGAAGCCGTCTTCGTCTTCAGCCAACCCATCATCCCGGCCAATGGACAGCTTTCCCTCGAACTGATCTTTGGACGGCACTACGCCTGCTCCCTCGGCCGCTTCCGCATCTCCGTCACTTCCGCACCCGATCCCGCAGCCTCCACCCTCGGCAGCGAAACCCAAAGGCTTCTGCTCGTTCCGAACGAACAGCTTTCGCCGGATGACCGCGCCACCCTCCGCACGGCATTCCTGCTCTCCGCGCCACCCCTCGCCGCATTCCGCGCCCAAATCGACGCTCTCTCCAGGCCGCCCGCATGGCAGTCCACGCTCGTCATGAAGGAACGCCCCGCAGATCAGCCCCGCACCACTTACCTCCACCACCGCGGCGAATACACGCAGCCGGAAAACAAGGTCTCCCCCGGCCTGCCTGCCTTCCTCCCTGCCCTGCCGCCCGGAGCCCCCCCGAACCGCCTCGGCTTCGCCCAATGGCTCGTCAGCCGTTCCCACCCGCTCACGGCCCGCGTCGTCGTCAATCGCCAGTGGGCTGCCTTCTTCGGCCGCGGCCTGGTGCGCACCGAAGAGGATTTCGGATACCAGGGAGACCTGCCCTCGCACCCGGAACTGCTCGACTGGCTCGCCATCAGCTTCATGGAAAATGGCTGGTCGCTCAAGAAACTGCACCGCCTCATCGTCACCAGCAGCACCTACCGCCAGTCATCCCGCTGCAACCCCGGCGTCACACCGCGCGACGAGGCGAACATCCTCCTCTGGCGCGGCCCCCGCGTCCGTCTGGAGGCGGAACAGATCCGCGACAGCGCCCTCAAGGCGACCGGCCTCCTCTCCCTGAAGGCCGGGGGCCCCGGAGTCTACCCGCCCCAACCGGCCGGCGTCACCACGGAAGGTACCTACGGAGCCATGTCATGGAACCCCAGCAGCGGCCCCGAGCGCTACCGCCGCAGCCTCTACACCTTCGTCAAACGCACCGCTCCCTTCGCCATGACCGCTACCTTCGACGCTCCCAGCGGCGAAGCCTGCGTGGCCCGCCGCGACGTCTCCAACACCCCACTCCAGTCCCTCACCCTCCTCAACGACGTCATGTTCATGGAGGCCGCTCAGGCCATGGCCACCCGCATCGCCCCGCTGCCCGGTGAACCCTCCGCCAAAGTCCACGACGCCTTCCTTCACATCTTCTCCCGCCCGCCATCCCCGGAAGAAGCCCGCACCCTCACCGATTTCCTCCACTCTCAGGAAAAACGCATCCGGGACGGTGGACTCAAAGCCTCCGAAATCACCGGCGCAGCGGCCGACCCCGCCACGGCCGCATGGACCCTCCTCATCCGCGCCCTCCTCAACACCGACGAATTCGTCACCCGGAACTGATCTCCCCCGGACGAGATTTCAGCGCGGCAGCATGAAGTCGTCGGTTTTCAGCCCCGTGAGGTGCTGCAACCCACGGAAGAGCCGGAACATGGCCCACACCGTGAGCACCGCACTCGGCAGTCCAATCACCAGCCAGCCCCACGCCGACAGCTTCCCGATTCCCTCCGTGAATTCCGGTGTACCCGGCGCCAGACCTCTCAGAAAATAGAGCGCCAGAAAATAGTTGAGCACCGCACTCAGCAGCATCGAGCCCATCAGCATCCACGTGCTCGTCCGGATCAGCCGGGCAAAGGCGGGCCGCGCATTGTGCTCGTCAATCGCCTGCTCCACCCGCCCCACGTCCATCATCTCGGGATTCATCAGCAACTGCCGCACCAGCGGCTTCGGCCCGCGGCCCGTCCACCACAGCAACCCCGCCAGAATCAGCGGAACCGACGCCTCCTTCACCGCAAAGGCCTGCGCACTCAGATCCAGCAGACCCAGCCCCCCACTGAAGAGCACACTGAGCAATCCGATGATCGAAAATGTGTTCACCTTCCCCCGTTCCCGGTAATCCCACAGAAAATACCCGACCGGCAGCAGCACTGCCACCACCAGCGCCCACTTCGGTCCGATGGCGTAAAACGGAGCATCAGGCCCCGGATGCTTGCTGCACGCACTCAGCACCGTCACCGGCAGCAGCACGTTCAACAGCAGATTCGCGAGCGGATTCTCCGGCTTCACCGGAGCCCTGGAAGCAGATTCAGTATTCATGACGGGGGAGTCGCTGGCACCAGCGCCGGACCGGAACCGGTCGCCGCACGCTTCTGACCAATCTGGCGGTCCAACTGCTCCGCCGCCGCCTTCACCGGCCTCGCCGGATCGGCTTTCGCCTGCTGCAGCGCCTTCCACACATCCTCCGGTGCCCCTTCCGCCGATGCACTCACAATGAACTGTTCCTGATTCGAACCACGCGCTGCCACCACCGCTCTCAGGGCCTGCAGCACCTTCTCCCGGTTCGCCGCAGACGCAGGACCCGCATGCAGATGCACCGCATGCGGCAGACTGTAGACCTGATAATCACCCGCGTTCCGCACCAGCAGGGGACCGTCAAACCGCAGACCCGGATCCGGTGGAGAACTCCTCCAGCGCGCCAGATCATGCCGACACTCCGGACAGAATTCCTGCTGTGGCGTGAACTGGCCGCTCACCCACTTGCGCTCCGGATGATACTCGAAGGCCTCGTTCATGATGCAGTTCCGCCGCCGGCAGTGCGCCCCGTCTCCATGACTGAAACTCCTCGCCGTACCCACCAGATGCGCCATCTCATGGAGCAGCACCTCCCCTCCGACATTGTCTCCGAATCCCTTCTGGTTGTAGGCCCGGTCAATGAAGACCGCACACGGATACGGGAATGCCACGGCGTGCGGATTCGATGTCTTCAGCGCCTTGTTCAGCCCGCTGTCGTAATACAGCACGTACATGAAGGCTTCTCCCGACGGCGGCCCGTCAATGTACGTCAGAGCCATCGCACTGGAACTCAGCTCCGCAGCGCGGCCCCTCGGAATCCGGTCATCCAGCCGCACCGTCACCCCCCCGGGCTTGCTGCACTCCCTGGCCAGAAACCGACGGATCCCTTCAAGCCACTCCTGCCGCGGCTCGGTGCCCTCCACATAGTCCACTTCCACATGGATCTTCCGGTAAGGCGACCCATGCGTGTACAGCAGCCACGGCTGCCAGAAGGTCACCTCCCGCGGCATGTTGCTCCCCGTCACTGCATTGACCGGCCCGTCCGACTTCGCCAGCCCAAGCGGCACATCCGCCGTCTGACAGGACGCCAGCAGCACGGACAGCAGCGCCAGACCCGACCGCAGCAGCCGCGGCCACGGCCGGGCATCGGTCCGGCCGGAAAGATTCAGAGGAATTCGGGGAGGCATGCCATGACCTAATGTCCAGTTGTGCCCTGTTTTCCAGGTCAATTCACCGCCGCCCCGCCAAACGGATCCGCGGAACATTGGCCGCTTCCCGGGCCATGGCTCCCGCGCTCTGCTGGGTGTCATGACACCATCCGACCAGCCACCCGACCATGCGCTGCACGGCGAGGTGGTCTTCCTTTCAGCCTGCGACTTTGCCTACGACACCCGGCGCACCCCTGTGGCTTCCCTGCTGGGCCAACCGCTCGCCGCACCCCTCATCACTTCCCGCAAGCGCGGACCCAGCGGACGCACTCTCTTCCGCCCGCTCACTGCGGAACTCCCCGCGGAAACATGGGAAACACCGGAAGGCCCTGTCCGCGTCAGCATGTCCCTCCGTGTTCTGCCTGTCGGTGCCCTCAGCATCCGCATCCGCATCCCCTTCGTCACCGATTCCCTCGGCAGCCTCGTCTCCTTTCACAGTCTTACCCTGACCGACGGCTCCACCCCGTTTTCCCGCGCCAGCGCCATTCTCGAAAGGGCCCGCGCCGAACTCCATCCTCACGCGATCCGCCCCCTGCCTGCCCTCCCCGAAGGCGAAGCCTACACGGTCTTCTGTCTCCATGCCGCCTCCCCGGGCATCAGCACCGACACCACCAGCTGGCTAGCGTCCCACCAGCGCGAAGTCGCTGCCCTGCTCAACGCGGAACCTCACCCCGAACTCCTCTCCGCTCAGGAAGTCGACGCCGCCACCAGCCGCAGCCTCAGCTACTACCGCCACGACCTCGTCGTCACCGACTGGGACAGCACTCTCCTCATCGACCACCCTGCCGACTTTCCGGAATCCCTCCATGTCATCGAACTCGCCAATGTGCAGCTCGAGGAACTGGATGCCTACGACTCCCTGCTCGACGCCGCCCTCGACAAGGCCTGCCGGGACCTCTCGTCACGGCAGCGCCGCCCGCCCGGCATTCTCACCGAACTGCGCGAACTCCGCATCGACCTCGCCCGCTTCAGCGACGAACTCTCCAACGCCACCAAGTTCTTCGGTGAATGGCACCTCGCCCGCGTCTACGAAAACACCGCCCGTGTCTTCCATCTCGCCGACTGGCATCGCGCCATCGATGAAAAACTCCGCACGCTCGACAGCCTCTACGAGTTCCTCAAACAGGACCGCAACCACCGACTCATGCTCTGGCTCGAATCAGCCATCATCCTTCTCTTCATCATCGACCTCCTCCTCCTCTTCACACACAAGCCCGGCTAACCCGGTTCCCGCCTTCAATACGCCCCCATCTCCTCCAGCCGGTCGTCATCAATTCCGAAATGATGCGCGATCTCATGATGCACCGTCCGGAAAACCTCGTCGCGCAGTTCCTGCAGGGTCGCACACACTTCCTCGTGGGGCCACTGAAACACCCGGATCCGGTTCGGCAGCGCTGCATCCATGCCCACATCGCAATCCGTCAGCGCCGCCCCCTCGAACAAACCGAAGAGATCCTCGTCGTCCGGAACCCCGTTGGCCCGGTAGTCCTCGTCCCGCGGTTCGTCCTCGATGCTGATCTGCACCACGTCCAGCTGCGACCGGAGCTCCAGTGGCAGCGCCGCCACCGCCTCCTCCACAAGCCGCGCAAATTCCTCCCGGCTCACCTCGATCATGGCTGCACCACAGCGCGGGCCGCGCCCCAGAAAAAGAGCGCAGCCGTCACTCGGACAGCTGCGCTCCGCTGATTGTCGCTGGCCGGCTCAGGCCTGGCTGTGCTCCTCCACATAGGTCACCACGTCGCCCACCGTCTGCAGCTTCTCGGCTTCCTCATCGGGAACTTCAATGCTGAACTCTTCCTCGAAGGCCATGACCAGCTCGACCGTGTCGAGCGAGTCTGCCCCGAGATCCTCAATGAAGCGGGCTTCCTTGACAACTTGATCTGCGTTCACGCCAAGCTGGTCGACGATGATATCGCGCACTTTATCTTCGATGGATTTTTCAGACATGATATGGATGGGGGCCGGATTGAATTCGCGAATTGCGTAGGCGTGCAGTGGGGGAA
>JBIICE010000117.1:0-13034 GCA_044239025.1 Verrucomicrobiales bacterium
CTCGCTTCCACTGCGGCGCGGTAGTTGTTCCCTCCATCCTTCCGCCATGCGGAGGCCACCGTTTCCAGGTGCGAGACAACTCCGGAGGCTGCGGCCTCAAGGTAGCGGCAGCGTCGGTCGGCGTGCGGGGCCGCGCTGAAGTCGGCCACCGGACGATTTCCGGGCCCATCGGCACTGGTGTCCTGTCCCCAGAGCAGGAATTCCACGGCGTGCCAGCCGCAGGTGATGTTCTTCTCGCCCTCCTTCATGTTGAGCCGCACCAGCAGGGCACTGTCGATGACGGGATAGTCCGCAGCATTCTCAATGATGGAAACGACGGGACTCTCGGGAACCCGGTCGATCACCGACTCATCAAGCGGCCACGCATTGAGCCATTCCTCGGGACCGTCTTCGTCATCAATGGGGCCACCGCTGAACCGGAAAGCCTCGGTGAGTGCGTAGACGCGGCGGGCCTGGATCCATGCCATGCGGGCCGCGGCGAGGGAACCCCCGGTCGGATTGCCCGTGAAGGCACGCACCGCAGCCTCCATGCGGCGGGCCATGAGCGCACTGTCATCGTAGGTCGCCGCAATCAGCCGGAAGCAGGTTGCAGCGGCGGATTCCGCCAGCCTTGCATCTTCGGCGTCGGCATCCACCGCCTGGGCCCGGGCACCGAGCGGAAACGCAACCAGCAGAGCGAGTACCAGTGATTTCATGGGTTCATCAGAGGGCAGATGCGCGGCGGCGGCGGAGCACCGGGAACAGTCCCGCAGCAAGCAGCGCTGCCGTGGCGGGTTCCGGAACCACGCCGAAGGAATCCGTGGCAAACGGAACATCGGGAGCGATGCCATTGTTGTGCTGATCCCCGGCTCCATCTTCGGTAATCCAGGTGGTCGTATCAGCCAGCAGGGCCCGGTACGACCCGAACGCCAGTTGCCCCGTGCGGTCGCCCGCGTAGGCGAGCACATCGGCGCCCGAGGTGAACGATGTTGCACTGGTGCCTGCGGCGAGGCCCGTTCCTGTCAGAGTTCCGGTGGCCACGGAAACGAAGCCACTGTTGGCGATGGCTGAGAGAAAGACAGGATTGGCCGTGTCGTAGCTGCTGCCAAGGAAGGCGTAGACGGACTCATTGCTCGCCCCGAGCCCACGGCCCGCGGACTCCGCGAACACCGCGGAACCCTGACTCGCCGTGAGCGTTCCCGTTCCGATGAACGAGAGCGCAATGACCGTTCCGGCTGGCAGACTGACATCGCTCTGCCATGTGAAGAAACTCTCGTTGCGGTCGCTCCAGGCACTCCCGTTCCATTCGTTGTCTGTGAAGTGAACCGCCGTGCCGCTGTCGTAGTCAGCGAGGAGGACGAAGGCGAGGTCATCGGAACCGTCGGCGTTGTAGCCAGTGAACATGAGGTCGCCCGGCGAAGTGATGGCGGCCGAAACTGGCAGTGCGGCAACGAGAGTGGCAAGAATGGTGGATTTCATGAGCATGGATTTGGTTGGTGGGAACAGGAGGAAAAAAGAAAGAGGCGGGCGGCAGCGCAGCAAAGAGGAGGGCCGGAGCGGAAACAGCACGGCAAGGTGCTGTTCCCGCTCCGGCGGAGCGGGCGGATTTCCGTGGTTCAGGAATTCTCCGGAATCAGAATGAGCAGCTGCCCGTCTTCGACCGTGCTGTCGCCGGGAGCGGAAGTCGGGCCGTGCGCCTGCACATCGAACACAAAGGTGCCATCCCCGAAGATGCTGCTGGTGTCGTGGACGCCCGACGATTCCCAGATGCCGCGCGCCGTCATCGTGTACTTGTTGGTCACGAAGGTCGGGGTGGCGGGAAGCGTCGCCGGGGTGGTGACGGCGCCGGGATTGGCGTACACTCCGTCACGACCCATGGCCGTAAGACCCGCCACGCGGACCGGAGCAGCCGTCATGTCCCAGAGGTCATAGCGCCAGATGGAGCCATCGCGCTTGCGCTGAGCCATGACCGGACGGGTGTTGGCATGACCGTCTTCATCGATCATGATGTAGCGGGCACTCGTATCGAGGTTGTCAGGAGACAGCGCGAGGTCGTCGTGGACACTGTGGTCGGCGTCGGCCACCACTTCGAGGGTCACATAGCCCAGCGGATTGGCGGGATCCATGTGCATCTGGTACATGCGGCCGAGCTTGTTGGCGCCGGGAGCAGCAGCCGTGTCGCCACCGGTGGTCAGGAAGTAGTACGAGAACTTGTCCGTCTTGCTCCATGCACCGTCTTCCGGGCGACTGAAGCGGAAGAAGTCCTGGGCGACCGCGGCATTCTTCAGTTCTTCATAGGTCTTGGCTCCTGCGTTGGGGATGCGGACCCACTCGCACTGCACGGCACTACCCTCACCGTAGAAGTCAGGCTCGCTGTTATAGTCTTCATCAAGGCTCCGGAGGACATAGAACTGGCCCCCGACAAGTCCGTTCCGCTCGAGCGGATTGGTGCTCTTGCGGTTCTTCGTGCCGACGTACATGAACATGCCACAGTAGGGAGCGGAGGCCGGACCGTCTTCCATCAGCATAATCACCGTCTTGTTGGCATAAAGCCCCGTGTCGACGCGGGGCATCGGCAGGAGGTTTTCCCATGGAAGGTGACCCATGCCGGGAAGCACGTGTGCCCGGCCGTCAAAAACCGCCACGGCCGAGCCGCCGCGGGGATCGAACGTGCCGGATTCGGACTCTTCTCCTGCGAAGTAGATCCACCGGTCGAAACCCTCGCGGGCACCGGCGACCGCTCCCGAACAGAAGCGGGCAAACGCCGGAGTTGAGTTGTCCTCGCGGGCGATCGGTCCGAAGTAATTGCCTTCCACATAGACATCGGTGAAGGCGAGGTCGCCGGAGACGACACCGCGGCGCTGGCGGTCGATCAGGAACGAGCTGACGAAGGCACCTTTGATGCGGGATTCGCCGATGACTGGGCGGCTGAGGGCCGATCCGCTGAACTCATGATTCATGAGAATGCGGGCGGTGTACTGATTCACCTGATAGATACCGAGCCCATCGGGAATCCCCACCATCTGGAAGGACGCCTGGGGATTGCTGGTGCGGGGCACGCGGTCCGCCGCACTGAGGATTGGTTCGACAGCATAGGGACTGTGCCATGTGGGTATGGCGTAGGCATCAACGTTGGTGAATACCTGGGCTCCGGCGGAAGCTACAGTACCGGCCAGCGCCACCACGGTGGCCAGGCAGTTTGTCTTTTTATTCATCGGTTCGTGAGGTGTGATGTTGTGTTTTTATAGAACGATATACCGTCGTGCGACGGCACTTCCCTGATAGATCACCGGCAGCGGGCTGGCCACCCGCTGACGGTGAAGAAAACGACAGTGACGGATTCGCCATGATGACAGCTTTTATGCGCTACAAGGTTCATTTCCGTGACATTTTTGTTTATTATGCGAAAATGTCACATGGCGCGGCTTGCCCGGAGTGACCATGCGTGGGATGGCGTCGCCTCATGAATCGCCAGACCACTGTTCTTCTTGCCGTCGCCGGATGCACCGCCCTTGTGATCTACCTTTCCTCGGGCGGCGCTGAGTCCAACCGATGGCCGATGGCCGGAGCGCAGCCCATGCCCACAGCACCTGCGGACCCGGTGGAACCCGCGCCACTTTCCGGGGAGCCCGACGGCACCCCGCGCCCCGCCGCTGTCACCGGACCGGCGGCCACAGCGACGGCACCTGCGGCTCCGTTCAAGCTACCCGCGACACGGTCCGAGCTGAACCAGCTGGCCGATGGGCCCATGGATCTGGCGGGCAAGATGAAGGTGCTTGGGGTGATGATGCGTGAGTCAGCCGGTCCGGACGCAGCGGCAGCGGCACAGCGGGCCATTTACATCGTGAAGCATCGCGACTACCGCGAGCACCTGCAGCCACTGCTGATCAGCGGGGATATCAAGCCTGAGGCGCTCGAAGTACTTTCGCTGAATGCCTACGATCGGCCGCTGGACATCCTTCTGCCACTCTGGTCCGAGATTCGGCAGCGCAGCGGCCACCCGTTGCAGGCGGCAGCCGCTGATGGCCTCGAATTTCATCTGGGCGAGGCATCGGCCATGGAGGGCGATGGCCTTGCGGAGGCGATCCGCGGGAAGCTCCAGCCGGAAGGCAGTCCGGCAGCGGCGCGTTGAGCGGCCGCAGCGCCTTCCGCTGTCAGACTCTGCGGCGGCGCAGCAGCAGCGGGCAGACTGCGAGCGCGAGGGCTGCGGCGGAAGGTTCCGGAATGGTAGTGATGGTGAGACCCCATCCGATCACCTCGGCCTGGGCACCGGAGGAGAGATCCGACGCGAACAGCGTCCATTTGCCATCCGAGGGCATGGTGCCGTTGAATCCCGCCAGCATGGCGGACCTTGGTTCCGTGCCGTCAACGAGCAGGGGGGAAACCGACCGGCCATCCGGTTGCCATGCATTATTTCCAGTGATGGACGAAGGGAAGCCCGGCTGGGAACGGTAGAAGTGGACGTCGCCGCGGGGTGCCGCGTCATCGAGGGTGATGGCGAGCACAGCATCATCGTAACCGAAGGGCTGGGCGGCGGTGCGGCCGGGACGGTTGAGAAGCACGGCAGCATTAGGGGAACCGGTATGTGTCAGGATCACATAGAGATCGCCATTCCATCCCCCGCGGAGCTGCAGCTGAACATTGACGTCGGTGATGATCTCATCGGACGGAATGCCGACGCTGCGCGTATCGCTCCATCCGGTTGGGTTCCCGTCGGGGATCAGGGATGAGGAGAAGCCACTGCTCCACTGCAGCGAATAGACGGCGGATGGGCTGGGCGCAGCGGCGAGCAGCAGTGAGGCCGCAGCGAGGAAGACGGTCCTTGTTTTCATGGGCACGGAGAGAGTGGGAGTTGGCATTTGACGGGGGTCAGGGGTCGTACCGGAGGCGGTAGAAGGCGCTGGGAAGTGCCTCGGCATCGAGAATGGAGAACAGGCCATTGGCCGGTGCCGTCACGGATTTGAGCGCACTCCATGCCGAGAGGTCGGTGGATCGTTCGATGGTGTAGCGGAAGCCCGGGATGCCCGCGAAATCGGCCCGGAGTCCGCCATCCGGACCGGGCACGAATTCCGTGCTGCGGATGCTTCCCGTGAGGGGAATGATGCGGATGCGGATGGTGCCACTCGCTGTGCCGCCCTGACCATCGGTGATGGTGTAGGCTACGGTATCATCGGTGTTGCCAGACGAGGAATAGAGCAGGTGGGTCGCGGTCTCGGTGATGACTGCATCACTGCTCCCCGCGGAGAAGCTGATGATCCGGAGGGTGCCGCCATCGCTGTCGGTGCAGGCCGCCAGCAGGTCCGCCCTTGGGATCTTGAGCGAGATCCCGGGACCGCGGACAAATTCCTGATCGGGCGCAGTGGGGGGAACATTTCCGAACGCGCGGATCCCGAAGCTGTACTCCGCCTTGTCGCCTGGGGTATCCGAGAAGATGCGGATATTGGCATTGCGCTGACCATTCGCTGACGGCGTGCTGCGGATCGAGAAAGTTACGGCAGCCCCCGGGGCGAGGACCATACCGTCGGCTGGCAGACCGACGGGCGTGAAGTCAGCCGCATGCGGGCCATCGATGATGACGGCCGGGGAACCGAAGGTGAGTGGCGCGCTGCCGCTGTTTTCAATGGTGTATGAAGTGACCACCGTGCCGCCCGTGTTCACGGAGCCTGCGCTCACCGGGGTGGCCTGACCATCACTGATGACGGGAGCCTCCGCCGAGCTTCCCGCGAAGACCCGTGGGTCCGGGAGATTGATGAGCCGGACGCGGTAGGCCAGCACCATGGTGTCATTCTCGATGCCGGTATCAAAGCTCTGGAGCACACCGGCGGCATCATAGTAGCGCACAGTCCGCGTGTTGAAGTCGTTGTCGTTTCCGACGAAGAGGAAATAATCGTCGGGAGCCGAAGGGTCGGACGCCGGGACGAGTGCGAGCGCTTCCCATTTCTCCGAGAGCGAATTGATGTCACCGGGCGCTTCATTCTGATTGAGCCCGAAGCGGGAGAGTTCCGGCGCGGAGGAGCCGAGGCCCCCGAGCATATTGAGCGCTTCGGTCCATGTGAGTGGCGTGATCCCCGGCTTGAGGACATCGCCCGAGGAAGTGAGGTCTCCGGCAGCGCCTTCCCCGTCGTAAAGCCCATCGAAGTTCGTGGCTCCATTGAGTTCGGCGAGCAGGATGGATTTGAAGACAGGCGCTCCGGCAGCACCGCGCCCGTTGCCATCGCGGGAGAGCACGAGCAACTGGTGCTGATTGAGCGCCACGATGGCGCTCTGGGCCGCGGTCCGGTCGACCCCTGGATTGAGGCTGCCGTCCGAATCCACCCTCGGCAGCTGCATGACGTACTGGGCGACAGGATCGTCCGGGATGTCCGATCCGGTGATGTCGAAGACAACGAGGCGCGCATTGGTACGGCCCTGATTGCCACTGCCTGAATCCTGAAGGGTCGCGCTCTGGAGAAGACCGAAGAGACGGCTGCCATCCGGGCTGATCGCGAGTCCCTCCATGCCCTGATTGATGCGGCGGCCACTGACGGGCGGGTCGGCCTTGAAGTTCACGGTGCCAACCGGAGCGTGCGGGATGAGAGCCTTCGGCAGCCGCAGCTGGCCATCGATCACTTTGTCCGCATTGAAGTGGTAGATGTAGGCACCGTACTCATCGCTGACCCAGCCTGAGCCGGCTTTGCCCGGTCGTGGGTCGAGGACAAGACCTTCCGTGTCGAGCGTGAGGCGGTTGCGGAACGTGCCATCGCTCTGGGTGGTCTCGCCGGTGACGACGGGGACGAGCGTTCCGAAGAGTTCCGCGGATCCATCGGCCACGAGCCCAGTCGTAAAGATGGGGGCGGTCTCCGGCTTCCCGTCGTGGTCATAACGGAAGCGGGTCGAACCAGTGAAACTCATCTGGATCTGGTCCTGGGCTGCGGTGGCCGTGTCGCCCGGGAAGGGCCGGAACGTGAACTGGAATGTGTTGATGCGGGCGGCGTAGTTCGAGAAAATCACCGTGGCGGGAGCCGGCGCAGGATTCACGATGGTGGTATTGTAGCCACGGTCAGGGAGCGTCTCCATGGTGCCCGCATAACTCCCGTCCGGCAGGCGCTCGAAGCCAGTGACCTGGAAATCGGAGAGCGACCCCAGCGTTTCGCCGGTGGCCGGGTCCGTGCTCGCCGCGGGAACGCGGCCGACGCCCTGGAGTCCGAGATTGATGAACCGGGTACCTCCGAGACTGACGCCCGCAGCCGGCCACGTCCGCTGATTCGGCAGCATGACATCGCGGACCGTTGAAGTGAACAGATCGGGCGCTCGGTTTACTGAGATGCTGTAGGTGGTGGTGACCGCACTGCCGGGTGCCGTGACACGGATCTGCACTGTCTGGAATCCGGCCTTCAGGGAGAAAGGTGCGCTGGCGGTACCCGTGGCAAGCGGACTGAACGTTCCGGTGCCCGAGCGGATTTCCATGGTGGCGGACGGATCCCATGGGGACGCCGTGAAAGTGGCACTGCTGACTGACGGCGGGAAACTCGCAAAGTATGCCGTGCGGGAGGCCGTGAAGGCCGGGGCGAGGCCCGCCGGAGCCACCACGAGGGAGGCGAGGTCCGCGTTCGGCACGACGGAAGCCGCAAGATTCAGATCGAATGGTGATTCGTCGGCATCGCTGCTGCTGATGAGCAGAGCGGCACTGTATTCGCCGAGGGTGCTGCCATCGAAGGCGATCGTCATGACCGTGGATTCACCCGGTGCAAGGGTGGCGGCCGGTGCGGTCGTGATCTGGAATGCGGCGACCCCCGGGCCCTCAAGGAGGGCTGCGATACCCGTGAGTGCCTCACTGCCATTGTTGAGAAGCGTGAAGCTGCGCGTCACCGTGGTCAGTTGCTTTACATTTCCCCAGCTGACCGGGTCGCTCTGTCCATCCGCCAGCGCCGGGGAAGTGCTGTCGGGACCATTGAAAACCGCCAGATCGGCGGCCGGTGTCACCGTGAGCGAGACCGTGCCGACAGCAGTGGCAGCGGGGAGACGGCTGCGGTCGACCATGAGAATTTCGCTGCGCTCACGGACGCCCGGCAGGGCCGGTGAGACCTTGGTCCGGAAGGTGAACGGGGGTGCTCCATTCGACAGGGCATCGATGCCGAAATCGCTGTCGTTGATGATCGCGAGACGGTTTCCATCGCGGCTGAGAGCGAGGCCCTCGATCTTGTCGTGCGCGAAGAACCGGCCCGCTGGATTGAGACTGAGCAGGGTCGCTCCGAGATCGAAGTAAAGCGACTTGGTCACTGGAGCAATACCGGCTGCGGCCAGTACCGCGCTGGCATCGGCAGTTCCGCGGGTGCCGACCGTGGCTTCGATGGATTTCCCGTTCAGGAGAAGGCCACGGCGGTCGCCGCTGCCTTCGTACACCGAACCCGGGACGGTGCTGAGCGGCCCGACATCGGTGGCTCCGGAGATATCGATCAGGTAAACCTTCTTCGATGCGGTCGGCGGGAATCCGTTATCCCGTTCATCGATCAGGAAAGTCGTCGCTGAGAGCGCCCAGATTTCGCTGACCACATTTTTGTTTCCAGTGTTCGGGTTGTCGAGGAGGTAGAGGAATTCGCGGACCTCGCCCGTGGTCGGATTGACAGTGACGATGCGCAGCGGAGCCACGAGGGTCGGGTCGGCGACGGCCGGCGGGTCACCGGTCACATTGTCCGGCTGTTCGAGAGCCGACTGCATGATGCCGACGAGGAGCGACCCATCGGGCGTAACCGTGAGGCCTTCCATGCCACGGTTCGCACGCCGCTTCGCCAACTCCACCGGGAGACCGCCATTGAAGGGAGAAAGCGTCCGCAGTTCCCGGCCGGCGGCGTCGAACTGCACGAGGAAGGGTCCATATTCATCGGAAATCCAGAACGTGCCATCAGGCATGAAGGCAAGGCCCTCCGGATCAATGCCATCGGGGTCCGGAGCGATTCTCACTCCGGCTGCGTCGAATCCCTCGTCGAGACCCGGATTGGCGGAATTGAAGCGTCCGTGGAAGGGAGTTCCGGCTGCCGTGGTGAGCCGGATCGGTTCACCAACCATTTCCGCGGCACCGCCTGCGAGGCGGAAGCGGGCCAGGGCCGGCTGGTACGCAGGAATCGGGAAAATCTTCGCGGTATCGCTGAGTCCATCGACATTGGGGCCACGGTCGGTCAGCCCGTAGAATTCATTCTCCGATCCCGGCACGGGCACCAGTGCGCTGCCGTAGCCGTCCCCGCCGATGACCGAGCCATTGACCGTGCCGAGCGGCCCGACCGCAAGAGGGTAGGCACGAAGCGCATCCGTGACGGTGTAGGTGAAGCTGTCGGGCCCGGCGTATCCCGGGGCCGGAAGATAGCGGAACGATCCATCAGGCTGCACCGTGACGGTTCCGTGGGCCGGATTGGAATGGGCCACGATCTGCAGTGGTACGGGATCATTCACGAGCAGGCCCGCCGCGGCCGGAACGGCGAGCGGTTGGTTCGTGGGGGTCGTGTAGCCTCCATCGGGCGTCACGGCGGGAAGTGGGAACAGCCTGACGAGGGTGGTGACCGCCTGCTGATTGGCATTGTTGGTCTCGCTGATTTCCTGGATGAGGTTGGCTGGGTCGGCCACGAAGGCACCGACCGGGATCGTCCATGGTGTCGGCACCGCCGGCGAAGCCACCACCGTGATGCGCAGCACGACCGAAGCGGCTGCCGGAACGGTGCCGCCGGAGAAGGTGACGGTTCCGGAGGCATGTGTCGCGTTGAAACCGACTCCGCTGGCCGACTGGAACGCGAGCCCCTCGGGAAGACTGCAGCGGAGTTCCGTATTCTCGGCCGCACCCAGTCCGCCATTGGCGAGGGTGATCGTGTAATCAAAAGGTTCACCGGCCACGGCCTGGGCCGGGGCGCTCAGGCTGACTGTCAGGTCCGGGGTCAGCGAGGCGAGGGTCGTCACAGGAAGCGGCGACTGATTATTGCCCTCGTCGACTTCGCTGATGGTTCCGGCGGAATCCACACGGGCCGCCCATGCGGGCAGGACGAACGTTCCGGGTTCGTCCGGTGCCACGGTGACGGCGAGAACGGCAGTGGCCGCGGCTCCGAGCGCGCCATCGCGGAAGGCGATCAACTGGCCGGCTGCTTCGACGGTGAATCCGGGAGCGCTCGCGGAGACGAAGGTCACACCCTGCGGCAAGGTAAGCGTTCCTTCGATCCCTGCAGCGGGAGTGCTTCCCTGATTGGTCACGGACACCTGATACTGGAAAGGCGTGCCGACATTCGCGCTGGCGGGGCCGTTGACTCCGATGACGAGATCGGGAGCGGCCAGCGGAGCGGGTGACACGCCGCGGAAGACGGTATTGGCTGGAGCCGTTGCCAGCAAGGTCGGCGACCCCGTGATGGGAGCCCCGTAGCCGGAGTCGTCGCGCAGCGCCACGAGTTCTCCCCCTCCGGCCGCGGTGCTGCCGCCTTTGCGCACCGCATACAACTGCACTGCGGCCCCGTCGGTCCAGCCCGTGAGTCCGCGGTAACTGTCTGCGGCCGTTCCGGCAATCCCCTGAGCCGTCCACGTGCCAGCGAGACGGCAGAATTTCCGGATGCCTCCGGTGCCCGCGGTATTGGTGTCATCGGCCACGTAGAGCGTGTCATCGCCCGGTTCCGCAGGGTTCAGATCGGCGAGCAGGAATTGGAAGGGGCCTCCAACCGTCGGGTAGCCCGGAAGATTGCCGATGGTGTTCCCTGCCGTGGTGGGGGTCCCGGTCCCGACAGATCCGATCCTGATGGAAGTGCCCGAACCGGTCGAAGCGTAGAGTTGTCCGCCCGAAACAGTAAGCGCCCGGACATTGGCGAGCGTGGTGCTCAACTGAACGGAACTGCTGGTTCCGTAGCGGGCGTAACGGACCCCGCCGGCTCCACCGCACATCCAGAAGTCCTCGCCGTCCGTCGTGTAGACGCAGCGCGGATTGTTCCCAGTCGAGAAGTCGGCCAGGGCAAAGGAAGTATCGATGACCCCGCTGTGATCGATGCGTCCGAGCACGCGGGGCACTGCGCTGCCGGCTGTTCCCGACAATCCCGTGGAGCCGGGTTCGGCACCATACCCCGGAACCGCCAGCCAGCGACCGTTGCGCGATCTGGTCAGCAATCCCTCCGAGGTCGAAGTGCCGCTCACCACGAGTGCTTTCTGGGCCCCGGCGGCCGACACCGGAAGCGCCACCGACTGCACCAGCGTTCCCGCCGGACTGAATTCGTCCAGAAACACTGGAGCGCCAAGGGAAGTCCCGGTCGCCGTGGCGAGACTGCCGGGCGACCCTGCCGGTGCGCCGACTCCGCCCCGGTAGACCACGACATTCCCGGCAGTGAAGGGAGCGGCCGCCATTGGCAGCGCAGTGGCGCACAGTATTGCCCACGGCAGGGCGATGAGGACTGGTGCGGGCTTGATCGGCATCGGGGCAGTTGGTTTCCTGTTCATGGGCAGCAGATGGACGGACTGCTGCGAACATCTCAGGAGCAGGCGGATCCGGCAAAACTTCCCCGGTGACCTTATCGCCCTGCGTTGCGGCTACCCAGTGTGACGCGAATGTTGCGCCGGGCCGGAATGCCGGGCCGCCCTGCTGTTAGCGGCCCCTTATCTGGCGGAATTGCCACTGTCGGATTTGTCGCATGCCCAGCATGACCCCACGGGTAATTCGTGACCGACGGAATCTTGCTGCGGTCAGCATCCGGGAGCATCGCTATGCCGTGAAGGCTGGAATTCCCGGATCATACAGTGGCAGGCAGCGGTTCATTCAAGGGGTGGCGCTGCTGATGACCTCAACCGCAGGTTTCATGGTCTGGCGTTTGCTGCGCAGTCCTCACGACGACGCGACGCCACGGCTGCACGGATCGCCCGGCCCTGCTCCCAGCCATGCCACGGCATCGCGGAGCGCAGCAAAAGACCCGTCAGGCGACCCGGGCAAAGAGTCGGTTCAGCATATCGAATGGTGGCATGGTGCGGACGCCGTAGCAGCCCCGCAGCTTCCAGCCGTGCCATCATTCCCCCGGGAAATGGCTCCCTCGGAGGCCGTCAGCGACCCCGCATCTCTGCTGGCCATGGTCAGAGCTCCCGTGGCCGAGGAGATCCGCCTCGAGGCGCTCCGCCGGTTGTGCGAGATCACGGAAGACAGTGCCTACGCGGCCATCATCGCTCCCCTGCTGCGCAACCGCCACCTTCCCGGCGAGAGCCACACTGTTCTGATGACCGACCTCCGGCGGCGCCCGCTGGGCACAACCGCCGCGGGCATGCTCACGATTGCCGATGCTGCCGATCATCCACGGCACGCGGAAGCGGTCTTCTGGCTGCGCAGCGTCTGTGGACTGAAGGAACTGCCGGAGGACGATGCCCTTGCCCGGCAGGCAGTGGAACGAAGCCTCGGACAGCGCGTGGCGGCTTTGCCCTGAAGGATCCGCGCACCACCGCAGAATCAGCGCCGGCGTTTGGCCTGGAGGACGGACTCAACCTTGCCGAGCGGCAGGCAATTGACGACCTCGTTCCTTGTGAGCGACAAAGGTCAAGCTAGTTGTCCGTTTTTTCATGCGGATTGATCACGCGACGCGTTTGGCGATTGGCTCGAGGGAGCGCTGGGAAACTGGGTTGAGGGTGGTGGGGCGGACCGGGGACCAGTTGCGGGTGCGGCGGCCGTTCCAGCGCTCCGGATGACGCTCCTTTGCGGCGCGGTACACTCCCGCACGCTAGGCAAGGATGACGGTGTCTTCTCCGGCGTGCTTCTGAGCCGGGGTCACGAAGCGCAGGGAGCTGTGCAGGTGTTTGTGATGGTACCACTGGACGAAGCGGTGGGTCCATGCGCGGGCGTCGTCGAGGAAGGCGAAGCCTGCGGCAGGCAGGGAAGGATGGTACTTGAGGGTCCGGAAGAGCGATTCGGCATGCGGATTTTCGTTGCTCACCCGGGGGCGGGAATGGGATGGCGTGATGCCGAGGACGTGCATGAGGGCGCGGACACGACCGGCCTTCAAGGGGCTGCCGTTGTCGCCTTGCAGGACAAGCAGAGGATGCAGGGCACGATGGATTCCGAGAGGTAGGCACTGCAATGCCCG
>JBIICE010000330.1:0-3239 GCA_044239025.1 Verrucomicrobiales bacterium
TGCCCGCAGCAGGAGGATGGCTCCGGGCATCGCAGGGCCCGGCGATTCAGGCGAGGATGCCGCTGACGACCTTGCCGAAGACGTCGGTGAGACGGTAATCGCGGCCCTGGAAACGGTAGGTGAGCTTGGTGTGCTCGATGCCGAGGAGTTTCAGCATGGTGGCATGGACGTCGTGGACGTGGACGGGATTTTCGGCTGGTTTGTAGCCGAGTTCGTCGGTCGATCCCCATTGGACGCCGCCCTTGATGCCACCGCCGGCCATCCAGATGGAATAGGCGAGCATGTGGTGGTCGCGTCCGTCGCCCTGGCTCATGGGAGTGCGGCCGAATTCGCCGGCGAAGACGATGAGGGTATCCTCGAACATCCCGCGCTGTTTGAGGTCGGTGATGAGCGCCATGCAGGCGCGGTCGATTTCCTCCGATTTGAGGCGGACGCCGTCCTTGACGCCGCCGTGGTGGTCCCAGTCCTTGTGGTAGAGCTGGATGAAGCGGACGCCGCGTTCCGCGAGGCGGCGGGCGACGAGGCAATTGGAAGCGAAGGAACCATCGCCGGGCGTGCAGCCATAGAGTTCGCGGATGTGGGCGGGTTCCGCGGCCATGTCCATGAGGCCGGGGACGCTGGCCTGCATGCGGAAGGCCATTTCGTACTGGGCGATGCGCGTGGCGATTTCCGGATCCTGGACCGTGCGGTCGTGTTCCGCATTGAGGGAGCCGACGGCGCTGACGACATCGTTCTGGAGATCGCGGGAATAGCCGGGAGGGTTGCTGAGGTACAGGACGGCGTCGCCCTTGGAGCGGAGGTGGACTCCCTGAAAGCGGCTGGGGAGGAATCCGGACGACCATTGGCGGGCCGCGATCGGCTGATTCTGGCCGCCGCGGCCGAGGGAGGTGAGGACCACGAAGCCCGGGAGGTCTTCCGCGTCCGTGCCGAGGCCGTAGGTGAGCCATGAGCCCATGCTCGGTCGGCCCGGGATGGCCGATCCCGTGTTGATGAAGCAGTGGGCGGGGTCGTGATTGATGGCATCCGTGTGCATGCTGCGGATGATGGCGATGTCATCCACGACCGAGCCGATGTGGGGGAAGAGTTCGCAGATTTCCGCGCCTGATTTTCCGAATCGCCTGAAGCCCCACTGAGGGCCGAAGCATTTGAGCTGCTGCCCCTGGAGCTGCGCGAGCTGCTGGCCCTTCGTGAACGACTCCGGCATGTTCTGGCCGTGGAGTTGGGCGAGTTTCGGTTTGTGGTCGAACGTTTCGAGGTGGGAGGGACCACCGGCCATGGTGAGCCAGATGACGCGTTTCGCCTTTGGTGGGAAATGGGTCTGCGGGAGAATGCCGGTCCAGCGCGACGGGGAATCGGCCGCGGGGAGAACGTCCGGGCGGAGGAGGGTGCCGAGCGCCAGCGAGCCGAGGCCGAGTCGCTGCAGGAAGGCGCGGCGGCGCATCTGATCCAGAGTTTGCATGGTAAAGAAACGGAAGGGACGTGCTGGTTTGATCAGGAATCCGCAGGGATGGCTTCAGGGGGCGGGCTGCGGGCTGCGGATGGCATAGAGTGCCTTGTCCGTGCGGATGATGAGCCTGGAGCCGTCCGCGGCGAAACTTGCGAAGTGGCGCCCGGCGAGTTTTGGCGAGGCGATTTTCTCGAACTGGCGGCCTTGTCTGAGGATGTAGGTCGTGCCCTCGCGGCCGGGGAAGTAGATGCGGTTGCCGTGGGCCATGGGACTGGCGCTGAAGGGTTCGCCGAGGCGTTCGCGGAAGACTTCCGATCCGTCTTCGGCATCCACGCAGGTGACCATGCCACCGTCATTGGCGAAGTAGAGCAGCCCATTGGCGAGCACCGGGGACGGCTGGGTGGGCGCGCCCTTGTCGAAGGTCCACAGCAGTTCCGGGGTGCCCGAACTGATGCGCAGGGCGATGAGGCGGCTGCGGCCGAAGCCGGTGGCGAAGTAGACCACGCCATCATGGAAGACCGGGCGGGGCGTGATGCTGAAGCCCAGTTCGCCGAAGGGATACTTCCAGAGTTCCTTTCCGGTGAGGGGGTCGTAGCTGTAGAGCCAGTTCGAACCCGGCGAAAGCAGCTGGGTGCGGCCGGACGCCTCCACTACCAGCGGGGTGCCGTAGCTTTTGCGCAGCTGTGGATTGTCGTGCATCGAGCCCGAGCGTTCCGTCTTCCATGCGGTTTTGCCGGTGGCCGTGTCGAGGGCCGCAATGAACTGGCGGTCGCTGCCATCGAGGTGGAAAATCATCAGATTTCCGTGGACGACCGGGGTCGAGCCCGGGCCATTCTCGTGCATGACCTCGAGTTCCGCGTCGGCGCGGGTCCAGACGAGCGATGCGTCGCGGGTGCGGAGGCAGGCCGAGCCGAGACTGCCGAAGTGGCAGAAAAGGTGACCGTCGGCGAGGACCGGGGTGGGTGAGGCGTAGCTGTTGAGCTGGTGGACCCACTGCGGGTCCTTGCGGGTCAGCAGGACAACATTGTGCAGGAGTTTCCCGGTGGCCGCGTCCACGCAGAGCGCGCGCAGTTCGACACTCGAGAGCAGCGTGAGCGGTTGGTCGCCCGTGTTGGTGCGCAGCCGTTCCTTCGTTTCCTCCTCCGTGGCCGCCGTTTCGATGGCCGTCGTCATCCAGATCTGCCCATCGGCGATGACCGGAGACGACCAGCCGCGGCCGGGCAGATCCGTGCGCCAGGCAACGCCCTCCGTTTCGCTCCATGCGGTTGGCAGGTCGGCACCCGGGGCGTGACCCTGGCCATCCGGGCCGCGCCACTGAGGCCAGTCGGCGTGCAGCGGCAGGCAGGAGAGAATGAGCGGGAGGAAGACGCGTTTCATGATCCGCCAGAACGGGTGGAAAGCGGGGTGTCTGTCGCCGGGGTGGGTGGCCTTGCTGCGGGCGGTTGTGAGCGGTCTGTCATGTGGATGGAAGAGACTCCCTCTTTACACTCCGCCGCCCCGGTGCCATGACCCTGAAATTTTGCCCTTCCGTCAATGCCCAAAGACACTTCGATCCACAAGATTCTCGTTATTGGTTCCGGTCCCATCGTGATTGGTCAGGGATGTGAATTCGACTACTCCGGGGTGCAGGCCTGCAAGGCGCTCAAGGAGGAAGGATACACGGTAGTGCTGATCAATTCGAATCCGGCCACGATCATGACGGATCCGGAGTTTGCGGCCCGGACCTACATTGAGCCGATCACGCCCGAGGTGGTGGAGAAGATCATTGAAAAGGAAAAGCCCGACGCCCTGC
>JBIICE010000118.1:0-12977 GCA_044239025.1 Verrucomicrobiales bacterium
TCATCACGGATGATCAGGGCTGGCCTGACTTCTCCTGCCACGGCAACCCCATCCTCAAAACGCCCAACCTCGACCGCCTCCACAACGAAGGCACCCGCTTCACAGACTTCCAGGTCAGTCCCACCTGTGCCCCCACCCGCGCAGCGCTCCTCACCGGACGCCACGAATTCCGCAACGGAGTCACCCACACCATCGAGGAACGGGAACGACTCGCCCCGGACGCCATCACCCTCGCCGAAATCCTCAAAGCATCGGGATACGCCACCGGCATCTTCGGAAAATGGCACCTCGGCGACCAACCGGACTACTGGCCCACCAAACGTGGCTACAGGGAAATGTTCATCCACGGAGCCGGCGGCATCGGCCAGTCCTACCCCGGCTCCTGCGGCGACGCCCCCGGAAATTCCTACTTCAATCCCACAATCCTCCACAACGGCTCCTTCGTCCGCACCACCGGCTACTGCACCGATGTCTTCTTCTCAAAAGCCATCGCCTGGATGGATTCCCTTCCCCGCACCGAGCCGTTCTTCACCCACATCGCCACCAACGCACCACACGCACCTCTCCACGTCCAACCCGGTGACGAGGCCCGCTACCTCGACAAGGTACCGGCACAGACCGCCAAGTTCTTCGGCATGATCGCCAACATCGACGACAACGTCGGCCGCCTCCTCGCATGGCTCGCCCAGTCAGGCCGGGAACGCGACACTCTCATTTTCTTCGTCACAGACAACGGCGGCACCGCAGGCCTGAAGACATATGACGCCGGCCTCCGGGGATCCAAGGGCTCCCCATGGCAAGGCGGCATCCGCGCCGCTTCCTTCTGGCGCTGGCCCGGCACTCTCCCCGCGCAGACCGTCTCCGCACCCGCAGCCCACCTCGATGTCCTCCCTACCCTCGCGGAAATCTGCGGTGCCGAACTTTCCCCTCAGGCCCGCGCCCAGATTGAGGGCCGGTCCCTCGTCCCCCTCCTCCAGAACCCCTCGGCTCCGTGGCCCGACCGCACCCTCGTCACCCATGTGGGCCGCTGGAAACGCAACGGAGCCAAGGACGCCAAATACTCCACCTGCGCCATACGCGACTCCCGCTGGAAACTCATCCGCCCCACCCAGCAATCCCCCGCATGGCAGCTCTACGATCTCCAGCACGACCCCTCGGAACAGCACGACCTCGCCGCCCAGCAACCCGAAACCGTCTCCCGGCTCGCCGCCGCCTACGACCAATGGTGGGCGTCCGTGCAGCCTCGGCTTGTCAATGAATCCGCACCAGTCACTGGAGAAAACACCTTCCATTCGCTCTACCGCCAGCAGTTCGGCGGACCCTGACCGCCCTCCCCTCCAAAACTCCGCCGATTTTATCACTGGCGGCCCGCAGACGCGCGCCCCATGGTGACGTTTCTTCCTGCTGCCTCCGGCGGCGTTCACTTTCCCATGACACATCAGGAAATCCTCGACGGCCTCGCGGTCATCGCCAGCCTTGTCCTCATCGAAGGCCTCCTTTCCGTGGACAATGTGCTCGGCATCGCCGCGCTCGCCCGCAACCTGCCCCCGACAGAACAGAAAAAAGCCATCCGCCTCGGCATGGCCGGAGCCTACGTCTTCCGTGTCCTCGCCCTCCTCGCGGCCACCTGGCTCATCAGCAATACCTGGGTCCGCTGGCTCGGGGCCGGCTACCTCATCTACCTGATGGCTTCCCACCTCGCCGAAAGCCACGAATCCCACGAAACCACCACCGGGGCGGATCATGGCACGTCCTCCGGTGTCAAAGCCGCCGCCACCACCGTCTCCCTCGCCGCCGTGCTTGTCCAGATCGGCCTCATGGACCTCAGCCTCAGCATCGACAACGTCATCGCGGCCGTCGGCCTCAGCGAAAAACGACCGGACGGCTCCCTCATCATGTGGCCCATCTACGCAGGGGTCGGTTTCGCGATCCTCGCCCTCCAGTTCATCGCCCCGCATGCCGTCAAACTCCTGCAGCGCTTCCCCATCCTCGAACCAACCGCCTTCATCCTCATCGGCTACGTCGGCTGCATCCTCCTTTGTGAAGAAGCATGGCCCCTCCTCCACCCCGGGGAGAAACTCCACGTGGAATCATGGCAGAAGTTCATCGGCATCCTCATCATCACATTCTTCGCTTTCCTCTACTCGAATAACCGCGGCGTCCAACGCCTCATCAATCCGGTCCTCGCCGTCTTCCGCCCCATCCTCAGGGCCTTCGCCCGCACGGTCGAACTCGTCTTCCTGCCCATCAGTTTCACCGTGAAGCGCCTCGTCTCTCTCGCCCGCGGACCCAAGTCCGCCTGATCCGACCGGTCGCCACCGCATCCCCACCGCCCACACCAGTCCATGTTCATCGATCATATCCGCATCCAAGCCCAGGCCGGCGACGGCGGCGACGGAGCGGTCAGCTTCCGCCGTGAGAAATTCATCCCCCGCGGAGGCCCCGACGGCGGCGACGGCGGCAAGGGCGGCGACATCATCCTCAAAGTCGATCCCCACACCGACAACCTCCGCCAGTTCTTCTACAACCCCAACCTCAAGGCAGAACACGGTGCCAAGGGTGCCTACCGCCTCCGTACCGGGAGAAGCGGACGCGACCTCGTGGTCCCTGTTCCCCAGGGCACCCTCGTCTACCGGGACTGCTCCGCCGATCCCTCCACGACAGACCAGGCTCCCTCCGATTTCCTCGAAGACGATACCGACGAGGAAACCTCCCAGGTGAGACGCTCCCTCAAGGAACGCATCGACGCCGGCGGTGAACTGGAACTCGTCGCCGACCTCACGGAACTCGGCCAGGAATTCGTGCTGTGCCGCGGCGGTCGCGGAGGAAAGGGCAATGACAACTTCAAAACCCCCACCCACCGCGTCCCCTACGAGTTCACCGAAGGGACTCCCGGCGAAGGAGGTCATTTCTATCTCGAACTCCGGCAGATCGCCGACGCAGGCTTCGTCGGGTTTCCCAACGCCGGCAAAAGCTCGCTCCTCACCAGACTGAGCGCTGCCCGACCCAAGGTCGCCGCCTACCCCTTCACCACGCTGCACCCCATGGTCGGCGTAGTCGAATTCCCGGAATACCGCCGCGTCATCGTCGCGGATATCCCCGGCCTCATCGAAGGAGCCCACGAGAATGTCGGGCTCGGCCACGAATTCCTCCGCCACCTCCTTCGCTGCAGTCTCCTCCTCTTCGTGGTCGATGCCGCCGGCAGTGAAGCCCGCGACCCCTGCAGCGATCTCACGATCCTCAGGAAGGAAATCTCCCTCTACGACGAACACCTCGCCAAACGCCCGTGGCTCATCCTCGCCAACAAGTCGGATCTCCCGGAGGCCCAGGAAAACCTCGCAGCCATCAAGGCCCGCTTCCCCCGCATCAAGGTCCTGCCAGTCTCCGCGCTCGACGGCTCTGGCCTTGATGCCCTCCGTGCCGAACTGCTCAAGCGATTCCATGGCAGCCGCAGCCGCAGCAAAGCCTGACCCCCCGGGGCCATCCGTACCCCATACCTCACGCGACCGCCTCACCCCGGCCCAGCGGTCGGCCAACATGGCCCGCATCCGCAGTGCCAACACGGCACCGGAACTGGCCGTGCGCCGCGCCCTCACCACCCTGGGCCTGCGCTATCGGCTGCACCGGCGCGATCTGCCCGGAAAACCCGACGTCTGCCTCGGGCCACGCCGCCTCGCCATCTTTGTCCACGGTTGCTTCTGGCACCGCCACCGGCACTGCCCGCTCGCGTCCACCCCATCGGGCAATCACGACTTCTGGCAGACCAAATTCGCCGCAAATACCGCACGCGACAAACGCAACCAGGCTGCGCTCCGCAAGACAGGCTGGCACCCCGCCGTCATCTGGGAATGCGAAACCCGCAAACCGGACGAACTGGCGCAGCGACTCCAGCGCCTTCTCGATGCCTACCCTCCCGGCTGAAGGCATCGCTCAGGGCAGCCTCCGCAGCCGCGCCGCGTAAAAACCGTCACCTTCCCCGCCCGGTAGAAAATGGCGGCTTTCCTCCAGCTCCCAGCGTGCCCCCTGCTCGCGCAGGAATGATTCCACCTGACGCTCGTTCTCGCGCGGCAGCACGCTGCACGTCGCATACACCATCAGCCCGCCGGGCTTCAGCATGATGCTGGCCTCCCGCAGCAACCCGGCCTGCACCAGGCAAAGCCGGTCGAGTTCCTCCGCCGTCAGCCGCCAGCGCGCGTCCGGCTGACGCCGCAGCACTCCCAGCCCGCTGCACGGCACATCCAGCAGCAGACGGTCGGCCGTGCCCGCACGGCGCCGCACCACTTCATCCGATGCCACCGTTTCGGTGCGGATGATGCCGGCTCCCGCACGCACGGCCCGGTCCCGCAGTCTTCCAAGCGCCTCGGACCTCACGTCCTGGGCAATGATCCGCCCCTCGTTCTTCATCACGGCCGCAAGCTGCAGCGTCTTCCCCCCGCCGCCCGCACAGGCATCCACCACCAGCATGCCTGGTTCTGCCCGCAGCATCGGAACCACCCTCTGAGAACCCGCATCCTGCACTTCAAATAATCCTGCCCGAAAGGCAGCACTGCCCGCCAGTACGGCCCGCTGCTCCAACCGCAGGGCGTCGGCCCCCGCAGCCACAACCGCCAGTCCTTCCTTCCTCAGAATCTCCACAAGGCTCTGCGCATCCGTCCGCAGCGTGTTGGCCCGCAGAAAAATCGATGCCTGACCATTCAGTGCCGCCACGATTCCCGGCCATGCCGTCCCCAGCTCGGCCTCTCCCAACCCATAGAGCCAATCCGGAAAACTCGCCCGTACCGCCGCAGGTGCCGCCAGCGCCTTTCTCCCTTCCACTTCCTCCCGCGTCACCCCGGCAAGTTCCGGAAACTCCCCGAAACCATCCGCGTCACCCCCCATCGCAAGCCAGCAGACCGCCCACATCTTCCAGTAATCTCCGACGCGCCAAGGCCCATCCGGCCCGACCCCCGCCAGCCAGCCATACCAACGCCGCCACTTCACCATTTCATAAACCTGCCCTGCAAAAAAACGCCGGTCCCGCGAGCCCCACTTCGGATGCGCGCGCCACACTCCCTCCACCACCCTCTCGAGGGTCGGCCCACTGCCATGCGGGATGCCCGCCACAGTCTCCACCACGGCCGATACCAGATGCCGATGCAGCCTCACGCGCAAACCTCCCGCCCTCCGTTGGTCCATCGCATCGTGATGCTCACGGCTTCGCCGCAAAGACCTCCCCGAAGAATTTCTTCATCGCCGCCCAGGATTCCACATCCGCCTTCTCCTGATAAGCCGGACCGGGCTTGGTGAACCCATGCAACGCCCCTTCGTAGGTCACCAATTCCATCTTCGCCCCGGCCTTCTTCATCTCCTCGAGAAAGGCCGGCTTCTCGGCGTTCACTTTCTCATCCGCTCCCCCATGGCACACCAGCACCCTGGCCCGCACCGCCCCGGCTTCCGCAGGCATCGTCGTGCTCAGTCCCCCATGAAAACTGACCACCCCGCGCACGTCCGCTCCGCTGCGCGCCAGTTCCAGCACACAACTCCCCCCGAAACAGTATCCGATGGCCCCGAGCTTCCCCGCATCGGCCTGCGGTTGCGCCTTCAACTGGTTCACCGCCGCCAGTACCCTCCGCCGCAGCAGCGGCAGATCCTTCCGGTACTTGCCGGAACAAACCGCACACTCCTTCGGATCAACCGGACGGATGTCTTTCCCATAGATGTCTGCCGCAAATGCCACATACCCCAGTTCCGCCAGCATCTTCGCCCGCTGCCTCGCATAATCCTGCAGCCCCGTCCAGTCATGAACCACCAGCACAGCGGGACGCACGCCCTTAACCGCATCATCCCACGCCACGTACCCTTCCAGTTGCTGATCCCCATCCCGATACGGAACGACCGCGGTCTGCACCTCCGCAGAAACCGAACTCAGCAGCACCCCGCAAAACAGCATCAGCATGGCTTTCATCCGACCACAGAAGCAGATCCTCCCGCATTCACAAGCGTTCCCGGCCGGCATCCCCGCAAAACTTCACGCCGCCATCGGTGGCCACCACCCCGCAACACCTCAGGCCCTCAGCCCAGCGCAGAATCCAGTTGTCCCGGATCAGCCTCTGTCATAGCATCATCAAAATGAATCACTCATGGATGTTGTCGCGGATTTCGGCCTCGTAACCGGATGCCACCGGGGGGATGTGCACATGGCGCAGGCAACCCTCGCCAGCATGCGGCACTACTGCCCCGATGTCCCCATCGCCCTGACAGTGGATGGCGACTTCGATGTCTCCCACCTCGTCAGGCAGTATGGCGTCATCCCGCTCCGCGTCGATGATGTGCCCTCGGCCGAAATGAGGGCCCTCACCGCCCGCAGCCTGCACGCGAAACACATCCCCATGTGGGAAGGCCCCTTCCAATTCTATGTCTGGCTGGACGCCGATGCCATCATGTGGGGCAACCCCATCCCCTTCATCCGCCGCGACGTCGATTTCCATATCTTCCGCTCGGAAAACGACGCCACCATCCCTGCCGGATCCCAGACCGTCCCCGACTGGCTCCGCCACTACTACTTCGATCCGGCTAAACTGCGCGCCTACGACCCGGAGTTCTGCTGGCAGGAGAATCAGTACTTCTGCCCGGGCGTCTTCGCAGCCCGACGCCACGCCATCCCTTACAAGGACTACGCAAGGGCTCTCGCATGGGAGAAATCCAACCCGGGAACCTTCCAGTTCGGCGACATGGGCCTCGTCAATTATCTCGTTCATGCCATGGCCCGCAGAGGGGAACTGAAGATCGCCATTTCCGACCTCCAGGACATGTGGATCCACAACGGAAAGGAGGAACTCGCCGCGGACTGCAGGGGAGCCGGATGGCACTTCCCTGATGACATCCGCCGACCGCGCATCGCCCACTTCTGCGGCCGCAAACCCAACACCTTTGACCGGAAATCCTACTCCCGCCCGTTCACCATCGCCCGACTCGAACACTACCGTGCTTCCTCCGGAAACATCGGCGCATGGGCTCACCTGCTCGCCGAGGAACTGGGACAGGTCTCCTCGAAGATCCGATCGCGGACGGCGCGCCTCCTGAAATCCCCTGATTCCTGACGCGTCCTCTCCCGCCGCACGCACCATCCACGCGGCCGCAAACCTCACCACCCGCCGGGACCCCTTCCATGCGATCTTTCCTCTCCGCCATCTTCTGCCTCTTCTTCCCGCTCATCGCGCCAGCCGGGTCCCTCGACGACCTCGCCGGAAAACGGGTCCTCATCCTCGGCGACAGCATCACCCAGGCCGGTGGCTGGGTTTCCTTCACCTCTCATTACCTGCACCAGACCCACCCGGACAAAGCGTTCCAGATCCTCAGCCTCGGCCTCGCCTCGGAGACGCTCTCGGGTCTCAGCGAAGACGGTCACGCCGGCGGCGCTTTCCCCCGACCCTGCCTCTTTGAGCGACTCCCACGTGTCCTCGGGAAAACCAAACCGGAGACCATCATTGCCTGCTACGGCATGAACGACGGCATCTTCCAGCCGCTCGACGAATCCCGCTTCGCCGCCTTCCGCAACGGTGTGCAGCGTCTCATCACGGAAACCCGCGCGGCCAAGGTCGCCAGACTCTTCCTCGTCACCCCGCCCATCTACGACAGCACGGAACCCGGCAACTACGACACCGTCCTCACGGCGTACGCCGCATGGGAAACCACCCTCAGGGAACCCGGAGTCGAAGTCATCGACCTTCACTCCGCCATGCGCCAAGCCCGCGGCGCGCGCTCCACACCGTTCTCATCCGACCACGTCCACCCGGGCGACGACGGCCATCTCCTCATGGCCACGACCATCCTCAAGGCCTTCGGGATCACCCCACCCGCCGAAACTCCGGATCTGATCCGCAGTTCCCCGCTCTTCCAGCAGATTGATGTCCTCCGCGGCAAGGAATGGGGCCTCTGGATGAATCACACGGGCTACACCCGCGAACGTCACGTCCCCCCACAGCCACTTCATCCAAATGGCGTGGCCGAAACCGAAGATATCCGCCGGAAAATCGCGTCTTTGCGGAGTGGCAAGGAAAAGGCGTCTCCCTGAAGATGGCCGGGATGAAATTCCCGATCGTCTGCCTCACAGCCACGCTCTCGTGCCTGCTCGCCGCACCGGCTCCCGCTGCGGAGCCACCACGCAAACCCAACATTCTCGTCATCATCGCCGATGACATGGGCTACGCCGACGCAGGTTTTCAGGGCTGCACTGACATCCCCACGCCGCACCTCGACGCCCTCGCCAGAGAGGGCGTCCGCTGCACCAACGGCTACGTCACCGGCCCCTACTGCTCTCCCACCCGCGCGGCCCTCCTCACGGGACGCGCCCAAACGCGCTTCGGTCACGAATTCAATCCCTCCGGTCCCCGGAGCGGTCTCCCCCTCACGGAAAAAACGCTCGCCGACCGGCTCAAATCCGCCGGGTACCGCACGGCTCTCATCGGCAAATGGCACCTCGGAGCCGCCCCGGAATTTCACCCGCTCAAACGCGGCTTCGACGAATTCTACGGCTTCCTCGGCGGTGCCCACAGCTACTCCAGCCCGGATGGCATCTTCCGCGGAACAGAACCCGTCAGCGAAATTTCCTACACCACCGACGCCTTCGCGCGCGAAGCGGAATCGTTCATCGACCGCCACGCCGCCAATCCATGGTTCCTCTGCCTGTCCTTCAATGCGGTGCACACTCCCATGCACGCCACGGAAGAACGACTGCGGAAGTTCTCCGGCATCAGCGATCCCCAGCGCCGCACCTATGCGGCCATGCTCTCGGCCATGGACGACGCCATCGGCTCGGTCCGTGCCAGGCTCGCCGCCAGAGAACTCACCAGCAATACCCTCATCGCCTTCTTCAGCGACAATGGCGGGCCGGTCATGCGTGGCGTCACCGTGAACGGTGCCAGCAATGCGCCCCTCCGCGGCAGCAAACGCACCACCCTCGAAGGCGGCATCCGCGTCCCCTTCCTCATCGCCTGGCCCAGCCACCTGAAACCATCCCTCCATGCGGAACCAGTCGTCCAGACCGATGTCCACGCGACCGCACTCGCCGCGGCCGGGATCACCCCGGCCCCCGGCTGGAAACTCGAGGGAACCAACCTCATCCCTCACTTCACCAGCGACCAGTCCGCCCCTCCCCATGCCGCGCTCTTCTGGCGCTTCGGCCAGCAGATGGCGGTCCGCAAAGGTCCCTGGAAACTCGTCCGCTACGACACCACCGCCGATGGCCTGCCACCCGGAATCTCCCCATCAAAACTCTACAACCTGGCAGACGACCCCGGAGAATCAAAGGACCTCGCCTCTTCCCAGCCGGAAAAAGTCAGCGAACTCCAGGCCCTCTGGGACGCATGGGACAAAGATAATGCCAAACCCCTCTGGGGCAGCGACCACCCCAACCCGGGCAAAGCCCGCCGCCGCAATCCGTAGATTCAGCGCTCCGTTCCCCGCCCCTCCCGGACAGATCCGCTGCCCGGGTCAGGGGTTCCGCCCAGGGCAGGGCCGTTCTTGCCAGCAGCAGAATCAGCACCAGCCGCATCGAAGGGAGCCCGGCCGCATGCCGCAGCGCACGCTGACCCTTCCCGGAGAACCACCGCATCCGGGATCGGGTCTGCACGTCATCACAAGTTACCTCCTTTTGTCACGGGACAACCCCTGCCGTTCCTCCGCCGTCTCCGGGCCCATCGGAGCCCATTGCCTTGAGTCAATCCGTCCGCGGAACCGCTCCCGATTGAGAATTGACGGCTCCATGGGTTTCGGTGCATGCTCGGACTCGTCGGTAAGTTAACCGATCTCTGATGCAGACACTCTGTACCCGACTCGATGCTCATTTCCGGCTGGCGGCGGCCGCCGCCGCCGCCGCGTCTTCTGCTGTCCCAGGGGAGGCGGCCATTGTCTACAGCGGGCTGCGCAACGCTCCGGTCTTCCCCATCAGCGTCAATGGAGGGTTCTACTTTGATTTCGAATGGCCTTTCTCATCGTCGCAGGGCAGCCGCCCTGACGGTTGGGATGTCAATCCGTACGCTCAGGGCAGCAGAATCTACATGAATGCGAATACCGCGGTCGTCCTCGCAGGTGGAGCCGCTGCCGACCTTGCGTCCGGCACTCCGATCACAGCGGCCTCGCTTTTCTCGCCGAATGGATTTTTTGGAGAGGTCGCGATCCCGGCGGGCAGTTCCGGCATCCTTGGATTCCGGTTCTCCGGAAACTCCAGTGGCGATTCCTCTCAGGCTTACTACGCATGGGCCCGGCTGCAGCCGGCGGTCAGCGGAAACGGACAAGTGATCGACTGGGCCTATGAGGATTCCGGTGCCCCCATCCCTGCCGGCGCCATTCCGGAGCCTGACTCCCTCGGGCTTCTGGCACTCGGTGCTGCGGGTCTGAGGCTCCGCCGCCGCCGCCGCACGAGCCGTCTGGACCGCGCCGGATGACTGCCGCCCGACGGGTTCTTCTCATCGGCTGGGACTCCGCCGACTGGCGGGTTCTCAACCCCCTCCTTCAAAAGGGACGGCTGCCGACTCTTGCTGCCATCATTCAAAGGGGCGTCCGGGCAAACCTTGCCTCGGTTGAGCCAGTCCTCTCCCCGGCCGTGTGGACCAGCGCCATCACCGGCAAACTTCCTTTCGCGCATGGCGTCCTCGGGTTCATCGAGCCGGATCCGCATTCCGGAGGAGTCCGGGCGACCGGGAGCGCCACCCGCAGGGGAGCCGCGCTCTGGAATATCCTTTCCCACCATGGCCTGCGCACTCACTGCATCGGCTGGTTTGCCAGTCATCCGGCCGAAGCACTGAACGGCATCTGCACCAGCGACCTGTTCGCCTCGCCCTGCTCGCCGGATCCCTTCGACTGGCCGATCGCCGATGACAGCGTCCACCCCCCGCCACTGGCGCCTGAACTCGCCGCACTCCGTCTTCACCCATCGGAAATCCAGAGCGATGACCTGCGCGCGTTTCTGCACGGTGCCGCGGACCTTCCGCATGAGCATCCATCCGCGCAGAGACTATGCGCGGAAATGGCTGGCATCGTGGCCCGGGCCGCCAGCCAGCAGGCCATCGCGACCCATGTCCTCGCTGCGAAGCCATGGGACTTCGCCTGTGTGTATTTCCGGGCTCTTGATGAATTCAGCCACTCCTTCATGCCCTTTCACCCGCCGGCCAGAGAGGGAACCGATCCGGCCGACGCAGCCCTGTTCTCCGGGGTCATCACCATGGCCTGCGAATGGCACGACATGATGCTGCACCGCCTCCTCCAGATCGCCGGACCAGACACAACGGTCATCGTGGTCTCGGATCACGGCTTTCAAACCGGGCCGCATCGGCCGGGCCCGGATGCCTCGATCCCTGCCACCATGGCCCAATGGCACCGCCCCTTTGGAATCCTTGCGGCGGCCGGCCCCGGCATCGTTCCCGGGGCATCCGTTACTGGGGCATCCATTCTCGACGTCACCCCCACGATCCTTCAGCTCTTTGGGCTGCCGGCAGGGGCGGACATGCATGGAAAAGTCCTCGTTCCGGCCCTTACGGACAGCGCTCCCGTTCCCCGCATCCCGACGTGGGATTTTCTCCGTCCAGCGACCGAGGAGCCATCACGCGGCAGTGACAACGCGGTCCAGACGGAAATGCTCCGCCAGCTGGCGGCCCTCGGCTACGTTTCCACCCGCGAGGTTTCTCAGGCCGAACTGGCGGCACACGCTGAAGCCGAAATCCGCTTCGCCCGAATCTCCTCCCTTGCGGAGGGATCGCGGTTCGCTTCCGCCACCGCGGACGCGCGCCAGCTCGCCGCGGAATTTCCCGGTGTCCCCCGATTCCAGCTGAAGCTGGCTCAGTGTCTTCTTATGTCGGGGGAACTCGATCAGGCAGCCGCCGTGCTGGATTCTCTGGATGGCGAGTCCGGTGCGGCCGACGCCCTGCTGCGGATGCGCGCGAACCTCCTGACGCTCTCCGGAAATCCTTCCGCGGCCCTCGCCGCCCTCGAACGGATCCCTCCCGCTCAGCATGACCCAGCATGGCATCAGCAGCAGGGGACTGCCTTCCTCCAGCGCCGCTCATGGTCGGAAGCCGAATCCGCCTTCAGACGCGCGCTCTCCATCGAACCGGAAAACCCCGGAGCCCTCGCGGGCCTCGCCGGAGCCCTCACCCGCCTGAATCGCGATACCGAAGCCATGGATGCCGTTCTCCGTGCCCTTGAGCTTCAGTACTGGCTGCCCCCTGCCCACTTCCGACTCGGTGCCATTCTCGCGAAGACCGCCGACTTCCCCCGTGCCATCGGGGCCTTCGAAACAGGGCTCGTCCAGCAGCCCGGCAATCGCATGGCCCACCGTTACCTCGCCAGCCTCTACGCAAAAACCGGGCAACTCACCCTCGCTGCCCACCATCGCGCCGCTTGTGCGCGTTTGACCCAGCCGGATCGGCTGTAACAATCTGACCACTCTTCCCGACCATCGCCCCGTACAACCTCACCTTCACAACGCCTCAGCTTCCATGAAAGCATCCAGTCTCATCGCAGGCCTCCTCGCCGGTTCCGCCATCGGAGCCGGCACCTACTATCTGATCGGCGCAAAAGCGCAGCAGACCACCACCGTTCCCGTCAACACCACCGTTCCCAAGGCTGCCGCAAGCGGTGAGTCGGAACGCATCGCCCGACTGGAGAAGGAACTGGCCGCCCTCAAGGCGGAAAAGGAAAAGGACGCAGAGCAACCCGCCGAAGCATCGTCCGCCTCCGCCGATGCCAAACCCGACCTCGGCAAGATCCTCAAGGACGCCAGCCCCCTGCTCAAATCCCTCAGCAGTGCCTTCGAACCGCAGCGCAAGGAAATGGTCGCCCGCTTCATCGATGCTCAGGTCCAGCGACTGACGGAAATGGTCGGCCTCTCCCCGGATCAGGCAGCCACTCTGCGCGCTCATCTCGAAGCCCTCGATCAGGAAAATCAGCAGAAGATGCAGAACGCCATGGGCAAGGACATGAAACTCGAAGACCTCATGGCC
>JBIICE010000120.1:0-12868 GCA_044239025.1 Verrucomicrobiales bacterium
GAAGGTCAGAAAGTTGGAGATCCCGACGATGTCGCAGCCCGCCTTGAAGCGATCGGGGAAATCGATGAGACAGGCGAGGGTCATGTAGCCACCGTACGATCCTCCGGTGACTCCCGTGCGGGCCGGGTCGAGCGCGGGATCGGCGGCGATGAAGTCGAGGAATGCGGCGATGTCGCGGACGGAATCCTTGCGTTTGAAGCCATTGTCCATGGCGAGGAAGCGCTTCCCGTAGCCGTCGGATCCGCGGACATTGGGGTAGAGCAGGGCCACGCCGAGTTCGTTGAGCCAGTAATTGTTGCGTCCCTGGAAGCCCGGGCGCGATTGCCCCTCCGGGCCCCCGTGGATCGTGACAAGGGTGGGTCGACGCCCGGGGAATCTGGCGGGGTCGGGCCGGTACAGCAATCCGGAGACGGGCGTGCCATCAAAGCTTTTGCAGCGCACGATTTCCGGATCCCGGAACTGTGCGGGGTCGAGTCCGCCCGTTTCGCTTTCCGTCCAGCGGGTGAGTTTGCCATCGGAGGGAGAAATCGACCATGCATCGGCGGGGGACTGGGCCGACGAGAGTGTGAAACCGACGGTGGATCCATCGGGATGCCACTCCAGTCCGCTGATGGTGCCGAGCGGCAGGTCCGCGGGCGGGGAAATGCGGGAGTCGGCGAGGGACAGGAAGCGGAGTCGGCTGGCTCCGTCTTCGTTGGCGGTGAAGGCTATGGTTTTCCCGGCGGGGTCGAGGGTGAATTCCTCGATGTTCCATGGGATGTCCCTGGTGAGCGCCACAAAGCGGCGATCCTTGAGGGAGAACGAGCCGAGATGCTGGAAGTCGCTGCCTTCGTCGCTGGTGAAGTAGACCGTGGCCCCATCCCGTGAGAAGAGCGCACCCGAGCGGGCGACGGCTCCGGCAGAGCGGTCCGTGAGGGCCGTGCGCTCGCCGGATGCCGCATTGACGAGCCAGAGGTGGCTTTCGTTCGCCGAGATCATTTCGGCGACGGCGAGCCACTGGCCGTCGTGCGACCAGTCGGTCACGCCCCAGCCCCCGCCGGACAATTCGCAGGCGAGGCGGGCCTTTCCGGGTTCGTCGGGATCCATGATCCAGAGATCGGTGTCCTTCCCGGTGCGCTGCGTGGAAGCGTAGGCGAACCGTGAGCCATCGTGAGCCCAGCGGAGCCCCGTGTGGCGCGATTTTCCATCGGTGAGCCGGGTGATGCGTCCGTTGACCGGATCGAACCGGAAGAACTGGTAGTTTTCGCCGCCCCCGGCGTCCTGAACGAAAACGATTGATTGGCCGGATTTCGGCTGCCAGCCGCCACCGCGGATCGGTTCGGGGAGAAACGTGAGCTGTCTCCGGGCTCCCGCGGGGAAGCGGACCGCGTGAAGCTGCGGGGTGTCCGCGAAGCGGGTGGCCACGAGCATTTCCTTCCGTTGCGGATGCCAGCCGAGAAAGGCCGCCGTCCGGAATTCCATGTAGGGAGCCGCCGACGTGCGCACGGCTTCCGTGATGGGTGGAATCCCATCGGCCACGAGGCCGGATTCCTGAGCGATGGCTCCCGGAAGGGCGGCCGCCGCCGCGAGAGCAAGGAGACAGGACTTCATGGACGGGTCACCTTGAGCCGGACGTAAACCCGTGGCGGGTTGCCCGAGATTTCCGCGGTGGTTGCCACGGTGTCGAATCCTGGTTCGCCTCCATCGACAATCTGGGCCGCCCCGAAGAAAACCGAAGAGCCGTCCGGAGCCGATTCTCCGGAAGCGTACCATGATTGCAGGTCGCGTGACCATTGCCATGAGGCGGTCACGCCCGGAGCGCTGCGGGCGCGGCGGTAGGTGAGCGTGAGTTGGCTGGCGGAGCCTGCGACGGCGGAAAAGGCGGCCGATCCGACGAGCGGATTGCCCGCGGTGTAATACTCCGCTCCGTTGGGAACGCCGTCTTTGTCGGGATCGGCATCGAAGGCCGTGAGGGCTGGGTCGGTTCCTGCGGGGAAGGCAGAAGCCGCCCAGGCGTCGTATCCGATGGGGCCGCCCCCGGGGTAGGTGCCGAGGTGCGTGTTTTCGCCCGGCAGCGCGGCATCGACAATGGCGAGGGCGGTTTCCGTCCAGACCGCGGGGAATCCGGTCACATTGGAAGTGGCCTCGAAGCTGAATCCCTGGCCGGTACCGGTGCGCACGAAGGACTTGTCGGCCCCTTCGTTGCCAAGATCCGTGAAGCCAATGACATCGACGAGGTTGTTCGGGTCGACCGGGCCGCTGTAGAGGGCGAGGGAATCGTCGCCGTTATGGGAAAGATTGGCCGAGACGAGGGCGGGCTGGGCTCCACCGGGCGGCGTGTTGCTGATGTTGTTCGACAGAACAATGGTGGCTCCGGCCGGAAGGACCGCGGTCAGGGTCTCGGGAACCACCAGTCCTGTCAGCGGAATCGGCTGGCTTGGCGTTCCGGTCGACGCACCGGCAAATTTGTAGTCTTCCGCATTCTGATTCGTCCAGCGCATGAGCGTCCAGCCCGAGAGGTCGGCTTCCGTGCTCCCGGTGTTCGTGATTTCAAGGAACTTGGCATTGCCCAACCCTTCGTAGTACTGCGTGATCTTCACGGCGGATGATGCCGGCGCGAAGGAGGTCAGTGCAATCTCGTCGCTGAGGACCGCGCTGAGTCCGGAATCGTTGCGGACCTGAAAGTAGAGGCGCTTCACGCCCGGGTTTTCTGAAAGCAGCGTGCGGGCCGAGGGGGCGTAGGGCAGCCATTCCGCTCCGGTGAAATCGGCGTTTTCGCTGACCCGGAAACTCAGGGGATTCCCGCCGCTCGAGGTGTAGCTGAGTACGACCCCGCGGGTGGGGGTGCTCGGGAGGTCGCCGGCCACCGTGAAGGACTCGAGAACCGGGGGCAGCGTGTCGGGCTGAAAGGCCAGATACCAGAGGTCGGCCGGGGTTGCCGAAGCGACGTCAGCGAGCGTCTTGTCCGTTGCCCAGACGTCCGGGAAATCGAGGGACTGACTCCCCGTGTCGGCCGTCCAGCCCTTCGCCGTGCTGAGGCGGTAGAAGGTCTTGTCCGCCCCGTTGTTCCCGGCCAGGGAGATGGCATCGAGCACGTTTTCCGGCAGGTAAACATCCGAGGAATAGAGCACCACGGAGTCGTCTCCGTTGAAATTGATCACCTGCTGCCCCGAGGCAGAAGGTTTGGCGTCCGCATTGGCAACCGCATACGGGGGAGCGGCCACCGACGGATTTGCCAGCAGCAGGAACTGTCCCGGCTTCAGGACAATCCCCGGAGAAATCGAGCCCAGGTTGAAGCTGGCCCCGGGCGATCCCGTTCCGGTCTTCCAGTTTTCCCGGTTGGCATTAAACCACAGCGTCAGGCGGATCCCATCGAGAGGAATGTCGGCGGTCGTGGGGTTCCAGAGTTCGATGAACTTGTTGTTGCTGGTGCCTTCGTAGTACTGGGAAATCAGCAGGCCCTGAGCCGAAGCGGTGACAGCCGAAAAAAGGGCCGCGGCGGCCGGGACGAGTTGTCGTTTGGTCATGGAGTGCAGCGGGTTGGTGGACAAAGGAGCCGGGAACGTCAGCAGTTTCCCTGCCAGAACCAACTATCTGCTGACCCCAAGGCACCACGCAACCCGCACTCGGCAGCAAATTCGGCACAATCCATTAATCGTAATCCCGAAAAGCATGGAAATTACAATGGTCCTGACGGCTCAGATGCCTTTCGCACCCGTTAACAAGGGGTGACGGTGGATTGGCGGGCATCCCGAGCCCGGTTTCCGGTCCGTCGATGCCGGGGAATTCGTCCTCCGGGAAAAAAGTGAGGTTTTTTCCGGGCAGCAGCGCGGAAACCGGACAAGTGCCTCGTTTCTGCCGGCTCTTAATGCCCGGTTCACCGGGCGGGCGGCATTCCAGTCGTTGCGAATTGACATTTCAGCCGCAAGGCAACATTTTCGTCACGATTTCCGGGTGGTGGCAGTCTGTGGACTGCCAGCATGGACGTTGCCGGAAGTCGAATCACTGAGAATCATCATGGCAGAAGTACAGACCCCTGAGCAGCCGCCTGCGGCCACGCCGCCCGCGGACGCGTTGCCGCGTCGGCAGCCCCTTGGGCCGAGCCGGAAGGGCGCCAAGGATCAGGTCATTGAACGGTTCGAGCAGAAGTTCATCATTCATCCCCGCCTGGTGCCGCAGATCCGGAAGTACCTGGAATCGTTCACCGTCCCGGATCCGAATGGAAGGGGAGAGATTCCGGAATACATCACGACGACGCTGCAGCTGGACACGCCGACCATGGATCTGGCGCTGGCGAAGGAACGGAAGGCCTTTGCGCGGTTCAAGCTGCGCATCCGGACGTACGGAACGGACAGTAATCCCGGGAATCCGGTGTTCTTCGAGCTGAAGCGCAAGATCGGGGTGGTCATCGTGAAGAGCCGGGCGCGCATGAAGCGGGCGCAGTTCAAGCCGGACATCGTGATGCATCCCGAACTGGCTCCGATGCTCAAATCGCCGAAGGAGAACAACAATTTCATCGAATTCTGCCGGATTTCGAACCGGATCGGGGCGCGGCCGAAGATGCTGATCCGCTACATCCGGGAGAGTTACTTCGGGGCGAACGACGACTACGCGCGGATCACCTTCGACCGGCGCGTGAGCTACCGTCCGACGCGCGAGTGGCGGCTGCCGGGGGAGGAGGTGGCCGACTTCAAGTACTGGCGGCCCATGGATTCGCAGACCGGGCTGCGGCGGCCGTTCCCGGGCTACATATTCGAGCTGAAGGCCATGCGGGACACGCCGACCTGGATGCTGGAACTGGTGCGGCGCTTCAATCTTTCGAATACGGGATTCTGCAAGTATGCGACGGCGTGGCGGCTGGAAACGCTCTTCCGGGGGTTCATGTATGCCGACGGATCCGAGCCGGTAACTTCCACCCCGAACTGGATCTGAGGCATGCGCCGAGTGGACAAATCCCGCTGTTGCGGCGGATCGGCGGGACACGAATTGATTTGCATCGGGGCGCGTTTCCGCAATCATGCGCGCGCCCGCACCCGTGGACGGGGGCACACGTCCTGTTTTCCTGCTGACACCGGCGGCGGGGGCATCTCCTGATTTTCCGACCCTGATTTTCCCTCTGCCTATGGAACCCGCTCCCCTTTTTGATGCCCTTGGCTCCATGCGATCGCTGGTGGCCACGGAGATTTTCTACTCCCTCTGCATTGCCTTTGTGCTCGCGATGGTGCTGGCAAACATCTACCGCTGGACGCACCAGGGTTTCAGTTATCAGCGCAGCTTCATTCAGACAATTGTGCTGGCCTGCATTGCGGTGTGCATCATGATCATGGCGATCGGCAACAACATGGCGCGGGGCCTTGGGATTCTGGGAGCCATGGCCTTTGTGCGTTTCCGGACACCGATCCGGGATCCCCGGGATGTCATTTTCATCTTTGCGGCGCTCGCCATCGGCATTTCCTGTGGAGCCCAGGTCTTCATGGTGGCCGTGGTGGGAACGCTCTTCTTCGGTTTCACGGCCTTCTTCCTTTCGTGGTCGCCGTTCGCGAGCCGCCGGGAATTCGAAGGTCTGCTGCGTTTCATGCTGCCGTCCGAAAGCAAAGCGGCCCAGGTTCTGCCGGAAATTTTCTCTCAGTACTGCACGAGCACGGAACTCATTGCCACACGGGAAGCCATTCAGGGTGAGGTCCTCGAGTACGCCTACCAGATCCGCCTGATTGATCCATCCTACAAGGTGGACCTTGTGGATTCGATCGCGAAGCTGCCGGATGCGAGCGAGGTCAGCCTGGTGATGCAGCGGACGACTGTGGAGATCTGATTCCTTTCTACCTTTTGCCGACATGAGCGAGTTTCATCCCAACCGCCAGAAGATGGTGCGCACCAAGCCCGGGCTGACAAGGCGCCGGATCATTGAAATGTGGCCGCTGCTGGTATGGGCGGCTGTGCTTTACGCGGGCTGGCACTTGTACCGTGGTGGCGTGGTCTTTGCGCGCATGAACGGAGCGGTCGATGTCTACCAGGAGAACATCACGCCCAGCGAGGATGGCAGGCTCCTTGATATCAAGGTGCAGCGGGGCCAGAAGGTGGAACCAGGCACGGTGGTGGCGGTCATGGATCCGGCACCCTACAAGATGGAACTGGAAGGCCTCCGCCGGGAAGTGCTCGCCGACCGGGTCAAGGACATCCGGGAATACGATCAGGAAATCCTGAAACTGGAATCCGAACTCCGGGAGATCGATGTGGCCGCCGCGGAAGATGGAGCCACCATGAAGCAGTTGGAAGCCTTCGTGAATGATTACGATGCGCGCATGAAGGCGAGTTCGGATCCGGTGTTCCGGCGGCTGGCGGACCAGACTGCCGAAGAAAAGCGGCTGGAACTCGCACAGGCTCGGGCACGGACCACGGTCAACGTGGCCAATCGGGCGCAGGTCGAAGATTCGGTGAACCGGGCCAAGGGCGTGCGGGAACAACTGCAGAAGGAAGCCGATGTGGTGGCCAAGGCGAGTCTGGAATCGGACGACCTGCTGAAGACCGGAGCCCTCCGGGAAGACGAACAGCAGCGCTTCATTGAACTGCGCACGATGATCGGTCTCTGCGAACTGCGCACCACCAAGGGCGGCATCATCGACCGGGTGGTCATGGAGAAGGGCGAGTATGTGAAGGCAGGGGATGGCATTCTCAAGGTGGTGGGTGAACCCGAGCACATCGTCTGCTTCCTGCCCCAGGATCAGTCGGATGACCTCAAGGTGGGGCAGAAAGTCTGGGTCGTGGCGACCTCGGACAAAACCAAGATCTTTGAATCGACCGTGGAGGGCATTTCCCCACGGATCAACAATCTGCCGGATTCGTCGAGTCCATTGCCGAACCGCCGTGTGCACGGACGCGATGTCATCATCCATTATCCTCCGCTGGCGTTGCCGACGGCCACCGATCCTGCCTACAAGCTGCTTTCGGGGCAGACCGTGATCATTCATACCGGGAAGCCGGGTCAGGTTCCGCTGCTCGACCGGATTTTCCCGAATGACGACAACGAGAAAACGCTCTGAACTGCTGCGGGCAGCCTTTCTCGGCCTATTGGTGATGCCGGTATTGTCGGCCTGCGCCGCGACGGATGCTTCCGCGCGACCGGAACGACCAAAAGAGGCAGGGAAGTCTGCTGCCGGGCGGAAATCCGTCCCGGAGCGAACCACAGGGGGAGGGGAAGGGATTGCTTCGATTTATACCGACCGCCGGACAGCGAGCGGCGAGCGGTTTTCGGCATCGGCCCTCGCGGCAGCCCACCGCAGCATCCCGTTCGGCAAACGGGTGAAGGTCACCAACCTGAAGAATGGCAGGTTTGTGGTGGTTCGGATCAACGACCGTGGACCCTACACGAGGGGGAGGATCATTGACCTGACGCCGGCTGCGGCGGAGCAGATCGGGCTGACGCGGAAGCAGGGCTTGACAAGGGTACGGGTGGAGCCGGTGGAGAGTTGAGGAAAGAAATGCTTTCCGCCGGGGCGGCTCCAGGCTACATGGGAATCCGGTGAAGATTGATCCTCACGAACTCCCGCACCTTGTGGTGGGAACCTGCATGGAAGTGCACCGGGCCATGGGGCCAGGGCTCCCGGCCGCCGTCTACGGCGATTGTCTCGCGGTGGAATTCCGCATGCGGGAGATGGTGTTCCGGCGGAATGTGCCTTTGCCGTTCCGCTACAAGGGAGTCCTCATTGAACCGGGGATTGCCGTCGATTTTCTGGTCGAAGATGCGCTCGTGGTGAGCGTGGTGAGTGCGCCGGCCGGGGAGGTGCCCGACCGCGACTTTCTGCGCAATCTGCTGAGATTGAGTGGTTTCGAAGTCGGATTACTGGTGAATTTCAATGTCGTGCACTTCCGGGAGGGAGTGTGCCGGATCATTGTCTCACCCGATCCGCCAGCCCTGCATTACCGGGAGGACGGGAGGGAGCCGAGCGTGCTTCCACAGGGTTAGCCGCCTGACGGGAAACCGGCACCGGCACCGGATCCTAGTTGGGAAAAATGGGGGAGAGCGGCGGTGCCATGGGTTGGCGGATGGATGCCCTGCGGGCGGCGGGCCTTGTTGCGCAAGGCTTCGTTGCGCCGCAGGCGAAGGTCTCGTCCGTGAGATTGCCGGAAGGAATCCCCTGAGGGAGGGCCCTGTCAGGCAAGCAGGGGCTGGACAACGTTTCCGGCGATGTCGGTGAGACGGTAGTCGCGGCCCTCGTGGCGGAAGGTGAGGCGTTTGTGGTCGACTCCCATGGCATGCAGCAGCGTGGCGTGGAGGTCGTGCACATGGACTGGATCGCGGACGATATTGTACCCGAATTCATCGGTCTCCCCGTGAACGAGGCCTTTCTGGATGCCGCCGCCGGCCATCCACATCGTGAAGCAGCGCGGGTGGTGATCGCGTCCAAAGTTATCCTTGGTGATGTCGCCCTGGCTGTAGGCGGTACGTCCGAATTCGCCACCCCAGACGACGAGGGTTTCGTCGAGGAGCCCGCGCTGCTTGAGGTCGGCCACGAGGGCCGCGGCTCCCTGATCGGTTTCCTGGCATTTCTGGCGGAGTCCTCCGGGCAGACCACCGTGGTGGTCCCAGTCGCGGTGGCAGAGCTGGATGAAGCGCACGCCGCGCTCGGCGAGGCGGCGGGCAAGCAGACAGTTCGCGGCGAAGCTCGGCTGACCGGGCTGGGCCCCGTACATTTCGAGGACGTGCTGAGGTTCCTTCGAGAGATCGGTCAGTTCCGGCACACTGGTCTGCATGCGGAAGGCGAGTTCGTAGTTTTCGATCTGCGCGGCGATGGCGGGGTCGCCGAGGTGGCCGAGGGCCATGCGGTTGAGGTCGTTGGTGGCGTCAAGGAGCTGGCGGCGGGTATCGCCGGAGATGCCTTTGGGATTGGACACGTAGAGGACGGGGTCGCCTGCGTTGCGGAACTGGACACCGCCGTACTGAGCAGGGAGGAATCCGCTGCCCCAGTACCGGGCCTGGAGCGTCTGGCCGCCGCCGCCGCTCGTGAGAACGACGAACGAGGGGAGGTCGCGGTTGTCGCTGCCCAGTCCATAGGCGAGCCATGCGCCCATGACCGGTCGGCCGGGCTGCTGGTGACCACTCGCGAAAAAGGTGACAGCGGGGTCGTGATTGATGGGGTCGGTGTGGACAGAGCGGACGAAAGTGCAGTCGTCGACGACTTTGGAGAGGTGTGGGAGGAGTTCCGAGAGGTCCATCTGGGACTTCCCGTACTTCTGGAACTGGAAGGGCGAACCGACGCAGAGGAGATTCTTCTGGCCGCTGGTCATGGTGGTGATGCGCTGGCCCTTGCGGACGCTGTCGGGCAGGTCCTTGCCTGTCATTTCGATGAGCTTCGGCTTGGGATCGAAGAGATCGAGGTGGGAGGGAGCCCCAGACATGAAGAGGTAGATGATGCGTTTCGCTTTGGGAGCGAAGTGGAGGCGCTGCAGGGCACCGGGAACGGTGGGGCCGCTCCCGGCGTCGCTGGCGAAGAGTTTCGGATTGAAGAGGGACGTGAGAGCGAGGGCACCGAGTCCGGTGCTGCTCTGACGCAGGAAGGCGCGGCGGGCGAGGCCCTGCTGGAGTGCGGAGATGGCGGGATCCATGGCGGGGCGGGTCAGTTGGAGATGGTTTCGTTGAGGTTGAGAAGGACATTGGCGAGGGCGGTCCATGCAGCCAATTCGCTGTCGTCCAGTCCCTCGGGTCGGGGTAGGTCGCCGATCTGAATGAGGTTGGCGGCCGCGGTCCGGTCGTTCCGGTAGGTTTCGAGCTGTGCGCTCAGGGTCCGGGAGAGAACGGCGATTTCCTGAGGGGATGGCTGGCGGCCGAGGGTGGTGCGCCATGCGAAGACGAGTCGGCTGGGATCGTCGGTTCCGCCTTCTTTGAGGATGCGTTGGGCGAAGGCGCGGGCCGCTTCCACGAAGACGGGGTCGTTCATGAGGACGAGCGACTGCAGCGGGGTGCTCGTGCGGGCGCGCTGGGCGACGCAGAATTCGCGGGTGGGTGCGTCGAGCGTGATGAATGACGGGTAGACCGTGGAGCGGCGCCAGTAGACGTAAAGGCCGCGGCGGTAGAGGTCGCTGCCCTTGGATTTATCGTAGCCGTAGCCACCCATTTCATTGATTTCCCATGTGCCGGGCGGTTGTTCCGGTTTGACGCTGCGGCCGCCGATGGCGGGGTTGAGGATGCCGCCGATGGCGAGCGCGTTATCGCGGATCATTTCTGCGTCGAGGCGCTGCCGGGGACCGCGGGCGAGCAGGCGGTTTTCGGTGTCGCGGGCGAGCAGTTCCGGGGAAACGCGGGCCGACTGCCGGTAGGTGGCACTCATGACGATCTGGCGGATGACCCGTTTTGTGTTCCAGTCGCGCATGAAATCGGCGGCGAGCCAGTCGAGTAGTTCCTGGTGGCTCGGCCATTCGCCCTGCGAGCCGAAGTCGTTGACGGTTTTCACGAGTCCGGTACCGAAGAGAGTGGCCCAGAATCGGTTGATGGTGACGCGGGCGGTGAGCGGGTGAGTGGGGCTGGTGAGCCAGCGGGCGAAGTCGAGTCGGTTGAGGGGTTTGCCATCGCTGCGCGCAGGGATCTGGGGGAGAAAGTCAGGGACTCCGGCGTCAACCCTCTCACCATGCTGGTCGTACTGGCCGCGGACCTTGATGAAGGTATCCCGGGGCTTTTCCATTTCGGACATGACCATGGTATTCGGGAAGGAATTCTCGAGGTCCTGGCGGGATTTGCGTAGGGAGGCCACTTTCTGCTGGGTGGCAGTGAAGTCCGGGGCCTGGGTTTCCCGGAAGAACTTGCGGAGCTGGTCCTTCTGCTCCTGGGGCCTCTGGTCCGGGGGTATGGCGACGATGGCCAGCGTCGCGGTCGCGCCGAGCGTGGCGGTTTCCTGGGGGGCGAGGACTCGTGAAAAGACGCGGAGGTCGTCGATGAGACCGTGGAAGAGGGGGCCGGCGGCACCCCTGCGGCCGATGCTGAAGGGTTCCGGGGTACGGATGGTATCCGTGAGTGCATCGATGCGCACGTCGGTCGGTTCCGGTTGGCCATTGACGAAGAGTTTCAGTCCGGCGGCCTTGCCCGAACCGTCGTAGGAGAAGGCGAAGTGAATGGGGGTATCGGCGGGGAGGTCGCGCTGGCCCTGGATGTGGATGGCGTTGGCAGGCCAGTGGCTGATCAGGTGGATACTGGGTTTGGTGCCATGAAATTCGACACCCCAGCCACGTGTGGCGGTGGTGTTTTCCATGCGGCCGAACGGGGAACCGCCGTTCGGGCCGAGGCGGAGCCACGCGGACACCGAGAAGGGCTGGTCGCGTTCGAAGTTGAAGGCCTCGCCGTATTCAATCCATGCCTTGCCGCCCGCCTGGAATCCATTTCCGGTGGTGGCAGGGGCGAAAGTCGGCTCACCCCTGGGGCTGGCGGTGACGGGCTCGCTGGTGGGGCCGCTGGGAGAACCATCCTGTTCGAGTGGGAAGTGGGCACTGTGGTCTGCGGGGATGGGGGACTGACCGGCCGTGGTGATCTTCTGCTCCCATGCCGACTGGCGGGCGTCGAGTTCCTGTTCGATGCGGGTGCCTTCCGCTTCAGTGCTGGCGATTTCGGCATCAAGGCGCTGGGCTTCAGCCGACTGCTCTGGTGTGGGGACACGCAGGAAGGGCTGGGGATTACGGTCCCGGACCCCGTCCTTGCCGTTTTCGGGAACGTTGTGGAAGAAGGCGTAAACCTTGTAGAAGTCCTTCTGCGTGATGGGGTCGTACTTATGATCGTGGCACTGAGCGCAGGCGACCGTCATGCCGAGCCAGGTGACTCCGGTGGTGGCCACGCGATCGACCACATAGAGATTGAGGTATTCGGCTTCGATGAGGCCACCTTCATCGCTGGTCATGACGTTGCGGTGGAAGCCCGAGGCCACTTTCTGGGAAATGGTGGCATCGGGGAGGAGGTCGCCGGCGAGCTGTTCCGCCGTGAACTGGTCGAACGGCATTCCCGAGTTGAAGGCATTGATGACCCACTCCCGCCAGAGCCACATGTCGCGCAGGGAATCGTTGTGGTATCCGCTGGTGTCGCCGTAGCGGGCGATGTCGAGCCATGGGACCGCCATCCGTTCGCCAAAGTGCGGCGACGCAAGGAGGCGGTCGACAGCGGCGGAGAGCGCTGCAGTGGAGTCGCTCGCGGCTGCGGCCACGAAGGCATCCGTTTCCGAAATGGAGGGTGGCAGTCCGGTCAGGTCGAGCGAGACCCGGCGGAGGAGCCGAGCCGGTTCTTCTTCCGGTGATGGCGCGAGGCCCTCAAGAACGAGACGGGCGCGCACAAAGGCGTCGATCGGGCTGGTGACCCCTGGAACGTCCGGGACAGCGACTGGTTTAACGGGTTCGAAGGCCCAGTGGCCCGTCCAATTGGCTCCCTCGGTGATCCAGCGGCTGAGGAGTTCGCGGTGTTCGGGTTTCAGCTGTTTGACTTCGTCGGGCGGGGGCATGACGTCGTCGGGATCGGTGCAGGTGATGCGGCGGAGCAGTTCGCTGGCCCCTGGATTCCCGGGAACGATCGCGGTTTTTCCCGATTCGGCGGGGGAGAAAGCGGATTCCTTCTGATCCAGCCGGAGGTTGCCTTTCCGCTTGGCGGTATCCGGTCCGTGGCAGGTGAAGCAGTGCTCCGAGAGAACCGGCCGGATCTGGCGGGCGAAATCAATCGCTTCGGCTGCCCGCAGCGACGGGGCAAGGCTGAGCAGCAGCGGCAGCAGGGGAATCCAGGGAGCATTCATGGGAGGTGCGGGGAAATACAGGCGCATGGATAAACGGTAGATTTTCGGGCAGACTGTCATTTTCATGGCCCAGCACTCCGCAGATCCCGAGCAGGCTCCGCGGTTCGCTCGCCTGAGGACCAACTGAGGTACCT
>JBIICE010000119.1:0-12868 GCA_044239025.1 Verrucomicrobiales bacterium
ATTGTCCATCTCCCGGAACGACCAGGCGATGTCCGCCACTCGCGCGCCAGCATCGACCGCCTCACCAGCACGGGCTTCACCCCCGCCGGATCCCTGGAATCAGGACTCGCCACGACCATCGCTTCGTTTCCCCGGTGACCACGCCCCCGGCCGGCCACATCTACTGGCAATGCCAGCGCTGCACCAATTGCTGCCGCTGGCCCGGTGATGTGCGTGTCTCCCCGGAAGAAATCTCCGCCATCGCCAGCCACCTCGGCCTTCCAGAACAGGATTTCATCGAACGCTTCACCCGCCTCCGCGCGGACCGGCTCGGCCTCTCGCTCATCGACCACCCGGACCATTCCTGCATCTTCCTCCACGGCCACGACTGCGCCATCAACCCGGTCAAACCCCAGCAGTGCCGCGACTTCCCCAACCTCTGGAACTTCCCCGGATGGCAGAAGGTCTGCGAAGCCGTCCCCGTCACCATCCAGCCCGGCGAGCACTTCCGGGACGGCCACCGCTCCAGCGATTGACCCGCCCCGTACCCGTGCGTACGCCCACACTCCCGTAATTCCCGCTCCTCCCCTCCCGCCCACGCCTGCCCCTCATGATCCCCAACGTCCTCGCCGAACGCTACGCCACCCCCGCCATGACCTCGATCTGGTCGCCGGAAGGGAAAATTCTCCTCGAACGCGAACTCTGGATCGCGGTCATGAAGGCCCAGCGCGACCTCGGCCTCGACATTCCCGCCGACGCCATCGCCGCCTACGAAAAGGCCAAAACCGACATCAACGTCGCCCGCATCATGGACCGGGAACGCGTCACCCGCCACGACGTGAAGGCCCGCATCGACGAATTCTGCGAACTGGCCGGACACGAACACATCCACAAGGGCATGACCAGCCGTGACCTCACGGAAAACGTGGAACAACTCCAGTCGTTCCGCGCCCTCCAGACTTCGCTCGTCCGCGCGGTCGCCGTCGTCGCCGCCATGAGCCGCCGCGCCTCGGAGGCACGCGACCTCATTCTCACGGCCCGCACCCACAACGTCGCCGCCCAGCCCACCACCCTCGGCAAACGCCTCGCCATGTTCGCCGAAGAACTCCTCGGCGGTCTCGCCAACCTCGAACACCTCATCGCCACCTACCCCGTCCGCGGCATCAAGGGAGCCACCGGCACGCAACTCGACCAACTCAACCTCTTCGGAGGTGACCACGCCAAAGTCGCCGCCCTCGAACAACAGATCGCTTCGCACCTCGGCCTCCCGTCGTCGTTTCAGGCAGTCGGTCAGGTCTACCCCCGCAGCCTCGACTTCCGCGTCGTCTCCACCCTCTGCGACGCCGCCAGTGGCCCGTCTTCCTTCGCGCGCACCCTCCGCCTCATGGCCGGCCACGAACTCGCCAGCGAAGGCTTCGCTCCCGGTCAGACGGGCTCCAGCGCCATGCCTCACAAAATGAACAGCCGATCGTGCGAACGGATCAATGGCCTCCATGTGATCCTCAAAGGCTACCTCACCATGGCGGCCGGGCTCGCCGGCGATCAGTGGAACGAAGGCGATGTCTCCTGCTCGGTCGTCCGCCGCGTCGTTCTCCCGGACAGCTTCTTCGCCTTCGATGGCCTCCTCGAAACCACCCTCGTGGTCCTCCAGCAGATGGAAATCTACCCGGATGTCATCGCCCGCGAAACCCAGCGCTACCTACCCTTCCTCCTCACCACCACCTTCCTCATGGAAGCGGTCAAGTCGGGCGTCGGCCGCGAAACCGCCCACGAAGCCATCAAGGAACACGCCATCGCCGCCGTCCGCAGCCTCCGCAGCGGATCCTCAAACGAAAACGATCTCCTCGACCGCCTCGCCGCCGATCCCCGGCTCGGCTTCTCCAGCGATCGCGTCCATCAGATCTTCGAGGCCAGCGCCGCCCGCACCGGAGCCGCTGCCAGCCAGGTCGATGCCCTCGCCGCCACCACCGCCTCGTGGCTCGACCGTTACCCGCAGGCCCGCTCCATCACCCCGGGAGTGATTCTCTGAGGCCGCGGACCACCGCAGCTGAAACCTGAATCGCCCCCGCCGCCCCACCCACAAGGAAAACGGTACAAGGGCACCAAAGCAAAAGGCTGCCGATTCCCTTTGGAACCGGCAGCCTTCTCAGATTCTGCATGCCCCGGATCACCGGGCACGTCATCAGCTCACTTGGCCGCAGCCACCAGCTTTGCCGCCCGCGCCTTGATGCGGTTGGCCTTGTTGCGGTGAATCACCCCGCGGTTGGCTGCCTTGTCAGCCACCGATGAAAGCAACGCCAGCTTCGGTGCCGTCGCCGCTCCCTCCTTGGATGCCGCCGCCTGCGCGAGGCCACGACGCGCGTTCTTGACGCGGGTCTTCATCGATTTGTTGCGGAGCGTGCGTTTCTCAGTCTGACGGACGCGTTTTTCGGCGGACTTGTTATTGGCCATGGATTGGTTTCAGGGAAAACTTGGAATGAAAAGAGGGACGAACGTACCAGTCGATTCGAGACTGTCAAGCCGGGGAAGCATTTTCAGCGCTTCGCCACCGCTGTCTCCGGACGCCCGAGCCGACCGGGCCCACGCTCGGGCCGACTCGGTGGCTGATACACATATTCCTTCTGGAATTTCGCCTCCATTGGCAACCCGCCGCGCTCAATCACCACCGGTGTGCCCACCGGCGTCCGGTTGAACAGATCAATCACATCCATGCTCCGCATGCGCACGCAGCCATAACTCGCCGGCGTCCCGATCTTGCCCTCCTCCGGCGTCCCATGAATGTACACAAACCGCCGCATCGTATTCCGGTTCTTCCCTTCCATCCCGGCCAGCCACAGGATCCGCGTCACCACGGGATCACGTCCCGGGGAATTCGGCGCCAGAATCTCCCCAGTCGGCCGACGTGACTTGAAAACCATCCCCGGGGGCATCCCGTGACCGATCTTCCGGACAATCCGCAGCTTTCCCGTCGGTGTCCGGCAGCTGTTCAGCTCATCGCCCAGACCGAATTTCGACGTCGAAATCCCATACACCCGCACCGGCTCCCCACGCTCATACAGCGCCGCCTTCTGATCCTTGACGCTCACCACGATCTCGCGATGCGCCCGGCTCGTGCCACAACTGCTCAGCAGTACGGCCGCAAGCCCGCTCAGCACCACGCCCTGCAGACGCCGCGCGCGGCTGCCATTCTGATCACTCGTTCCGTATTTCATGCGTCTCATGGTGTCCGGGAGAATCAAGCAGCCACCGGGCCACTGTCCTCCTGTTTATGACTCCCGGGAAACAGCTGAGGCAACGAACCCCAGACCACGTACCAGAAGCCTGCCATGAACAGTAACAAAAAGGGAACGGAACTCCAGTAATTTTTTAAGAAAGCTGAAATAAGCGCAATGGTGAAATACAAAGCGAGGGCCACCTCCGATCCCAATGCGATGGATTTCAGCGACTTGTAATTCTTCTGAGCGACGGGAGCCTTCTTTTTTCCCTCGATCCCGAATTTTGGGGTGCGGACGAAAGGCGACTCTTTATTGAAGAGGGCTTCGAGCACAGCCCGGCCATTGTTCACGGCCATGCCCACGAGCACGGCTATCAGCATCGGGTAATACAGCATGTGCCGCAGCCAGTGCCGCGGATAGGCGGCCATCTGACTGGACAGGTAGAACAGGGCCACGGAAACGGTCGACAGAATGAAAACCGGGAGGTCAAGCAGCAGAAAACGATGCCCACCGAGATTGAACTGCTGCCCCATGCCGGGCCAGGCCACCACACACTGAAAGAGCAGCAGCAGATTCATGAAGTTGATCCCCAGATGCACGGTCGCCTCGAGCTTGATCGCCAGCGGCTGATTGCTCCGCCAGACGGGCCCCAGCATCTTCTTGCAGGTCTGAATCGATCCCTTCGTCCAGCGGTGCTGCTGCGTCTTGAAGCCGTTCACGTCGACGGGCAGTTCCGCCGGGGTGATCAGATCGCAGAGGAACACAAACTTCCATCCCTTCATCTGCGCCCGGTACGAAAGATCAAGGTCTTCAGTCAGGGTGTCATGTTCCCAGCCGCCGGCATCCACAATGGCCGCCTTGCGCCAGATTCCAGCCGTACCGTTGAAATTGAAGAACCGCCCGGCCCGGCTGCGCGCCACCTGCTCCACGACGAGGTGCCCGTCGAGAAACATGGCCTGAACCTTGGTCAGGAGCGAATAATCCCGGTTCAGGTGCCCCCAGCGGCTCTGCACCAGACCAATGCGGGGATCCGTGAAGTAATGAATCATCTCCCGCAGCACCCCCGGAGGAGGAATGAAGTCGGCGTCCAGAATGAAAACATAATCGCCATGGGCCGTCTTCAGCCCGTTCTCCATCGCTCCTGCCTTGAAACCCTCCCGGTTCGTCCGGTGAATGTGCGTCACGTCAAATCCCTGCGCGCGCAGCTTCGCTTCCTCTTCCTGACAGATCGCCACCGTCTCATCGGTGGAGTCATCGAGGATCTGGATCTGCAGCAGGTGGCGCGGGTAATCAAGGCCGGCGACCGATTCAACAAGGCGGCGGACCACGTGCATCTCATTGAAGACGGGCAACTGCACGGTGACGAGCGGGAGTTCCGCAAAGCGCGCCGCGGGCCGCGGGGGACGCCGGTAGTGCTTCCAGAACAGCCAGACGATGTAGAAACGATGCAGCCCGAACAGGGTGAGCCCGACCACTACCGGAAGGTAGCAGACAAACCAAAGCGTGGTCTTCCAGTCCCAGGACATATGACAGTGAAAACAGAAAAGCCCGGGCAGCTGACGGCCGGGCCTGTACCGGGGTCACTGCGGCGGAATCCCCTGCCCGTCAAGACGGTTTCCCGTCAGCCGAAGCACCTCAGGAGCCCACGCGCAGCAGTTCCCACACGCCGGTGAAGACGGACTCCGGAAATCCCATGGCCTGCTTGAGCCCGTAATCGCGGTCGATCACGTTGCTCACGGCCGACCAATGACGCTCCTCGGCCCTGCTGATGACGCCGCGCCGCCGCGCCCAGGCGGGCTGCACCGGAACCGGAAAATCACTGCCATGCACCAACCGGTGATGCCACTCGGGCCGCCGCAGCAGCCTCGGCAATCCGGCACTCCGCAGCGGCAGATTGAGCGCACTGATGTCGGCGTGGAGCCGCGGCCAGCGCTCCATCAGCCCCAGCAGCACCTCGAGATAATCCGGATCACGCAGCCCACTCCGCGTGGCCGCATGCGCCGCAACCACCGTCACTCCGGCTTCCAGCGCGCCAACCAGCGTGCGGGGATCCGCGAGCGACGGATCATACTGCGGAATGGTATGCTCGCCGCCGGTGTGCGCCAGCAGCGGCAACCCGGCCTCCGCCATGCGTTCCCAGAACTTCCGGTACCGCGGCAGCCGGCTGTCGATGTTCTGACAGTTCGGCAGGCACTTCATCATGACGGCCCCGAGTTCGAGGCACCGCTCCAGTTCGTCCATGGCATCGGGTCGTGCCGGATGAATCGATACCGCCGGAAGCAGCTCCGGATGAGCTGCGCAGACCGCCAAGACATAGTCGTTGGGCACCAGCATCGATCCCATCGCCAGCTTCCGCCCGCCCGCATCGTAGACTTCTTCGTGCGCCAGCAGCACCGCATGCGAGAGCGGACTCTCGCGCAGCCAGCGCACCAGCAGCTCCACATACGCCTCGTCAAAGCCCGCCGCACGCCACGACACGGTCATGCCCAGCTGGCGCAGCATCCAGTCGGCCAGAAATCGATGCAGCAACGGAGGACGCAGCCAGCAACCGGATCCGGTGAGCCCATTGCCCACCAGATGCACATGCATATCGACCGGTCCGCGATCCTCTGGCGGCACCGTGATCATGCGCAGAGCAGTCTGATGGAATCAGGACGATGGCAGGGCGGCCGCATCGCCTCCCTTGCCCTTCTTCTCCGGCGCTTCGCGTTCCAGCCCGCTGGCCGCTTCCAGCGCCAGCGCGTCCGCATCGAGGATCTGCTGCCGCAGGTTCAGCTTCCGCTTCCTGGCCCACCACAGCACCACCGGACTCGCAATGAAGATCGTCGAATAAACCCCCGACAGCATCCCGATGAGCATCGCGAAGGAAAAGTCCGCCATCGACTTGCCCCCGAACAGCCACATCGCCAGCACCGCGAGCGACGTCACCCCGGAGGTGATGACCGTACGGCTCAGAGTCGCACTGATCGCATGATTCAAGATGCTTTCCAGATCACCAGTCATCGTCCGCAGATTGTCGCGCACCCGGTCGAAGATCACGATGGTGTCATTGATGGAGTAACCAGCAATCGTCAGGAAGGCACCGACGAGAATCAGACCAATCTCCTTGCCCGCGAGCGCACAGACGCCCACCGCAATGATCACGTCGTGCAGAATCGCCACAATGCCCCCGATCGCGAAGGGCATTTCAAAGCGGAAGGTCAGGTAGATGAAAATGCCGAGCAGTCCGAGCCCGAGCGCCCAGAATGACTTCTTGAGCATTTCGCCACCCACGGCCGATCCCATGGATTCCGCCGAGGCTTCCGCAATCTTCTGCTTCGCCGCTTCGTCAGCCCCGGCGAGATTCGCCGCAAGATGCGTGCGGATCACATCGGCCGTGGCCGGGGGACTGCGCACAATCACATACGGTTCACCCGTGAGAGGTTTCACTGTGCTCACGTTGACACTGCCGCCATCAAGGGCCGATCCGTCCCTGGTTGTGAATTTCCACGAGCCCATGGCCGTGCGCACCGCATCCTCGCTGGCTCCCGAAACCCCGGTGAGACTCAGAATGTCACCTCCCCGCAGTTCGTAGCCGAGCACCTTCTGACCCTTGAGCGCGACCACCGCCACCATGGCCGAACAGAGCACGGCCGAAACTGTCAGCCACAGCTTCCGCTTGCCCATGAAGTCATAGAGCCGGTTCTCAATCAGTTCCATGAAGGAAAGCTTCTGCAGCCCGGCTCCGCTCAGCCACAGGAAGCAGACCCGCGTGATCAGCAGGGCCGAAAACATCGAGGCCACCAGACCGATCGTGAGCGCAAGACCGAATCCCTTCACCGCCCCGGTCGCAATCACGATCATGATGATCGAGGTGATCAGGGTCGTGATGTTCGAGTCGAAAATCGCCGAGAAGGCCTTCTCATAGGAGGCCGTAATGGCAGGGCCGAGGCTCCGCCCGGCCTTGAATTCCTCACGCATGCGCTCGTAGATGAGCACGTTGGCGTCAATCGCCATGCCCAGTGTCAGAATGATCCCCGCAATCCCCGGCATGGTCAGGGTCTGATCAAACACGCGCATGGCTCCGAGCAGCAGGAGCAGGTTCACCACGAGCCCGATCACCGCGATGATCCCGGAGAGGCGGTAGTAGAGCATCATGAACACGAGCGTCAGACCGAGACCCACAAGACAGGCGTAGATCCCCTGCTTCACGGTGTCCTTGCCGTATGTGGGGGAAATCGTGCTCGATTGCTCCACCAGCAGCGGATTCTCGAGGGGATTCATGAGCGCGCTCGACAGCTCGCGGGCTTCCACTTCATCGAATCCACCCGTGACTTCAAAGTTTGATCCGAATTCCCCATTGATGGTCGGCGCGGACAGAACTTCTCCGTCCATGATGATCGCCATGGGCCGCCCGATGTTCGCCTTGGTCAGCTTGCGCATCTGCTCGCCGAACTCGGAATGCAGCTCGACCACGATGTGGTGATTGAGTGAACCCGGGAAGAGCGCGGCAAAGGCGTTCTTGACGCTCTTGCCCTTCATTTCGACGGTTTTCCTCACCCAGATGAACTTGTCCGGCTTCGGACGCGGCTTGCCGGGCTCGCGCGCCGCGGCATTCTTCTCCTCACGGTCGCCAAGGTACCGCATCTTGGTGGCATCGGGCTTGATCGTCTGGTCGGCCTCGTTCGTGAACACCAGCCCGCCCGGGCCCACCGCATCCGCTCCCAGCAGCCGGAATTCAAGGCGCGCCACGCGCTCGATCACCGATTTTGAATTGGCAATCTCGTCGTCGCTCAGACCGGGCACTTCCACGTAGAGGCGATCGGTCCCCTGCGGGGTCACCACGACGTCCTTGCCGCCTGTCGGATTGAGTCGGCTCTCGATGATCTCCTGGGCCTTGCTGAGCACGTCGGGATTGACGGGACGGCCTTCAGCGGGTTGAACCTTGACGAGGAAGGAGGCCCCGCCCTGCAGGTCGATGCCCTTCTTCACTCCCTTGCCTTCCATGATGCAGAAAACCGCGAACGCCGTCAGCAGCAGCGTCAGCACGGTCCCCACGAACCGTTTCCGGCGGTCGGTTTCAGCGGCAAAGTAAGCCACGAACAATCCCGCCGCAATCACCCCGATGCCAAGCACGAGGTACGGCAGGTACTGTTCCATGGCAGAGAGGTTTTGAGCGGCGGCAAGCATCATGGAAATTACAGAGCGGAAGGTTATCGTCGGATCCGGGCAGTCATCAGAGGCGAAACCACTGGCCCGCTTTGTCCGGAATCATGGATTCTCGTCGGAACAAATTCTCAGGCAGCGGGCTTCTCTTCGGAGGCAGGCTGAGCCTCCGTCTTCAGTACCGAAAGAATGCTGTTCTTGTCGACCCGGATCTTCACGTTGTCCGCAACTTTCAGGGTCACCACCCGGTCGTTGATGTTGCTGATCATTCCGTAAATGCCCCCGGCAGCAATCACTTCATCCCCGGTTTTCAGGGCCGCCAGCTTGGCGAGGTGCTCCTTCTGCTGCCGCCGCTGCGGACGGATCAGCATGAAGTAGAAGAGCACGAGCAGCAGAATCGGCATGAGCATCGCTCCGAGGCCACCGGCAGGCTGGCCAGCATCCTGCTGGGCGAGAAAGGAAAGATCGGAAAGTATCGGCATGGCTAATTCAGGATGGTTCGGCAGAAAGGGATCGGTATTCCGCGACAAAGGCCGCCCGGAAGTCCGAAAACGTTCCCGCTTCGATTTCTTCCCGGGCGCGGCGCGCGAGGGACAGGTAGAAATGCAGATTGTGCAGACAAATCAACCTGATTCCCAGGATTTCCCCGGAACGGAACAGGTGCCGGATATACGCCCGGCTGAACCTCCGGCACGCCGGACACACGCAGCCTTCCTCAATCGGCCCCGCATCGGTCGTGAACCGCTGGTTCTTGAGATTGATCTGACCCCTCCGCGTGAATGCTGACCCGTGCCGCGCGAGCCGGGTCGGAATGACGCAGTCGAACATGTCGATGCCCCGCGCGATCAGTTCGAGAATCTGCGGCGGCGTGCCCAGTCCCATCGCATACCGGGGCTTTCCCTCGGGAAGGTAGGGTTCGGCATGCTCCACGGCGGCCATCATCTCCGGCTCGGGTTCGCCCACACTGACCCCTCCCACCGCATAGCCATCCCATTCCATCGCGGCCAGTTCCTTCGCCGCCCGCTCCCGAAGCCCGGCGTAGACACTGCCCTGCACGATTCCAAAATGATGCTGCCGCCCGACCCCGCCGCCGGCCTGCGGCCGATGCGCTTCCACCCAGTCCCGGCAGCGCTGCGCCCACCGCAGGGTCAGGCCGAGACTCTTCTCCGCATCCCGTTCCGATACCGGCCACGGCGGACAGTCATCAAACAGCATGGCCACATCGGACCCAAGGACGGACTGAATCTCCATGCTCTCCTCGGGCCCCAGAAACCGCTTCGATCCATCCAAATGACTCTGAAACTGCACCCCGGCCTCGGAAATCTTCCGCAGCTTCGCCAGTGAAAACACCTGAAATCCCCCGCTGTCGGTCAGGAGCGGCCGCCGCCACGCACTGAACGCATGCAGTCCCCCCATCGCTCGCATCACTTCCATCCCCGGCCGCAAATGCAGATGATACGTGTTCCCAAGTATGATCTCCGCCCCCAGGGCCTCGAGTTCCTCCGGCGCCACCGCCTTCACCGCCCCCTGCGTCCCCACCGGCATGAACACCGGCGTCTCCACCACCCCATGCGGCAACACCAGCCGCCCCCGCCGCGCCCGACTCCGCTCGTCCCTTCCCAGAAGCTCATACATAGCCCCTTCCACTCCCCCATCCCCATCACCCACCGCAACCGCAAAGCCTCACCCAACGCCCCAGCATTCATCCCCCCAAGAACCATAATTGCTAGAAAGAACGCAGCTTTTCCCCTGCTTGTTCACAAAATGTTAGGGGAGGGGGTGCGCTGCCCTGATTCCTCCGCAGTCCGCGACCGCAGACCCCGCCCCAGGAACACTCCGGCAACAGCCCAACCCACACAGCATCTGCATTTGCCAGGGAATCGTCGCAATCCTGATAATGGCTGTTTTCCCGAAAAACCGAATAAATTCTAGTTTTTACAGGCGTTGCGGATGAATCAGTCGCATCTTCGCGAGCCAGAACTGACCACCGGGGCCGCTGGTTCAGCCGGAAACCACAAACCCTGCAGAATCGGGCCCGGGAGGCGGTCCGAACCGGGAAAACCGGGGTTTTCACCGTCCATCCACAAAGTTATTCACCATCCTGACCGAAGGTTTCCAGCGAAAACCGAACCATCAAGGAGGTCACCCCGTCACTTGCGCATCCGGGCGGCCTGAGCGGCCTGACGGCGTGATTCAATGGCATCGCCGATTTCTGCGGCGAGGGCGGGCTGGCGCTGCATGAGGCGGTCAATCGACCCGCTTTCGAAAATCATGACCTGCAAGTCAGTGAGGGCGCGGATCCCGATGTGCGCGGAAGCGACCCCCGTACCCAATTGATCACCGAAACACTCGCCCGGGCCGAGTTCCCCGACTTCCACGATGGATCCTGCGGCATCTGGCGCCAGCAGAACGGCTTGTCCTTTGAGAATGAGCGCAAAGCCTTCGAAACGTCCTTCGGGCGTCTGCACGGTTTCGCCCGCTGCGAAATCGACGATGCGCGGGGCCTCGGCTCCGTCAGCCGGCAAGGCGGCCCGGAACCTCGTATGTACCCGCAGCAGTTCCGCCGGGGGCGGCGACGGCGGACTGGGCGACTCCCCAGGCGCATATTCCATGGCAATCGGAAACGGAATGGTCAACCCCTCGCGCCTGACGACATACCACAGCCGCGTCATGATGGCATCGCGCACCGCACCGAGGTCGTCCTGGCGGGCGACGGAGAAGATCAGGCGGTAGGTCACGGAAAAATCGGCGTATTCCACGGTCCGGACCAGCGGGGCCGGGTCGGCCAGTACTCCAGGCGTTCCGCTGAGCATCTCGAGCATCACTTCCTTCACCCGGTTGGGCGGGTCGTCGTAGCTGAACCCCATCTGAATGACCTCGGTCCGCATCGTGCTGGGACGCGACAGATTGCTGAAGGCTCCTTTGTAGAGCGAAACGTTCGGAATGACATGAATTTCCCGCGTGGCGGTCTCGATGTGGACCGAGCGCCAGTTGATTTCGACCACTTTGCCGATGACCCCCTCGGCATTCACCCAGTCGCCCACATCAATGGGGCGTTCAAAAAGAAGCATGAGCCCGGAAACGATGTTGCCCAGCGGTTCCTGCAGTGCCAGACCGATGACCACGGATCCCACCCCCAGGGCCGTGAGCGCCCCTTTGATCTCGTGACCCCAGACCCACGAGTAGATCACCATCAGTCCAATCACGACCACAATGGCGCGCACAAGGTCGCGGAAGAGTTTGGGTACTTTCGCCCGCCATGAGAGACTGCCATCAGGTCCGAGCAGTCCGGCCTGTCCGAAAATGACGTCGTTCACGATCCGCAGCAGTCCCGTCAGCAGGAAGGTCCAGAAAATCGTCTGCGCCACTCGGCTGGCCACATGCTCGGCAGGCAACTGCAGCACGAGGCGGGTGAAGACCACCAGAGCGAGCCCCGGCACCACGAAGTTCCGGAACGTCCGCAGAACCCCCGCGTAGGCGCTGCCCCGGCGCTCCGTGATGGTGATCCACTCGTTCAGAATCAGCAGCAGCACAGGAAATCCCACCGCCAGCCAGAGCGCAGGCTTCAGGATCGGGAGCGGCTGATCAAAGAGGAAGTTCATGGTCGCACATCAGCAATCTACAGAGCCGCCACGGGTCAACTGACCACCGTCCATGCTTCGAGCGGGGGCTTGCCCTCGACTTCGACCCGGCGGGGGCCGCTGAACTGGAACTGATCGCCGAGCCGTTCCCGCATGGGCGCGGTCACGAGAATGGCGTCGCCCTGGTGTCCGAAGGCGAGCTTCCGGGCAATGTTCACGGTATCGCCCCAGAGGTCGTACAGGAATTTGCGGCGCCCCAGCACGCCGCCAACCACCGGCCCGGAGTTCACGCCGACCGTCAACTGCAGCTCGGTGTCGTGCTCCCGGTTGAAGACGGTCACCGTATGCGTCATCTCCTGGGCGAATTGGACAATGCGCCGGGCGTGGTCGGGTCGGCTCACGGACAAACCGCACACTCCGAGGTAGGATCCACCGATGGTGCGCACTTTCTCGATGCCGAGCTTATCGGCGGATTCATCAAAGGCCGCAATGAGGTCGCCGAGCAGCGAGAGCGATTTCGATTCTCCTACTTTGTCACTGAGATCCTCGAGACCTTCCACATCACTGAAAAGGACCGAAACATCGGCAAATTGCCGGCTGGCCCGCTCATCTCCTTCCTGCCGCTGCGCAATGGCCGAAGCCGGGAGAATATTGAGCAGCAGTTCCTGATTCTCCCGCACCTGCTGCTCGAGCTTCTCCTTCTGCACCCGGATGCTGTCGGCCATCTCGTTGAACACCCGGCCAAGGTCCCCGAACTCGTCACGCGAATTCAGCTCCACCTTCACATCTGTCTCGCCCGCACCGAGACGCTGGGCCCCATTTGTCAGCAGCCGCAGTGGCCGCGTCAGCAGATTCGCAAAGAGCAGAGCCAGCAGACTGACCCCCAATCCCATGGCACTGGCCACGGTGATGATCCTGCGCCCGAGTTCGTGCACGGGAGCCTGAGCC
>JBIICE010000121.1:0-12818 GCA_044239025.1 Verrucomicrobiales bacterium
CCCAGGTGTTGGTTCCGTTCGGAATCGCGGCGCCGTCCTCCAGATTGATCGCCAGCGGAGTTACGTCGAGGCCCGTGAGCGAAAGGGTGCCGGTGACCTGCACCATGCTCCAGAGTGTTCCCGCGTTCGTCTGATCGGCTGCCACCGGATTCTCGGCAAAAATCGAAACATTGAGGTTCGATCCGCCCTGCATGGTGAGGTTATCCGTGAAGGTCAGCGTGGCAGGACCAAGCACTTCAGCCCCGCCGCGGAGGGTCGATCCGGACGGAGCCGTCACGTCGCCAGTCACCGTTCCCATACCTTCGAGACGCTGCGCGGACCCAAGCGCGAAGCCACCGGTTATGCCGGTGACATCAAGGGCGGACTGGATGAGGAGAATCTGCTCGCTGCTGGCGATGTTGTTGCTGACCCCGGAAAGCTGCAGGGTGGTGGCCGCCACAATCGTCGAACCAGTATAGGTGTTGGCTCCGCTGAGTATCGTCGTGCTGCCGGCAGCCGGGTCGCTCTGGAGGAAGACGGACGTCGATCCCGTGATCTGATTGGCAAGAGTGTACGGGACCGCATCCTGCTGGATCACACCCACAATCGATGGCCCGCTGCTCATGTCGATGATGTCACCGGTGCCATTGCCGCCAATGATCGTCGCTGGATTCAGCGTTCCCATTGGCGATCCGGTGTCCTGGCCAAGAATAAGAGCGGAACCCGCTCCCAGATTCACCTTGGCAGCATTCACATGACCTCCCTCGGCAATCGTCAACCCATTAATTCCTGATGCAGGAATGCCACCGTTCGACAGCGTGATCTCACCGGTTCCCTGCACATCAAGCAGCGATCCAGTGCCCAACACGCTGATGCTGTTGCCCTCCGCATTGTTCGCATAGCCAACCCACACGTTCTTGTCCCCGGTCACGGAAACGACCCCGCCATCGCGGATCCGCAGTTCGTTGCCCGATCCCGAACCACCGACACGCAGCGCCCCCGTCAGCGTCCACGACGACCCCGCATTGGCGACAGTCACAATATTGCCGTCGGATCCGGCATCCGAACCAATCCGGCCCACCGTGCTGGTGACCGTCCCCACCCTTGATGGGGCATTGACGTCGCCAATGTTGATTCTGTTGTTCGATCCACCCTTACCCGCATACAGACCGCCATTGATTGACAAGTCCCCCCCCCAAGAGACAGACGCCGTGTTATCGTTGGCCCCGGCATCGTGACCGACCACGAAGTCCTTGCCCGCGGTGGTCATGTTGACCGCTCCGCCGGAAACGTCCAAGGTGTTCGTGCTGCCCCCAAGGCCAATGGCCACCGTGTCCGTGGCAGTCCACGTGCCCGTCGAATAGATGATCATCTGGTTGGCATTCGAGCCCGCGAAAGTTCCCACGGAAGCTACCCCGGTGTTCAGTGCACCGAAGATAAGGCCGGTGTCGTTGCTGTCATTGTAACCAAGGATGAAGGTTCCCGTGCTGCTTAGCGTGCCGACACTGGCCACCACGAGGCTATTGTTTTTCGAACCAGCAGTGTTCCCACCCACAGTTACGCTTCCGGCGCTTACCGTTCCATCGACCGAAAGGCTATGCCCGGTTCCCTCATAGCCTACCCCGAGGTTTCCACTCACCGAAAGCGTCGATCCGGAACTGACGCCAACTCCACCAGACGAGCTACCTGGGTCCACCCCAACAGTGACACTGGGCGCACTCAGCGTGGTGTTACCACCGAGGCTGAGATATCCCGAGCCCGTCGTCGCCACCCAAAGGCGGTCTCCAAGGGTCAGATTGCCTCCGTTAAGCTGGTAGTACGCATCCACGTTCATTCCATAGCCCACCGCTCCCGAGGGAACCGTAATGGTGCCGCTAAGCGAAGCAGGCAGAGTGATGTTGTCTCCCGCCGTGGGCACCGCGTCCCCATCCCAGTTCGAGGGAGTCACCCACAAACCATTAGCACCCCCATTGTCCCACACCACATCCGCGCCCCGCACCCCCACCGGGACCATCGCCAGCACCGCCGCAAGGGACAGCATGCCCACCTCCACACCCACCCGCGGTATTCCCGCGCCTCTCCTGGCTCTCGTCTGGTTCATTTCTCGGTTCTTCAGTAGGGATTTCATGGTTTTTGCGGATTACAGGGTGATTTTGCTTTTTCTAACAGATTATGGAAAACCAAGCGTCTCGATTCTGGCTGATAATGAGGGGGATAGCAAATTGTTTTTACTCTTCGTTGTAGGTACACTATACTAATTTCCTCTTAACTATTTATACAAAAAGATAATTAACTTTTTGTATTATTTACCAACCCAGCCCGATGGAGACCACAGATGACCCGCTCCGGATGTTCCGGGGGTGACGTTCCTGTGATCGTTGAAACCGATGGCGGCCGCCGGGAAACGGTTGAAAAACCAGGCCCCGCCAACGCGGCGGGGATTTCGCCCAAAAGGCGGGAGAGATTCGAAATGGTCTGTCCTTTTGTCGCCCGCTCCGGATGTTCCGGGGGTGACGTTCCTGTGATCGTTGAAACCGATGGCGGCCGCCGGGAAACGGTTGAAAAACCAGGCCCCGCCAACGCGGCGGGGATTTCGCCCAAAAGGTGGGAGAGATTCGAAATGGTCTGTCCTTTTGTCGCCGTGGCCGTTCCTGCACAAGGCCGGGGACAGGAATATCCCCGCTCCATTCTTTCCCTGCCCTTGCCCCGATGCGAACAGGTCTGGCCTTCTGTGCCCCGAGGGCCAACGGCCCGGGGTCATACCAGCCTGGGCCAACGGCCCAGGTTGAGTGATGGAGTCATTTCAGAAGGGCTGAAGGCCCGTCCCATCGTTCCGCAATGTCAAAACCCCGGCAGGACTTTCGTCCCACCGGGGTCAGCATGCTCGTAACAGATTTTCCTGGGGCAGCGGCCCCGTGACTTCAGACCGTCCGGCGGCGGCGCATGACGCGGCCACCGAAGAAGCCACTGACAAGCAGCACGGCCATGGTCTGACCAGGCTCAGGCACCGCGGTGGCCTGCAGATACAGGGTATTGCTGTCGCCAAGGCTGATGACCTTGACGTCCATCAGAGCACCACCGCTCCAACCAGCCATCCCGTTGCTCGCAAAGGTCTTCACATCGAAGTACGAGGTGTAATCGGTGTACGGTGCGATCGCGCTTCCGTTGAAGTCGATACCGCCGACGGCACCGAGAATCGCCCAGGTGTTGGTTCCGTTCGGAATCGCGGTGCCGTCCTCCAGATTGATCGCCAGCGGAGTTACGTCGAGACCCGTGAGCGAAAGGGTGCCGGTGACCTGCACCATGCTCCAGAGGCTACCAGCGTTCGTCTGATCGGTATCCACCGGGTTTTCGGCATAGATCGAAACATTCAGATTCGATCCACCCTGCATGGTGAGGTTATCCGTGAAGGTCAGTTCTCCGGTGCCAAGGAAGTACTCGGCTCCGCCCTGGATGGTGGATCCGGAAGGAGCCGTCACATTTCCGACGACCGTGCCGAAGCCTTCGAGCGACTGCGTGGAGCCCAGCGAGAATCCTCCGGTCACTCCCGAAACGTCGAAACTCGCTCCCGGGGCAGTCACAATCTCAGAACTCGAGGCAATGTTGTTGCTGGCTCCGCTCAATTGCAGGGATCCGCTAAACACCAGCGTTGGTCCGGTGTAGGTATTGGCTCCCGTCAGTTCCACAGTGCCACTCCCCTGCTGCAAAAATGTCGCCGTTCCGCTGATCACGTTGGGCAGGGTATAGGTGCCACCGCCCGCTTGGGGGATGACAGCCACGAACGAGGGTCCGGTGCTCGGATCATAGAGGGTCCCGTTTGGATTTCCAAATCCGACGATTTCCGTGGCCGGATCAATCGTTCCAAACGGTTTTGCGCCGTTCGACTGACCAAGAACAATCGCCGAGGTCGGTCCGAGGTTGACCTTGGCAGCATCGATGTGACCCCCATCCATCGCCTGGATGAGGTTGAAGTCGGAGTTCGTAGGCACTCCGCCGTTCGAAAGGGTGATTTCGCCCGTTCCCTGAACGTCAAGCGTCGAACCGACCCCACTCACCGTGATTCGGTTGCCCCCGGCATTATCCGCATAGCCGACCCACACGTTCTTGTTGCCCGTGACGGAAACCACACCGCCATTCAGAATTTCGAGATCGTTGAATGACCCCGAACCACCGACGCGCAGAGCACCCGTCAGTGTCCAGGACGAACCGGCATTGGCTACGATCACCGTATTGGCGTCCGACCCCGCATCCGAACCGATGCGTCCCACCGTGCTGGTGACGGTACCAATGCTCCCCGGCGTACTGAGGTCACCGATCCACACCCGGTTCTGGTCACCGCCCTTACCCGCATAGAGCCCGCCATTGATGGACAGCGAACCGCCGGAATTGACAATTGCGTAATTGGCATCGGCAGTCGCGTCATGACCCACCACGAAGTCCTTGCCGGCACCCGACATCGTGATCGTACCCTCGTTGTACACGCTGTTGCCGGAACCACCGAGACCGACAATCACGGAGTCCGTGGCCGTCCATGTGCCCCCCGGCTCAACTGAGATGTAGTTCAGATTGGAATCCGCAAAGGTTCCCAACTGGGTCGCCCCGGTGTTCAGCGCGCCATAGACCCAACCGTTGTTGGTGTTGTCGTTATAGCCAACAATCAGGGTTCCGGCACTCGTCAGAGTACCGGTGCTGCCAACGGTGAAGCTGTTTCCCTTATCCCCCGCGGTATTTCCACCGACGGTTACGCTCCCGGCGGTCACCGTCCCATCGGTAAGAAGGGAATGCCCGGTTCCACCATAACCAATCCCGAGATTGCCGGCCACGGACAGGGTATCCCCAGAGTAAACCTCGATCTTACCATTCGTGCTCGTATCAGCCACCCCAACCGTAACGCTCGGCGCGGTCAGCGCACTGCCAGCGAGAGTCAGGCTTCCTCCCGAAGTAGGAGCCACCCAGAGCCGGTCGGACAAGGTCAGGTTGGCCAAGGTAAGGCCCCATTCCCCATCCACGTTCATCCCGTTACCCACTGCGCCCGACGAGGGAAGCATAATGACACCGGATGATGCCGGCAGATACACGTTGTCGGCCGCCGTGGGCACCGCAGAGGTGTCCCAGTTGGTTGGCGTCACCCAGAGGGGAGTGCTGCCGATCCAGTTCACATCGCCAGCCCGCGCACCCATCGGCAGCATCGCCGCAAGCGACAGCATCCCCACCTCAAGGTTCCCTACCCGCTTGCTCGCGCCCGCCCGGTTCATTTGTCGGTTAACGGAAAGAAATTTCATGGTTCTTAATTAATATGGAATACGATTTGGTTGTACTAACGCTAACAATTTATGAAAAACTCAACGCAGCGTCACTGATTGAAAATGAGTCGTGCAGCAACCTGTTTTGCCCACTAGTTCTAGGAATCATGATTATATTGTATTAGAGATTAGCACATAACGATAATTAACATATCCGTACTTCCCACCGAGCCTCTCCCGGCGGAGGGAGGAAGCACCCAGAAGAAAACCCGCACCGGGCTGGGCCGGGGCGGGTCTGGGAGCCTGCTGAAGAAGCGGGGCGGGATCAGGAAGCCTTTTTGACTTCGGGAGCGGCGGGTTTGGCCGGAGTTTCCTTGCCGGGCGCTGGTTTGGCGGGAGTTTCTTTGCCGCTGGCTGGTTTGGCCGGGGATTCTTTGGAATCCGCAGGCTTCGCGGGCGCTTCCCTGGCATCACCTGGCTTGGCAGGTGTCTCCTTGGAATCGGATTCGCGCTCGGGCCGTTTGGTCTTGAACTCTTTGATTTTGAGAGCCTTGTTGTTTTCGCGGAGGGCCTTGGAGATGTCGGTGCGGTTGACCCGGCTGCCGCTGCTGATGACGGCTTCGACAAGGGAATCGCGGAAGGCGCATTCCTCGACGTTGACCCCGCGGAGTCCGCTGAGGATGGTTTTCACTTCAGCGGCGGCGACATCGCCGGTTCCACCCTCGATGACCACGGTCCACATCTGGGGCGGAACGGGTTTGGTGGCCTTTTTGCCCTTTTCGGGTTTTTCGTCGCGCGCGGCCGCCCCGGCAGGGACGACCATCAGACCGGCGAGGAGGAGCACAATGGAGAGGATCTTCATGGGAGGTTATGAGTTCGGGTTGCGGTGCAGACAATTCTCCACCCAGTCTACGGCAGGCCCGGCACGCGTCAACCTTCCCAGCAGCTCGGCTGCAGCTGGTACTCGGGCAGCAATCCCCGGTCCTGCCAGAGCCGGTGAAAGACAGGCGTGGCCGACGCCGACATCGGCGGCACAATCCAGCTCCAGTCAGCCGACACCGCCCGGCCCGCCTTCTGCTCGCGCGCCGTGAATTCCATGAAATCACTGGACGCCCGGTGGTGGTCGACAATCCGCACGCCGGCGACCGCGTACGAATGCAGCACGGCCGCATGCAGTTCCAGCAGCGTGCGGTCTTTCCACATAGGATCGCGCCGGCTCAGCCCCATGGCATCGGCCAGCTTCGGCAGCAGGTGGTAGCGGGCTTCGTCCCCGAGATCCCGCCCGATTTCCGTACCCATGTACCAGCCATTGAACGGGGCGGCCGGGAAGTCGATGCCCCCGAGACGCAGCCGCATGTCGGACAGCAGCGGTACCGCGTACCAACGCAGCCCGAGTTCCGCAAACCACGGGAATTCCGGATGCTGCAGCGGAACTTCGAGGCATTGCCGCACCGGCGGCGGGAAGAGCTGCGGCGCTTCCCCACGGCGCTGAATCACCAGCGGCAGCAGATCAAACGGCCCGCCCGATCCTTCCCAGCCGAGCCGCTGCACCACATGGGTGAAGGCTTCATTCTTCGGATCACCCACCACCGTGCCGTCGGGCTGCCGGTACCCCGCATAGCCAAACAACTGGTGATTCCAGATCCGCACGACGGCTCCGTCGCGGTCGGCCGGCGCAAACACGGTCAGCATCGGCTGAATCTTGCCCCCATTGGTGGCGGCTTCGGCATGACTCAGCAGCGCGGCATGAATTTCCTCGGGCGCGCTCACATGCCGCAGATCCCGTACCTTGAGCGAGGGCCAGAAGAGCCGCCCAATGCAGCGCGCATTGTTCCGCCATGCCACCCTCGCTCCGTGTTCCAGTTCCTCCTGCTCCGGCTGCCATGGGCCCGACTCCACTGCGGCAATCCTTTCCTGAAGCTTCGCGCCTTCCCACGAAAGTTCCTCCGCGCAGAGCCGGAGAAAGGCGATCGCTTCGGCGGAGCCTGGCGATTCCTTCACGCCGACCCCTTTCCGCCCGCAGCCTTCCGGGACAGCCACAACAGGGAGGCGCGCTGGGATCTGCCGGTTTTCATGGCGTCCCCATCATTCCGCCCCTCCTTTCCGCAAGCGGCGATCGCACCGCCGATGCGGCTTCGCGGGCTTGACGCTGCAGGTCGGCTGCCGCACTCTCGCCCCATCATGTCGCTGCTGACCGTTTCCGATCTCCGCGTTCACTTTCCGGTCCGCGGCGGCCTCCTCCGGCGCTCCATCGGAAGCTGCAGGGCCGTCGATGGCGTTTCGCTCACGGTGGAACCCGGCGAAACCCTCGGTCTCATCGGCGAAAGCGGCTGCGGCAAAACCACGCTCGGCAAAACCATCGCCGGACTCAACAAACCCACGGCTGGCCGGATCCACTTCAGCGGCCGCGACATCACCGGGGTGCGACCCGGCGAACTGGCCCGCGACCTCCAGATGATCTTCCAGGATCCGGCGGAATCACTCAATGCCCGCATGACCGTCGGCGATATTGTGGCCGAGCCGCTCGTCATTCATGGAATCGGCTCGCCGGAGGAACGGCAGCAGGCGGTCGCCGGCCTGCTCAGCCGGGTAGGTCTGCCGGATGCAGCTGCCGGAAAATTTCCGTTCGAATTCAGCGGCGGCCAGCGCCAGCGCATCGGCATCGCCCGGGCCCTCGCCCTGTCTCCGAAACTGATCATCTGCGACGAACCGGTCAGCGCGCTCGATGTCTCGGTCCAGAGCCAGGTCCTCAATCTCCTCATGGATCTGCAGCGCGGAACGGGAGTCAGCTATCTGTTCATTTCCCACAACCTCGCGGTGGTGCGCCACATCTCGCAGCGCATCGCCATCATGTACCTCGGCCGCATTCTTGAATTCGGGCCGGCCGAATCTGTTACGGCGCGACCACAGCATGCCTACACCCGGGCGCTGCTGAGCGCCATTCCGGTGCCCGACCCCACGGTGCGCCCGCAGCGCGCGCTCCCTTCGGGCGATGTGCCCAGTCCGGTCAATCCCCCGCCCGGCTGCGCCTTCGGTCACCGCCGCAATGCCCCGCGCTACCGCGACAGCATTGGCCAGCAGTTTCCCATGGTGGAAACCTCGCCTGGACACTTTGTGCTGGCCTGCCCCTGCTGCACGGGTTCGGAATTGGCAGCATGATGCGCATCGAGTGTGGCGACCGCTGAAAGACGCGGCGCTGCCGGCCTTTACCCTTCCCCATGAAGCGATCCGCTTTCCTTTTGCTGCTGGCCTCGCCTCTCCTGATCTCCGCGGCTGAATCGCCCCCGCACCGGGGCACCGGGCTGGTGGTGGCCCTCGTGACGGAAACCGACCGCATTGTGCCGGGCCGCACGTTCGCCGTGGGTCTGCTCATCCGTCACGACCGTGGCTACCATACCTACTGGCAGAATCCCGGACTGGCCGGCGTCGCCACCGGTCTCGCGTGGTCGCTCCCCCCTGGATTCAAGGCCGGTCCCATCCAGTGGCCGGCTCCGGAAAAGGTGAAAATGGCCGCGATCGGAACGCATGGCTTTGAAAGGGATACCCTGCTCATCACGGAGATCACGGCTCCCGCCGATTGCCCCCCGGGTCCCGTGACGCTGCGCGTGAAGGCTTCCTGGATGTGCTGCGCGAGGTCATGCGCTCCCGGCTACGCCGACCTCGCCGTGACGCTTCCGGTGCTCGCGGGCGAACCAGTGGCAGGCCCCCACGCCGATGCCTTCCGGAATGCCCGTCTCCAGCACCCGGTGCCAGCACGCGACTGGCAATTCACCGCCCGCCGCCCGCAGCCAGGCACAGTCATCCTCACGGCCCGACCCTCCCAGCCCGGCACTCCCCTGCCCAAAGCGCCGCAGTTCTTCAGCAGCGATAACCTCATCTGCTCGCACCCTCCCCAGTCGTGGCAGAAACGCGACGGCAGCTACGAGGTCGCTCTCACCATTTCCGAAATGCCCCCGAAGGATCAACGCAACCTCCGCGGCGTCCTCACCAGCCATGGCTGGCGCGGCAGAGGCGTCGCCCGCGCCATCACCATCGATATCCCGATTCTGCCCTGATTCACCAATCAGGAAGCGGACGGGCACGCCGCACAACCCCCAGAGACCATACCTCCGGCCAACCGCACGTCACGGAGAAAGCCCAGCCACAAACTCCTGGAACTCAGTCGCCTCACGCACGCGGTCGAAATCCCCATCGCCCGCGAGTTTCTCCCGAGTCACCTCATACCCCCCCGCTACGGCCTGCCGAAGCCAATCGACTGCGCCTTGAGCATTGCCTCGGAGCGCCTCAAGGCAAGAAAGATCGAAGAGAACGCTGTGACGATCAGGTTTAATCGCCAGGGAGGCACGGTACTTTTCCTCCGCCTCAGCAAAAAGCGCGCCAGCTTCAGAGCCTGTCTTCGAGCGGGCTTGCCTCGAAAGCGCGACACCCAGATTGTTCAAAGTCAAATGATTGTGTGGCTGTATGGAGAGGGAGGACTCAAATTTTTCCACAGCGGCGGCTAACAGGGCATCGGCTTCGGGTCCGGATTTCCGCTTTGCTTGGGCAGCGAGTGCGGTTCCCCAGTTGTTCAAAGCAACAGGGGAATCCGGACGGATGCTGAGCGCGGTCTCAAATGCAGATCCGGCACGCAAAATAAGACCCTCAGCTTCAGAGTCAGCAACAAACTTAGATTGTTCGAGAAATGAAATCCCTAAGTTAGTAAAAGCCTCGGGAAACATCAAGTTGAGGTTAATCGCTCTGGAGAAGCACTGCTCCGCCTCGCTTAACAACGAGTAAGCGTCAGCTCCAACTTTCAGCTTTGCTAACTTGGTAAAGGCGAGCCCTTGACTGTAAAAAACAGCATGCGACTGCGGGTTGACGATATGAGCTGCTTGAAATTTTTCGAGTGCCTCATTGATGTATTGCTCCGGATCTTCGCAACCCGCTAGAGTCGCTTTTTGAGAAAGAGCCACGCCCCAGTTGGTCAGCGCCTCGAGGTTCTTCGGATTCAGTTTCAGGGCATTGGCGAATGCTCGAAATGATTTCTCGTACAGCTCGCTGGCGTCGTGTGGATCGGCTGAGAGGGCTCTCTGGGATAGTGTGATACCATCTAGATTGCAGCGGTCTGAAGTTTCGGTCGCTTCTTCCTCGTCGAGCATCGCTGCAAGACGAAGGACAGCCCACTTATCGGGATCTGTTGTCTGTTGGCCCAATATTTGATTGGGGGAAACGATGAGGCGCAGGTGGCGGGCATCATCCTGAACGACATGCAGGATGGCATCAGTAAGCTCACGGTACTCTTTGCTGATACCTTCTGAAGGAAAATCCCGGAGGAAGATGGTTTCGAAGAGGGCGAGGCGGGGATGATAGGTGATGAAGAGATTGGGAGGAGCACCTATGATTTCAGCAATGGCTGCAAAGCGCTCCCGTTTGAGGTCAGTCTCATCACGTGGCACTGGCGAAGCGACAAGGAGGGTGGGTTTCCGGCCGATGCGGGCGGCGTATTTGGTGGTGTCTTTGGTGTCGTCCTGGTCGTCCCACGGTTCGGAGCGTGCACCTGCCGAGAGGCCGACGACGCTGAGGAATTCGGCGGTTCCGTTGATATTCTGATCATTGAGGCCGGTGAAGACGACGAGACGGTCTGAAAGTGGGCCGATGCAGAGTCCGCTGGTCTCGGTAAAGCCAGTGCGGCTGTCGACGAGCACATAATCGTACTTTGTGGGGACAGGAGCTTCGTCCTTGAGGCGTGTGAAAGGGAACTCGTGACGGCCGATGAGGTCGCGCACTACGTTGCCGAGTTCTTCGAGGTCTTCGGCGGAGAATCCGGCCACGTTTAGGTCGGCCAGTCGGTTCGCATAATCGCGGGCATCACTGGCCGTGATGACATCGATGCGGGTGCGTTCGAAGCGGGGGTTCTGTGCGGGGGCGAAGCAATCCGGCCTCACTGAGCGCAGGTAATCAGACAGTTTCGGGATGACTGGCCGCTCGGTGCTGCCTGGCCGCCATCGGGCGATGGGGAGGGCCGCCTTGAGGAAATCCACGACATCCGGCTGGTCAGCAGGATGCGGTTCCAGTTCCTTATTCCGGGTCAGAAATCCACTCACACCCGGGGCCTCGAGGTCGAGGTCGATCACGAGGACATGACGTCCGAGGCTCTGGAGGGTGTACGCGACATTGAGCAGAGCCATGCTCCGCCCCACGCCACCCTTGTAGGAATAGAAGGTGATGATGCGCGGGGCCGGATTCATGCGGCGAGTACCTCAAGTTGAGAAACCCGGGAGCCTTCTCCGGGGACAGTGGCCATGCCATTAATCTTGGATCGCACCGCACCCATTCCCGACTGCCTGAGCCAATCCGAAACACCGCTTTCGTATGCTGCATCGTTCCGTCTTGATCCCACAAAGGTGCGGCAGACGGCTGCATCATCGTGCCGGCCAAGTCGCTTGAGGGCGGCTGCTTTGAGGAGCAGCAGGTCGACGTCGACGGGATTGGCGGAACGCGCGATACTGGCATGGACGATGGCTTTCTCGAAATCGCTGCTTCTGATGGCGGCTTCGGCCCGCGTGCGATGTTCACGGTGATAGGAAAGCATGGCATCTGCGACCCGGCTGCGGTGTTCGTAGCAGAAGGATCCATCGGTTCCAAGGTACAGCTGGTTATTTGGCCTTGGCTCACGGGCCGTTATTCTGCTGACGCGTTCCTGTCGGCACAGGTCATTGAATTCCTCTTCGCTGATGGTGACTGGATTGCAGATGAACGAGCCATCGATCGTCTCGTACGGAGGCAGGAAAACAGAGCCACCGATGTGCCTGAAGATGGGAGTCAGGATGCGCGGGAGAAACGGCTTTGCGGGCACTTCCCGGCAGCCGATGATCTGGAGTTCTTTGAAGGGATAGAACTGTGGATTCATGGCAGAATTTGATTCCGGATGTAGTCGCTACAGGTGATGCGGAGGGCGTGTGATGCCGTGGGGTAATTCTCTGACTCGTAAGGAATGATTTTGACTCCGGATCGCTGCAGGGTTCCAAGCCCTTGAATGTCGCCGCTCTCGTAGGGCGCAAAAATGGCGAGCAGTTGACCGGAATCAAGTCTGACCTCCCCGGGTATGCGCACCTCGTGGGTTCGGCTCCGACCGTGCGAGTCCGGCGGCACGCCGGGACGCGTGGACAGGCCGTGAGGGTCGCCAAGCTGGGTGCCGCAAGCACATTTGCAGGGCAAACCGTCAAGGTAATCGTCCGTGCTGGCGAACCAACTGGCCAGCACACGACCAAGGTACACCCGGCATTCCGGCACCGGCAGTTCATGGTTCCGGACGAACGAGACACCATCTTCCCCAGCGGGCGGCAAGAGCTTGGCGTGGCATCCGCCAGAATCGAAGGGAGTCGCGATAGCGATGCCCTGAACTTCGCTAGTAAGCTCTGCGCGAAAGAGAAAACCGAACTCATTGTCCGGGTACGCCATGCTGCAGAGGTACAGAAAGACGTCATCGGTCGTGCCCATGGCCGACTCGGCTGCTCCCTTCGGTTTGTGGATTCGGTCTGCCGATAGAAGGGCAGCCACCTGCAGAATCGATGCCATGGCCCGTTCCGGAGCACTGTGCGACAGCGGCATGCGCTG
>JBIICE010000331.1:0-3194 GCA_044239025.1 Verrucomicrobiales bacterium
CCGTCGCGGGGTGAAGAAGCGGCCATTGAGTCTGCCGGTGCGGAGGAAGGCAGAGTTTTCCGTGGGGTGTTCATCAGGTGGGGGGACGAGGAAGAACGAAGCGGCCGCTGCGCCCTGACCGCTGCCTGCGACGGCGGCGGATTCATCCATGCCATCGGGTGCTGTCATGCGGAGGAAGCAGCGGCTGAGGCCACTGGTTTCCGGCGGGAGGTCGGCAGTGAGCGAGTAGATGAGGTAGCGGTCCTCGCCGATATCCGTATCCTCGTCGATGGGTGCCGGGGTGAGGAAGGGGGTCTGCACGGTCTGCCAGCTGCCCGGCGAGAGGTCCGGCGACCATTCGAGAGCGTAGACCCGGCCGCTCAGGCCTGCGAATTCCACGGTGACGGCGGGAGGATCCGAGGGCGTGAGGAGCCAGTTCGGCGAGAGGCTGAAGCCGCTGCGGTGGTCGAACGGATGCATGCGGAGAAAGGCTTCGCGGGCATTGGTGATGCCTTCGCCATCCGGGTCTGCTCCCGGCAGGAGACTATCCGCGGAGAGGCCCAGCAGTGCCGCGGAAGATGCGAGCCATGATTGATAGGAAGCGACGCCGCAGGAATCGTAGAGCTGCCAGCATCCATCCGCGAGAGTTGGCGGGGGCACTGGGCTGGTGCCCGATGGGCCGCCGCTTTCTTCCTCCTGCGCGACTGGCTGGAGGGCCACGGAAAGCGTCAGTCCCGGGTAGAGCCACGTGAGGATATCGCAACCGCTCGCCGTGCAGATGACGAGCGGGGAATCGCTGACCGGTCGGCCGGAGATCACGGGAAGGTGGGTGTAGCTTGAGCGGGGGTCGTGGATGCCACTGGTGGCGGCCATGTGGCGCGAGTAGGTGAGTGCGGCGGGTGTCGGGGTGCCCGTATCCCCGTCTGCCGTCACCGACGAGGCAGCGGCGAGGAAAATGGCGGTGAGCGCGGCAGGGAAGCGGATCATGGCGGGAGATTCCGTGAAGGTGGGGGGAACCAGTTCAGCTGATTCTGGAGGTCGATGGAGAGCCATCGGCCGAGGTCCGAGGAACAGAGCAGTTCCGCGCAGGCCGGCTGGCGGCGGGATTCGAGCGTGACTGCTGCCGATGCCAGTGAAGCGAAGACGAGGGTATGATCGTAGCTGGAAAGCATGAGGTGCTGCGGGCCGGCGAAGGCGATCCGGGCGATGATTTCGCAGGGCTGGCGGAATGAAGAAATCTCTCTGCCCGTGGTGGTGTCGAGCAGGCCGGCATGGAATCCTCCGGCCCATGCCATGGTGGCTCCGTCGGGCGAAACGGCGACGGCCACCGACTGGCGGAGTGATTGCTGCCATGTGAGTTCGAGTGACGGGATAGCGAGGCACGCCAATCGTCCGGCGGGGGCGTCGAGCAGGTAGCAATGGAGTCCATCGGGGGCCATCGTGACCGTGCTCCACGGGGCCATGGTGAGGCGTGCGGCGCCGACAGGTTCCGCTGTGCCGAAGCGGTGCGTGCGGAGGGTGATGGCATTGGTGGTGCGGGCTTCCACGGAGAGGAAGCCGTCGTTGGTGAGTGCCGCAGCCTGAGTGCCCGGGGGAAGTTCCGCGGAGGCATCCGGCGGGGTCGCAGGTCCCCCCGAGGGGATGCGGCAGCGGCGTACGGAGCGTCCTTCCTGGCAGAGGACGGTGGCGGTGGTGCCGCTCCAGGAAAGGGCAGATGGGATGCCGGGTAGGTCATGGCGATGGCTCGATCCATCACTGGTGGCCACGATGACAAGTTCGGGCTGCGGCTGGCCGTCGCGGTGGCTCGTGGCGAACAGAAACGAGAGATCAGGCGTTGCGGCGATGGGAGGTCCGACTGCTTCCGTCCGGGCGGATGGCAGCGGAGAAACTGCGATGCGGCCACCCTGATCGCCACTGCAGAGAAGGGATCCATCCGGACTGAAGGCGAGTAGCCGGATGGGACGGGCGTGGCCGGGCTGGGCATGGCAGCGGGACGGAGACTGAAGGTTCCAGAGCCGGATGACGCGGTCGTCGCCGCCTGCGGCAAGCCATTGATCGCCGCTCATGGCGAGGCTGCGGATGATGCCGCTGCAGTCCGTGAGGGTGAATTGCGATGGGCTCGCCGTGCTGACGACGTGGATCTGGGAAAGCCCCGTGGGAGAGCCGTGTGCGGCGGCGGCATAGGTTCCCGACTGGCTCAGGGCGAGCGCCGAGAGGCTGTACAGCGGGCGGCGGTCCTCCCATGTGACCGTTGGCGTGGGCGCGAGTCTCACCAGCTGGAGACCCTCCGTGAAATCACCCGTGAGCACGAGATCGCTGCCATTGGACGCAAGGAACGGCGCACGGCCCGGGAGAGGGATCGGTCGGTCAGGCGAAGCAAACCAGAGAGACGGCGGGGCCTCGCCGGTGCCCGGAGGTGACTGGAAGGAGCACAGGGGAGTGCCGGCGGCATTGATGACCGACTGCATCCATGCAGTTGGCAGCGGCGGGAGCGTGATGACTTCTGCGGGGCTGCCTTCGCGGGGGATCCATTCTGCCGCAGGCGGCTGGCCATTGCGGGCGGTGAAGATCCTGGAACCGTCTGGGGAGAACGAGAGGTGAATGGGCGCGGTACGGTGGGCTGTGCGGATGGTCTGGATGGGGCGGGCATCCGCTTTGCTGAGATCGCGGCAGTTCCAGAGGTGGATGAGGGCATCCTGGCCTGCGGTGGCGAGGGTGCGGCCGTCCGGCGAGAAGGCTGCAGCGGTGATTTCCCCCTGATGAGCCTGCGTGAGGGTGAGGCCTTGCGGAGTGCAGCGCGACCAGAGCCACTTCCATTCCGGTGATGCGTCGGCGGCTGCCGGGTCGAGCGTGCGGACATCAGTGAGGATGCGGCGGGCCTGGTCGAGGAAGCCTGCCTCCGTTTCGCGCAGAGCCGACTCCAGACTGGCGCGCTGGAGATTGGCGAGGGCGCTGGCACGGGCGCTCGCCGTTTCGGTGGCGGCGGCGGTGCGGATCGCGTTCGTGCGGTGGAGATGGGTGGCATAGCCCGAAGCCGCGAGGCAGGCTGCGGCCACGGCGGCGGCGTGGGCCGGACGGCGCCGGATCCAGCGCGCCATGCGCAGGTGGGGTGGGGAAGGACGCGCTGCGATCGGCCGGAAGCTCAGCCAGTTTTCAAGGTCATCCGCAAGAGCCGCAGCAGAACCGTAGCGCCGGGCGGGCAGCTTTTCGAGGCA
>JBIICE010000332.1:0-3191 GCA_044239025.1 Verrucomicrobiales bacterium
AGCACGGGCATCTCCTCGCTCGTCGGCATGGCCTTTCTCTCGATGGGCCATACGCCGGGACGCGGTCGATACGGGGAAGCCATCAACCGCCGCATCGATTTCGCTCTCAAACACAGCAGCAACGAAGGGCTGGTCGACAATGGCGACCATGGCAATGGCCCGATGTACGCCCACAATATCAGTACTCTCTTCCTCTCAGAGGTCTCAGGAATGGTCGATCAGCAACGGCAGGAACGCATCGATGCCGTGCTGCCCAAGGCCATGACCATCATCCTGCGCGCTCAGGCGGTCAACAAGGCCCCCCAGAATCAGGGCGGCTGGCGCTACCATCCCGGCTCGCGCGATTCCGATCTCTCCTGCAGTGGCTGGGCCCTCATGGCGCTGCGCTCGGCCCGCCTCAACGGGGCCCCCGTGCCCCCGGAATCAATCGACCAGGCCGTCAAGTACATCTATCAGAACTTCGAGCGCAGGGTCGGGCATTTCGGCTACATGGACAGCCAGCAGCATCGCGATTCCCTGACCGGGGCCGGTCTGCTCTGTCTGGAATTGTGCGGGCGACATGCCTCCGAAGACAACATCCGCGCGGGCGAATGGATTCTTTCGAACTACCGCGACCTGCGGCGCGCGGAATTCGAGTACTACGGGAACTACTACAACGCACAGGGCATGTTCCAGCTCGGCGGCAAATACTGGCGGAATTACGCCTCGTGGATGTATCCGCACTACCTCGGGGAACAAAACGAGGACGGTTCATGGCGCGATAACCGCTTCGGACGGGTCTACGGCACCGCCATCATGATCCTTGCCTTCACCGTGCCTGCCCGCCAGCTCCCCATCTATCAGCGCGACGAGCGCATCGATGAAGAATGAGCACAGCGCGATGCCGTGGGTTTTCTTTTGACAATCGGTCGGCTGCGCATACCAAACCTCCCGCTCCGCACTCCGGAGCGTGTGTGTCCGGCAGGGTAGCTCAGCGGTAGAGCAGGGGACTCATAAGCCCTTGGTCGCGAGTTCGATTCTCGCCCTTGCCACCACCTTTCCGGGGAATGCCGCCTCCCCCCACCCAGCCAGCGAAAAACCCGGCAGCCCCCAGACGATGATCCTCGCGGCCATCGTCGCTCCATCCAATGCCCGGCTCACGATGGCACTGCGGATCTCAGACCTTCGACTGCGGCGCAACGAAGCCTTGTGGAACAGGGCCCCGCCGCCCGCAGGGGATCCTTCCACCATGCCACGGAGCCGCCGCACTTCCTGATCTTTCCTAACCAGGATCCAGTGCCGGGCCAGTCTCCGGGCAAAGGACCGACCATTCCGCCGAGGCCGCGTCGGCGTTGATCGCGACGGCGGCATGCAGCCTGAGTGCCTGACGGTGGCGGTGCGGGTCGCAGCGGGACTTACTGCGGCACCATGATCAGCACCGATGCCTTGATGGCCCGCTCGGTGATGACCGCGGCATCGCCCTTCCGGATCCCGGGAATCTGCTGTTTGCGCAGTGAGGCCACCGCGTCCGGGGTTGCCTGCACAAACGGGTAGAGTTGATCTCCTTTGAGGGCGTAGCTGACAGACTGGGTCATCCGTCCGCTGGAGCCCCGGTCAAGCCGCATGCTCATGACTCCAACAACCCAGCCCGTGCTGTAGTCAAGCATGGCTCCTCCGGAATTGCCCGGCTGGACCGGGATGCTGGTCTGGTAGAATCGCTTGTCGTCATTCAGACCCGACTGACTGCTGATTTTGCCATCTGTGTACTTCGGTTCCAGTCCCTGCTGGATGGGGTCGGGGAAGCCGATGGTGAAGACCGTGGTGCCGAGATTCATTTCCTTCTCCGCCCGTGAGACTGGCAGCCATGCCGCCGGAACAATGTTGTCCGCCTTGAGAATGGCGAGATCGTTCACTTCATCCGTGCGGACAACCCGCGCGGGAATGACCTTCTCATCGCCGAGGTGAAGCTCCACCGTTTTGCTTGCGGAGACGACGTGCTCATTGGTGACGAGCCATCCGTCTGCCGAGATCCAGAAGCCGGTTCCGAATCCACGTTTTCCCTGAAGGACGGGAGGGATTCCGCTCAGGCCGGCGAGTTCCCGGTTGGCTGCCGCGGGATTGACGAGGATGCGGGCGATCTGTTCCGGAGGACCGCTGAGGGCGTCGGTGATGAGCTTGCTGGCGCGGATGCGTTCGAGGAGGCGCTTTTCCATGACCTCGAATTCCGTGCCTGGTTTGGGTTCGTTGTCCGCTATGCCATCGGAATGGCTCTTCCACACTTCCTCGGCGGCGGCGCGCAATTCCCGGGCAAGGGCTTCGGCGGCACGCTGATTACCGCTGCAGAAGGATTCCCGGATCACTTCCACGAGCCTCTGTTCCTGGAGGTTGAACCTCTCTTCCTTCAGTTGTTCTGCCCTCGCGATCCTTTCCTGTTCTCTGCGGACATCTTCAGGATTGACCTTTATGGTGTCCTCATCGGGAATTTTCGGAATGGTGAACTCTGCCTTGCCGGGACTGCTGGTTTTCTTCTCCACCGATTTCTTCGAGAGCTGCTGCCCGGCCAGGAAAATGACGGCGAAGGCGGCCACGCTGCCACCGATGAGCCAGGTGAGTTTCATCCGGTCGGCTTCCTCCCTTGCCTTCTTTGCGCGGAGCTGCTGTTCCCGTGGAGACAGAGGCGGCGGGCCGGCCGGGACGGCCCGGACCTCCGGGAGCCGGTGGATACCCGTATCGACCGCGAAGCGCTGATGGCACTGCGGGCACTGCACTTCAATCTTTGCGGCCGTACCCTCGCCCTGCAGGGAAGTATGACAGAACGGGCATTGAAAATTCAGTGTCATTCATGCTTTTATCATGAAACACCCTGCCACAGGCAACGAGAAAAGCGCCAGAACGAATCCTGATAAGCGTATCAGCAGAATCAGCAGTATCAGCGGGAAGGCTTTCCTGCGGTTTTCCGGCGGTATGCCGTCAGCGGCTCACGCGGAGGCGGAGGAACTTCCGGGCGCTGGTGGCCGGAAGGGTGGCGCGGATGGTGCGGACGTTCTGATTTTCGCTCACGATGGCATTGCTGGCCGGGGCGGCCGACCATGTCGCGAGATCGTCCGACCATTGCAGCTGGCTGTTTATGTCCGTGGCATCTGTATTGATCTGATAGGTGACGGCGAGGGAATCGCCATCGGTCTCCGGGTCGCGCAGCGGCGGTGGACTGG
>JBIICE010000333.1:0-3171 GCA_044239025.1 Verrucomicrobiales bacterium
AGGCCGACGGATTCGCGATGAAAAGCGATAGCGTGCCGAGGCGGCTGGCGGCGGCGGGGTTGGTGCTGGTGGCGACGGTCCCGTGGTAGCGCGGGGAATCGGTGGGTGATGGGTAGGGAGGGGAAATTCGGGTGCCTCCGGCGTTGTCGGTGGCCCGGATGCGCCAGCGGATCATCTCTCCGGCGCTGATGCCATCGAGCGGAATGGCCGCCGTCCAGTTGGTGCCGTCCGGCTGCATGGGCAGGCTCTGTTCCGTGCCGAAGCCGATGGCATAGAAAAGCGTGGCTCCCGAGACGGGCCCGGCGGTCGGGGTGAACGAGGTGGTGACCGGGAGCATGCTGTCGTGGGTCGGTGACTGGAAGGTCTCCGGATTCCGCCACACGCGCAGCCACGAACGGGCGGTGCCACTCGCTTCACTGCTCACGGCGTCGCATACGAAGTCGATGATGTCGCCTTCGCTGAGTGTGACGGGAATGGCGAAGCGGCGCAGGGTGCCGAGGACGGTGACGGGTTGGGCTCCGGCGGTGGTGGGTGCTGAATCGAGCAGGGGCGTGCCATTCTGAAAGAGCTGGAAGCGCGTGCCGTCGCCTGAGTTGATGACGGCATGAACAAAGCCCGAGAGTACGGCGGGCCCTGAGAAGGTGCTGGTCCAGCGGCGCACCGGGCTGGAGGTTCCTCCGCTGATGCTCGGGAGGACGTAATCGCGTCCGAGGTCGGTGTTCGGGTTCGTGCTCAGTCCCCGTTCCCATGACGGTCCCCATTGGGTGTTATTGGCGTTCCAGTGCTGCGTGGCGGCGGACCATGGGCCCTTGCCTTCGCCGCCGGGGAAAGGCGTGAAGGTGGCCGGGGCATAGGTGAGGCACGTGGCTGAGGAATATCCATAGGTCCAGCCGTGCAGGCCCTGGGTTCCGCTGAACTGGTCGATGCTGTCGGCCGCAATTGTGCCGCTCTCCATGACGGGGCGGCGCGGCTGGCGTTCCCCGCCATGGTCATCGGTCAGGCCCGTGCGGACTGATTCGATGCGCGGTCCGGGCTGACCGGCGGCGCTGTTGGCGGTTCCCGGGGTTGGGCTGGCGAGGTATCCTGTGCTGCTGCCATTCGCGATGCGGCCCCAGGCGACATTGTCCGGGAAGACAATGGTGGCGGGCATGCGGTCCGTGGCGATGGCCGTGCCGGGCGCGAAGAGTTCGAGGATTTCCCCGTCCGCACTGAGACTGAAATTCGTGTGCAGGTTCCGGCTGGGGTCGCGGCGGTCCTTGCCGGAGGCGAAGATGCGGAGGTGGCCACCGGCGGCGATGGTGGTGCCGTCCGGGATTGTCCAGAGGTTGCCGCTATCCCGGAGACGGTAGCCGGCTGCGCTCACGGGAAAACTGTTCGGATTACGCAGCTCGATCCAGTCCGGCGTGTCACGGTTCTCATCGTCGAGGTAGCCATCGTTGGCGGCCATGACCTCGTTGATGACGAGCGGAAGGGTGGCGGCGGCGACCGATACGGTGGTCTGTGCCGAGGCCGTGCCATTCGCGTCGGTGATGGTGAGGACGTAGGTTGTGGTGGTGGCCGGGTTGACGGTAGCCGAGCCTTCACCCGAAGTCGTCAGGGACGTCACATTGCCGGGTGCCGGAGCGATGGTCCATGTCGCGTCGGGCCTGGCGCGGCCTTTCCATGCGAGGGTGGCGGGTTGTCCGGGGGCGGCGAGATTGCCGGGATTGGCCATGAACGAGATGACCGCAGGGGGTTGGCCGAGGAGGGCTCCGATTTCCGTGGCGGTGAGCGCGTGGTCAAAGCAGCGGACCTCATCGATGCCGCCGAGGAAATTGTAATTGCTGGCGTGCAGGCTGCCGCCGATGGCAGCGAGCTGGGCTGAATTGTCGGCAGTGGAATTGATGGCGAGGGCGGCTCCGCTGCCGTTGAATCCGGGAGTTTCCGGGATGCCATCGACATACAGGGTGACATCGCCGAGGGTGGGGCCGTTCTGGACGACGGCAATGTGGTGCCACTGGTCGTCGTCGAGATTGGTGCTTCCAAATATTCCGCCGCCCGAGACTTCGAGGCGCAGGCGATTGATGTCCGTGCCGGCTGTGCTGCCGATGCGGACGGTCCAGCGTGCGCCGGTGGCATTCGACCCGTAGCTGAAGATGGCGTCGAGTTCGCTGTCGCTCTGCGCCGGGTAGCGGATCCACGCCGTCAGCGAGCGCGGGGCGGCCCCCGTGACCGGGGCAAACGATGTCGTCAAGATGTCGTCGACACCATCAAAGAGGAGCGCCGACGGACTTCCGGCGGGCCCGGTCGTCCAGCCGGAGCCTTCGGCAAAATTCGTGAGCGTGCCCGGAAAGGCAGCATTGGCGGCATTGGCGGCGACCGTGCCGGAGCCTTCGTCGAAAGGCCAATGACCCGTGAGGGCGGCGTGTCCGAGGACGGGCGCAAAGGTGAGCGCGGCAAGCAAGGGGAGCAGTTTCATGGGGAAGAAAAAAGCCGCGGCCGTCCATGACAGACAGGGCCGCGGCTGACGATGGGTTTGCTGCTTCAGCGGCGGCGGCGCAGCAGCAGGCCAAGTCCGGCAAGCGCGAGGCCCGCAGAGCCCGGTTCCGGAACCATCAGGCTGCGCACCTCGTCGCCGGTGAGCGCGTTGTCGTAGACACGCACTTCGTCGATGGCACCGAGGAAATTGTAATTGGTGGCATGGCCACTGGTTCCGATGCGCAGTGTCGTGGCGGCGGCCACTGCTGTGTTCAGGGCGAGAGTGGCTCCGCCGCCGTTGAAGGCCGGCGTTTCGAGGATTCCATCGACATAAAGATCGACGCTGCCGAGGGTCGAACCATTCTGGACGACGGCCACGTGGTGCCACAGTCCATCGTTCAGCAGGGTGGAACCATAAATGCCACCGCCCGCCACCTCAAGGCGCAGCCGGAATGGGGTCACCGCCGATGAATCACTCACGCGCATGGTCCAGCGGCTTCCGTTGGGGGTGTTGTTCCCCCAGCTGACAATGGCGTCGAATTCGTTCGGTGTGGCCGACGGCTGATTCGGGTAGCGGATCCAGGCGGATACCGTCCGGGGCGCGCCGCCGGTGATCGCCGAAAACGCCGTGTCCACCTGATCATCGGCACCGTCCATTTCGAGGGCCGATCCGAATCCGGACGGTCCTGCGACCCACGTGGCACCTCCAGCGAC
>JBIICE010000334.1:0-3160 GCA_044239025.1 Verrucomicrobiales bacterium
GGCGGTCGCCCTGGCGCATGCGTTCGGCCATGCGGGCCACGTTTTCGGCGATGTCATGAAGGCCGGCTTCGTGGAGGTGGCCGACCGCTTCGCGGATGTGCTTGAGGCGGCCCTCCATGTCTGGCGGGGGTCCTTCCGGGCGGCGGTCGCCGCGTCCGCGCATGGCTTCCTGATTCTTCTTCTGCATGGCGGCCTGGAATTCGCGCACGGATTGGTCCATGCGTTCGCGGGCTTCGTTGCGGCGGGCTTCGGCTTCATCTTTCTTGCCGGCTGCTTCGAGTTCCGCGGCTTCCTTCATGGCCTGCTCCATTTTCTGCTGCATTTTGGTGCGGAAGGCGCGCTGTTCCTGTTCCATGCGTTCGCGCATGGCCTCCGGGGAAGGGGCGTCGCGTTTCTCGGGCGGAGCATCGCGCTTTTCCGGCGGCTGACCGTCGGGTCGATCCTGAGCATTGGTGATGGCGAGGCCCGCGGCGAGCGCGAGCAGGAGGGCAGTCGGTTTCATGGGGTTTGGCAGGGTTGGTGGGTTGGCGTGCTTGGAATGGGAAGACAGGCATCAGGGTTTGGCACCGATGCAGTAGAGATGGGTGGCGGTACGGATGTAGAGGCGGCCATCGGCGAGGGCGACGGAGGAACGGACGTCCTTCTGTTCCGCTCCTTCACCCATGCTGCCCGAGAAGACGACCTTCGGCTGATCACCGGCCTCGAGAATCGTGAGCCCGGCGCGCATGTCCTGGAAGTAGATCCTGCCCGCTCCAGCGGCGGGTGAAGATTCGATTTTCGCCCCACCTTCGATGCGGTGTTCCCAGACGAGCTTGCCGGTGGCTGGTTCCACGCAGCAGACCGATTTGCGGTCGCTGTTCACGACATAGAAGCGGCCCTTGTAGAAGAGGGGGGTGCTGACGTCACTGGAGACATCCTCCGTGCCGGTGTCGCTGCTGCTGACCCACGCATAATCCTTCTCTGCAAGGAGGCCACTGCCTCCGGCTTTGATGGCGTAGACCGGGGCGCGTTTGGGAGCGCAGGCGAGAATGATGCCATCGCCTGCCACCGGGCCGGGCACGAGACGCCAGTGACCGATTTTTTCGGGATTCCACGATGGTGTGCGCCAGAGTTCCTTGCCGGTCTTCAGGTCGTGTCCGCTCAGGCAGTCGCCTCCCGTGACGAGGAGTTCGCGTTTCCCGTTCCATGTCCATGGCACGGGGGTGCTGAACGATTCGCGGCTTTCCGCGATGGCGTCGCTCGGGCGGAGCGCCTTCCAGAGTTCCTTGCCCGTGGCGGTTGCGACGGCGAGGATGTAGCTGTCGTTGGGGCCGTTGGGATTGCCCTTCTGCTGGCCACCGAAATCAAAGGCGCTGTCGCGCTGCAGCACCTGGAAGATGGTCATGCCATCGGTGATGACCGGGCTGGTGGCCGGCGTCCACTGGATCGCATAGGTACCGTAATCCTTCTGCATGTTTCGTTTCCAGAGTTCCTTGCCTTCGAAATCGAAGGCGGCGGTGTCTCCGGTGGCGAAGTGGAAGATGACCGTGGAGCCATCCGTGGCGGGTGAGGGATTGGCGTAGTTGCTGCGTTCGTCTGCGCTGAAGCCCGATCCGATGGTTCTGCGCCAGAGTTCCTTGCCGGTGACGGCGTCGTAGCAGATGCCGACGAGGGATTTCTCCTTTTCATCGGTGGTGGTGATGAAGACACGGCCGCGGGCCACGATGGGACTGGAAGCGGCGGGACCGGGCATGGCGGCCTTCCAGAGAGCGGTGGCGGGATCCGCTTTGTCCGGCAGGGAAGTTTCCGTGCTGGAGCCATCGAACTGCGGACCGCGCCAGTTTGGCCAGTCGGCTGCGGTGGCGGCGGCAAGCGAAGCGATCAGGGAGAGAAGAACGGTTTTCATGTCGGCAGATGGGAAACGGAAATGGCGGGTGGATTCACTCAGGGAATTCGTCGGGCACCAGCTCGCCGGGCTTGAGGGGCCGGACCGTGAGATTGCGGATCGCGCCGGTGGTCTGATAGGAAGCGAAGCCGAGGGGCATGCAGCGCTGGATTTCGCTGGGGTGCATGGCGAGCGGCTTGTCCTTGATGCCGACCTTGAACTGCTGTTTCCCGTTGATGACGGCACGCAGGCATTCCGGGGTCACCTGCAGCGTGAAGCGGTACCAGCGGCCCTTTTTGAATTCAAAGCTTCCCGACGTTTCATTTTCGTTGGCGAAAGCATGATTGAGCGTGCTGATGCCGACGGTCCAGCCGCCCCAGCCACCCGTGACGAGCGTGACGCAGCGGTCGGGTTTGCCGACAGGGAAGGTGAGAGCACAGAAGAAATCGTTGCCATCCACGCGCATGCCGTCCCATGAGATTTCGTACCCCTCGAGCGGGATGCGTTCCATGGGGCCCTCGTACTTCACTGCACTCATCGGTTCGCCGGCCCCGAGAATGAGGACACCCGCCTTGCTGGCTTCAGTGGAAAGCGGAGGGGCCGCGGGGGCCTCCTTGTCGGGATCGGTCTCGGCGAGATCCTTCTTGATCTCCACCTTCGCGGCTGGCCCGGTATCCTGTTTCTTCCATTCCGACCAATCGCTCACGGTCCATGCCGCCGGGGCTTTGGCGGCACCGGGTGCCGGACTGGCGGATGGCTGCTGACCACAGCCGGGAAGCGCGGCGACGAGTACAAGGGATGTCAGGAAGGTGGGGAATTTCATGCGGATGGATGGAACATGACTGTGGCTGTCGGGCGACGGTCCCGCCAGCACGGAATCGCGGACAGCCACCGGCCGGCGGATTTCCGCAGATTCTCTGAATAGCGGCGCTGCCGGTGCGTCACAGCAGACAGAGCCTACCGCTGTCCGATGGCAGAGGATGCCGGCTCCGAAATCAGAACTACTAACTGAAGCCCCAACCATGAAATCGTTCCGCTCCATCCTTCTCGCTGCTGCTGCTGGCTGCCTGCTCGTGCCAGCCGTGGCCGAAGCCGGCTGCCCTACCCGGGTGACCCGCGATCACTGTGGCAACACCCTCTATTGGGAGTACGCCTATGCCGGCCGCGATTGGCACGGCTGCCCCCGCTACGAATGGGTCGTGGTGCGCCGCGTCTGCCCGCCTCCGGCTCCGGTCTGCCGTCCCGCTCCCACATGGCACGGGGGAGGATACGGCGGGCACGCCGGTCACTACGGCG
>JBIICE010000122.1:0-12637 GCA_044239025.1 Verrucomicrobiales bacterium
ATGGAAACCCTCAAGAAGGCGCTCGCCTTCCCGATGTTTGCGGCCTGCATCTACTTCCTGAGCGGATTCATGAATCTCACGGGCCCCTCCGGCGGCGTCCGCCTCCTCTTCGCCCTGCTCCTCGCCGCCATCGGCGTCTGGATCTACGGACACTGGGCCACCCCGGTCCGCAAACCCACCACCCGCGCCACCGCATGGGCCCTGCTCGCCGCCTGCCTCGCCGCCGCCGTCAGCCTCGCCTCGTCCGCCGCTTCCCTCAAACCAGCGGCCGAAACGGCGTCGGACGACGATGGCTGGACCCGTTGGTCGCCCCGCACCGTGGCCGACCTTCAGAAGGCTGGCCGCCCGGTCTTTGTCGACTACACCACGCACAATTGCCTGACTTGCGACCTCAACGAAAACCGGGTCTTCAAGGCTCCGGGAGCCGACACGGTCATGGCGGCCTTCGAGCGCACCAATACCGCCATGCTCAAGGCCCGCTACGCCCAGGACAGCGCCCCGCCCAACGTCGCCATCGTCCGCAGCCTCGAACGCTTCGAACGCAAGGCGAACTTCCCCGTCTACGTCGTCTACCCAGCCGATCCCTCCCTCCGCCCGTTCGTCCTGCCAGTCGTCATCGACCAGAAAACCGTCATCCATGCCCTTGAACTTGCCTCGGCCAAACCTGGCGTGTAATCATCGCGCCATCATCGCCTAAATCATCAACCCCCGGTCACCATGTCGTTCAGCGATACCAGCACCAACTTCAAAGTCTTCTTCGGCCTCGTCCTGACCTGCGCCCTGCTCGGCTGCGGCATGGTCTGGTCCCTCAATGATGCCAAACGGAAAGCGACTGCCGATTCCGCAGCCAGCACCACCGTCACCTCCCGTCCAGCGCCCACGGCCGCTGCGGCCACCACTGCTGCCACCACTGCCACCACCACCCCGGACCAGCCCATGAATCCCAAGGAGAAATTCAAGGAACAGATCGCGAAACTCACCCTGCAGCAATTCCAGGTCACTCAGGAAAATGGCACGGAACGCCCGTTCCAGAACGAATACTTCGATCACCACGAGGAAGGCCTCTACGTCGATATCGTTTCCGGCAAACCCCTCTTCAGTTCCAAAGACAAATTCGACTCCGGCTGCGGCTGGCCCTCGTTCGCCAAACCCCTCGAAGGATCGGAAGTCGCCGAAAAACAGGACCTTACCCACGGGATGATCCGCACCGAAGTTCGTTCGAAAACGGCCGATTCCCATCTCGGACATGTCTTCGATGACGGCCCCCCGGAACTCGGTGGCCTGCGCTACTGCATCAATTCGGCCTCGATCCGTTTCATTCCCGTCGCCGACCTCGAAAAGCAGGGCTACGGCGAATACCGGAAACTCTTCACGGAAACGCAGGCTCCGCCCAAACCCTGATGCGGATTCACGGGCTCCACGCCCGGAAATCCACGGTTTCTCTCCCGCCCGAGGCAGGGTCTGCCATCGGGCCAGGCTGCGCATGGCCGCAAGGACTTCAGGCCCGACCCAACCGCTCAGGCCCGACCCAACCGCTTCCCAAGCCTCGCCCGCACGTCGTCGGCCAGGCGCCCGATGTGCCCGAGCGTGAATTCGAGAATGTCGAGCGACACATCCTTGATCAGCGGAGTCAGGTCCATGGCGTAGGCCACCGCATCGGACTGGTCACTCGCATGGGACGCGAAGAAGGTCGCATTCGCCCTCCGACGGCCGGCTACTGCCAGATCGTATCGCTTTCCTCCGGCAATCTGGGAATCGAAAATCCCATTGAGGGCTGCGGCAAGGTTGTCGTGCCCGGAGACGTCATGAACAACCTTCTCGCTGTCGTCCATCCAGTCGAGATTCCGCCAGCCTTCGCATCCCCAGACGGCTTCGGGCCGGTCTGCTTCCGGGAGCAGCCGCACGGCTTCGAGCAGGGCCACCATCACGCCAAGATGGGTGTCATGCTTGTCGGCCGGATTGTGCGTGTAGATGAACTGCGGGCGCGCCACCTGCAGGATCTGCCGCAGATCGTCCCGCAGCTGCTGGTCGCTGGCTGATTTGACGGCGCTGCTCGGATAATCGAGCTGGACCATCGCTCCGTAGCGCCCGACCACGGCGGCCTTCTCCTGTTCATCGCGCCGCACGGCCATCATCTGGGCATCCGTGTAATCCGCATAGCCTCCGGTGCGCGAACTCCCGGCCCCATTGGTGCAGGTCACCCCGCCAAACCAGCGGTCTTCCGCATGGAAGCATTCCAGAATCCCGTGAAACGCCATGAATTCCAAATCGTCCTGATGCGCGCCGACGCCGAGATGCGTCACCCTCCGCAGCGCTTCGTCCACGGGTTTCCCATCGGGAACAAAAACCGAGGCGGTCGATTGAGCGAATTTCATGTGTGCTGATTTCTGGTTCGGATTGCGGATCAATGCCGGAGGGTCGACCCCGGCTCAGGAACGTTTCGGCAGACTGGCGGCGGCCACGGCCTGCCCCACCCGGCGGCTCTTCTCGTCGGGCAGCTGCACGCTGATGCGCGCCGCGAGTTCGGGAAATTCCGCTGCCAGAACTTCCCGGGCCCTCCCCAGAATCACATCTCCGCCCGCTCCGGTCGTGACCCGACCAAGGATCAGCAGGTGCCGGAAATCATAGAAGTCGGCATAATAGGGAACGGTGTAGCCAAGGTACACGCCAATCGTTTCGTATATCCGCAGCGCCCTCTCATCGCCCGCCACCATCAATTGCTGCACTTCCTTGAGGCGCTCGGGCAATCCCATCCCGTCGGGCAGCGCAATGCGCGCAGCCGGCAGGAGCCGATTGACCGCCTGCTGCGAGAAATACAGCGCCCCCACGCCGCGGTCTCCCGACCATTCCTCAGTGGCTGCCGCGGGATTCATGTCCACCGGTGCAAAGGCCAGTTCGCTCAGCCATCCGGTCATCTGCCCCCGCCCGTCGACGTAGCCCGCCGCCTCGCTCGACCCCATCGCCACTCCCAGCACACCGTTTTCGCCAAGCGACATCGCGCCGGCCAGCGCGGTCACGTCTCCATCATTGGCGACTTCGAGCGGCACCTGCCATTCCCGCTGCAGTCTCCGGAACAATTGCTGGGCTTCCCCATACCGCTCGGCAGGCACGCTCCGCAGCAGCGACGCCACCCGGAACTCGTTGTCCACAATGATCCCCGCTGAACTGCCCCCGATCGCATCCACCCGCGGCAGATGCGAAGCCGCCATCCGCAACCCCTCGGACAAATGACGGTAATGATAGTCCGGATCGGACTGATTCTTCGGATCCCACGGAATCTCATGCGCCCACACCACTTCCCCCTCGACCACCGCCGCCAGTTTGAAGTCGCTCGCCCCCAGATCAAAGCCGATCCGGCATCCGTCGAGATGACCGCCCTGCGACCGACCACTCTCGCGCGCCGCCGGAACTTCAGCCAGCGGAACCTGAACCACCTCCAGCGGCCTTCCGTAGGCCTTCGCCATGTTCACGGCATCGAATTCCCGCGCCCCACCCACCCCGTATTCCCGCAGCACATGCGCCACGACCGCAGCCGGACCCGCCAGGCTCAGCTTCCATCCACCCCGCGCCCACAACAGCATCTTCACCAGTCGCTCCACATACCGCAAATCATCAGCACAAGGTCGCGAGGCCACTTTCACTTCGTACCGCGACACCCTCCCCCCTTCTCCTTCCAGCGCCACCACAAGGGGTTCCACGCCTGCCGCTTCCGCTGACCGCTCCACAGCCCGGTTCCACAGGGCGCACGGCACATAGCCAGCATCAAGGGGCGCCCGAAACGCCATCTCCATTCCCAGTCCGTTCGCTTCTCTTTCGTTCATACCTCCTACCCTACGCCACCCCCAACCCCTCTCGCTACCTCTCTCCCACTCGTTTTGCGTACTTTTGCCGCTTCCACCCCATCCTTTTGTCGCAAATCTGCGAATTCCACATCTTGCGACTCAATCCTGTTGACGCCACAACCTGTAGTGTCTCTACTCGCTTCTCCTGCATGCGCTGCCCCAAATGCCAGAACCTCGACGATAAAGTCATCGACTCCCGGGTCGCTCGCGACGGCATTGCCATCCGCAGACGCCGCGAATGCCTCGCCTGCTCGTTCCGCTTCACCACGTACGAGGAAATCGAACGCGCCGAAATGATTGTCGTCAAACGCAACGGGAGCCGCGAACCCTTCAGCCGTGAAAAACTCCTGCGCGGCTTCGTCAAGGCCTGCGAAAAACGCACGGTTCCCCTCGAACAGCTCGAGAGCGCTTCGGATGCCGTCGTCGCCGAACTCGAAAGCCTCGCTCAGCGCGAAATCGATTCCCGCACCATCGGCATGCACGTGATGGAACACCTCCACGGAATCGATCCCGTCGCCTATGTCCGCTACGCGAGCGTCTACCGCCAGTTCCAGGAAGTAGGCGAATTCATCGAGGCGATTCACTCCATGGAACGCCTCCAGCCCCGCAACGCCAAGCAACCCGAACTGTTTTCGTGATCAGCCCGCTCCCGCCATGATCTCGCTGCCTTCTCGACTGCCGCTCCTCGTCGTCGGTCCCGGCGAGTCCACCACCTACGAAAAACAGTGGGTGGTCGACGCCATCGAATCGGCCGCCCGCGCCGCCGGACACAAGGACGGATGGTGGTTCGCCCCGGATATCGCGCGCAGCCTCCTCGTCTACCTCGAAGACCGCTACGAGGGCACGACCGTCACCATCGAAGACCTCGCCGCCCGCATCCGCCACACCCTCAAATCCATCGGCTTCCACGAGATCGGTCAGAACCTCGCCCTCCAGCCTCCCCCTCTCACTCTCTCGCTGAGCGACCTCGCCTCGGAATCGTCCGGTTCCCCCCTCCACTTCTTCGCCCTGCTCGATACCAGACTCAACGAACTTTCGGCCCTCGGCGTGCGCTGCCTCTGCCTCACCAATGCGCGCCCCGGTGTCAAATTCCTCACCAATTCCCGCCACTGGTCCCCCCGCTGCCAGCAGCTGATTTCGGAAATCCGTCACTTCCTCGACGCCCGCTCCCGCTCCCTCCCCAATGTCGCCATCACCGTCTCTCCAGACTGAGGATTCCTGTCTTCCCCCAGACAAATCCCCCGGTCGGCGGCGCGTTATGTCTCCACTCTTCCCGTTTTCCCGCCCTGACAAATCGTCGAATTTTGTGACAATCTGACCCTTTTTCCCTGCGGTTTTCTTTCCATTCCCGGAATTTCAGCGAACCATTCGGTGTATAAATTCCTCAAAATCAGGATATTCCGCTTTGTTAATCCCTTTTCAGAAAAGCCGGGACTTGACCGGAACCACCCGCCACCCTAGAGAACGCCTTTTATCAAAATGACCGCAGGGCAATCCAAACCGTCACCGGGACGCTTCGTAACAGGACAACGCTGGCTCAGCCAGACGGAACCGGAGCTTGGCCTCGGCCTTGTCATCAACACGGAGACCGACCGCGTCACGATTCATTTTCCGTCCACGGAAACCACACGCGTCTACACGATTGAGAATCCCCCGCTCACGAGGGTCAAGTTCTCGGTCGGCGACGGTCTGAAGACACAGGAAGGCAAGAGCTTCACCGTGGAAGGCGTCGAGGAACAAGGCGGCACGGTCGTGTACCTCTCCCGTGGCAAGCGCATCGAGGAGAGCCGTCTGAGCGACTCCCTGACTTTCAGCAAGCCGTACGACCGCCTGCTCAATGCGCAGGTGGAGGAGAAGCAGGTGTACAATCTGCGCCACCGCGCGCTCTACCGCCGCTTCAAGACGTACCGCGCTCCCCTGCGGGGACTGCTCAACGGCCGCTTCACTCCGCGGGCCCACCAGCTCAATGTGGCGGCTCAAGCGACCCGTCTGCAGCACCCGCGAGTCCTTCTCGTGGATGAACCGGGACTGGGAAAAACGGTGGAGGCCGGCCTGATTCTGCAGCGGCTCCATACCTTTGGATCGGCCCGCCGTGCCCTGCTCATTTCCCCGGCGGCCGACCTTGAAACGAACCTCACGGAATTCTCCCGGCGGTTCGGCTTTGCGTTCCATCACCTCACTGCTGACGACTTGGAAGCGGCTTCCGCAAAGAAAGCGGTGGCGAAAAAGGCCACCGCCAAGCCAGCCAAACCAGCCCAGCCTGTTTCGCTTTTCGCTGATCCGGTGTCCGAGGAGGAATCGGAAGAGGAACTGCCGGACTGCTGGTTTGCCCTTTCCCTGGAAGACCTCCACGCCCACCGCAGCCGCATCGCCAACGAGGCCGGTCAGTTTGCATGGGATGCCGTCGTGGTCACGGGTGCCGACGCCCTCCACTGGAGCGAAGACGCCCCCAACGCAGCGTGGTCGGCTGTGGATATCATCGCCCGTGCCACGGCCAGCCTCATCCTGCTTTCCTGCACCGGACCGGAAACGGATGCCAAACACCACTTCGGGCGGCTTCACCTGCTCGACCCGGAAGCCTTCAGTTCCCCGCGCAAGTATTCTGCCCACCGCAAGGAACTCGAACCCCTCGAGGCCGCGGTCACCAAACTGCTCGGATCGACCAACTGCGACCGCGAAGCGGATGCCCTCCTCAAGCCGCTCGCCGCAGGGGATTCCCGGCTCAAGGAACTGCACAAACTTTGGAAGGATGGCCGCGAGGAAGCCCGCGATTCGCTCATTGATCACCTCCTCGATGGACACGAGGCGGGTCGCTTTGTCTTCCGCAACACCCGCGCCCATCTGCCGGGCCTCCCGGCGCGCGAACCGGAATTTGTCACCATGGAAGTCAAGCCGGAGGTGCACGAGGCCCTCCGTGAGGAATTCCGTGCCCGAGTTCCCAGGGTGCCAGCCGGTAAAGGAAAACCCAAGGCCGAACCTTCGGCTGCCGACGCCCCCATCACGCAGTGGCTTCTCGGACTCGTCAATCCCCCGCCGCCACCGGTGCTCAATCCCGGCGACCCGCCGCCGCCGCCGCCTCCCCCGCTTCCGCGGCTCCTCATCCTGACCAGTTCGCGCGCCCGCGCCGTCGCCGTCGAAAAGGCCCTCCGCAGCAAGGTGGAAGGCACGGTCGAACTCGTCACGGATGCTGCCCGCGGTGACCAGGGTGTCGCCCCGCAGCTGATCGTCTGCGGCGACGATGATCTTCCGGGCCGTACGTTCCCGAAAATGGACGGGGTCGTGCTGTGGGACACGCCGGCGAACCTCGGTGAAATCCGCGCCCGTCTCTTCACCTGCGACAATTCCTTCCACGGTCCCATCCGGATCCTGATTCCCGTCGTCCCGGATTCCCCCCAGGAACTGATGGCCCGCTGGCTCCACGAGGGCCTCGCCGCCTTCACCACCACGACCGCCGGACAGACCGAAGCCCACTCGGAATTCGCCAAGCCGGCTCACGACCTCGCCAAACGCATCGGGGCCAAACCAAATCCGAAAATCGACGAGGAACTCAAGGCGCTCTCGAAAAAGACCGCCGCGACGGCTGATGCCGCCCAGAAGCGACTCGACAAACACCGCGACGCGTTCCTCGAAGCCGTTTCCTACCGTTCGTACCTTGCCGAACAGGCCCTCACGCGCATGACGTCGTCGGACGATGATGAATCGCTCGACCTCTTCATGAACCGTACGCTCGAAACGCTCGGCATCCTCGTGGAAACCAAGGGCCCGCGCATCGTCTTCATCAAGCCCAACCCGGAATCCAGCTTCCATTTCGAACTGGTTCCGAAGGAAGGCATGACTTTTGCCTATCACCGCGCCGTCGCCGGCACCCGCGAGGATGCTCACTTCCTGACATGGGACCATCCTTACGTCGCGCAGGCCATCGACCGCCTTCTCGTCACGGCCATCGGCAATACGGCCTATGTGGTGTGGGAAGATGAACGCGCCCAGATCGTTCTCCTCGAAGGCATCTACCTCGCCACGCCACGCAGCAGCCCGCACGACCACCTCGTGACCCGCTACATGCCGCCGACTCCGGTCCGCGTGGTGATCAGCCACGAGTACGAGGACATGAGTTCGGAATACACCTCGGAAGTGGTCAACAAGATGGTCCGCAACGGCCGCCGCGAGTGGATCCGCAATAACGCCCGGCCGCTCCATAACATCATCCCGGGCATGATGCGCAACCTCAGTCTCCGCGCCGACCAGCGCATGCGCGAACTCGCGGCGAAGGCCGCGGTGCAGATGGAGGCGGTGCTCCATGCGGACATCGCGAGGCTCCGGCGTCTCCCGGAAACCAAGCGCCGCAAGGCGGCCATTGCCCGCATCGAGGAACAGATCACGGCCACCAAACAGCTGTTCGCCGATCCCATGCTCACCTGCGACCAGCTCCGGCTCGTCCGCCGCGGTCCGTCCGGCAAGGGCATCTGATCCCCCGGTCCCCGTCTGCCGTCGGGAAATGCCGCGCCCCCGTCACGGGGTCGCTGTGATGCGCCATCGCGGAAGCGATCCGCTCCTGTTTCTCATGCCCAGGCTTCCCGCAGCCGCCGCAGGAAATTGCCGTGCATGATGCCGGCAATGTCGTCGTCCCCGTACCCCCGTGCCCGCAGCATCTCCGGAAGCTGCTGCAGCCCGGCAATCGATTCCAGATCCTGCGGCACCTGCTCGGTTCCGAAACATCCATCGAGATCGGTCCCCAATCCCACATGCCGCGCATTCCCGGCCAGCTGACAGTAGTGATCAAGGTGGTCCAGCAGCACGGAAAGCCGCAATCCCGAGGAAGCGGGCGTCGTTTTCCCCCGTTCCCATCCAGGCACCATCATCCAGGCATCCAATGCCACGCCAACCACGCCACCGCGTTCCACCAGCTGCCGGAACTGACCGTCACTGAGCTGCCGCTGATGCGGCACAAGGGCCCGCGCATTGTGATGACTCGCCCACATCACCCCACCATACCACTCCATGGCCTCCGCAAAGCATTGGTCGCTCAGATGCGTGACATCGAGGATCAATCCCAGTGAACCGGCCAACTGCAGCAGTTCCCGACCCCGCTGGTTGAATCCGCCCACGGCATCGGTTCCCTGCGCGTAAACCCCGGGACCGTAATGCGCCGGACCAATCGCCCGGAGTCCCTGCTGCCACGACCGTTCGAGATGCCCCGGCGTCACAAGGGAATCGGCACCCTCCAGACTCAGAATATAGCCCACCGGCAACCGCCCGGCGTCCTCACCAGCCACTCCCTCCCACCGCGCGAGGTGCCGCTCAAGGCCCGCCAGATCAAGAATCTGCACCATTTCGCCCGCTTCTTCCATCTCCCGGTACCATGCCAGCTGTGCCTGCGTCATGGCCCACGCCTGCTGCGGTGACCGCCACCCGAAAACCGGACTCCAGGCATCATGCTCCACTCTCGCCAGTTGCGTGGCCACACACAATCCCACCCGGCCACGCCGCATCTCGGGCAGGCTCACGGTTCCCCGACCCCGTCCGGGCTTATCGCTGAGGTGCGCTTCCACCCGGCGGACTTCCTCGAGGGGAAGCCTCAGGTCGCGGTTCCATTCCACCGCATTCAGCGACAGATCGAGGTGAACATCAAAGACAAAGGGCTCAGCCATGGTTTCAGAGAAAAAGATTCACGAGCAGCACCATCGCGAGGCCTGCAATCCCAATGATGGTCTCGGTCACTGTCCATGTCCGCAGCGTCTGCTCCACACTCAGACCAAGACTTTCCTTCACAATCCAGAATCCTCCATCGTTCAGATGCGACAGAATCAGGGAACCGCAGCCAATCGCCAGCACGAGCATTTCCCGGTTCAGTGCCGGATGCGCTGCCAGCACCGGACCCATGAGCCCGGCTGCCGTCGTGATCGCCACGGTGGACGATCCGGTCGCCACGCGGATGAAGGCGGCCACCATCCACGCGTAAATCAATGGCGGCAGGGCCAGTGACGATGCCACTTCGCCGAGAGCACTGGCGACCCCGGCCTCGCGCAGCACTCTCGCAAATCCGCCGCCGCCCGCCACCACCAGCAGCGCCATCCCGATCGATCCCACGCTCTGCTCGGTGAAACGGAGGACCTCGGCCCTTCCAAATCCGCACGCCCTGCCGAACAGCAGCGACGCCGTCAGCACGGACACCGCCAGCGCCATCACAGGATGCCCGCACGATTTCAGAACACCGTGCCATCGGCTTCCAGGAACGAGCCAGAGTTCCGCCACGGTCGCCAGCAGCATCAGCACCACGGGCAACCCCATGACCAGCAGGGTCACCGCAAACGACGGCCGACGCCGCACGCCGGGACCACTGGCTCCACCCGCAGGCACGGGCGCTTCCACCGATACCCGCCGCACCGCCCAGCGCGCAAACCACGGCCCCGCCACGGCAGCCACCGGCAACCCAATCAGAAATCCCCAGGCCAGCACTTTCCCCGTATCGGCCTGCAGCGCGTCAATGGCCACCACCGGACCCGGATGCGGCGGCATCAGCCCATGCATCACGGACAAAAACGAAAGCAGCGGAATCGCCAGCAGCAGAAAGGGCCGCTTCGTTTCCCGTGAGAGGGTCACAATCACCGGCAGCAGCAGCAGCAACCCCACCGCAAACCAGGTCACAAGGCCGACGCTCACCGCGAGCGCTGCCACACACCAACCAACGCGATCCGGGCCGAAAAACTGCCGGAACCGCTCGGCGAGCACGCTGGCGGCCCCGGATTCGGCCATCAAGCGCCCCAGCATCGCCCCAAGGGCAATCACGGCGGCAATGCCCCCCATGGTCGCTCCCAGGCCGTCCTGAAAGTGCCGCAGCGCGCCGGGGAAATCCATTCCGGAACCGACACCGACGACGAGCGACGACGCCAGCAGGGCGAGAAAGCCATTCCATTTCCGCCATGTCACCAGCAGCACCAGCAGCAGTATCGCTGCCGCTGCCAGAATGAGCCGTGCTTCCGATGTCATGTGGTGCCGATTCTGTACAGTTCGCCCGGGAGATGCACGCCTTTCTCTTCCGCATTCATGCCTTGCCAGGCAGCATCCGGGCCAGTTCCCGCCAGCCGTGCCGGGCATCCCGCAGATGCCACGTCTGCCAGCCCGCTTCCCTCGCGGGATGGATGTCATTGTCTTCCCGGTCCCCGACCATGAGGATTTCACGCGGTGCAATCCCGCGGCGCGCCGCTGCCTCGCTGAGCCAGCGGAACACCCGTGGCGATGGCTTGGCATAGCCATGGTCTCCAGACAGAAACTGCAGGTCATGCTCCAGCCAGCTGAGCGGCAGGGCGGCCGCCGTCAGCTCGCGCCGCGTGTATTCCTGACCGTTCGAGGCCATGCCCAGCAGCATCCCGGCATGGCGCAGCCTTGCCAGCACACCGCGCACCCCCGGATAAAGGACGCAGGTCCGCTGGAGCCGGGCATGACCATGCAGAAAGGCCTCGCACGCTTCCTCATGGAGCCGACCCAGCCCAGGCAGCACCGCCACCGCCACTTCCCGCCACTTCACCTCGGGACAATCCACGCCCGCTGCCCGCGCCAGATCGTTGCGTCGCCGTACCTCGGCCGCACTGGCGTCGCCGAATTCCCGGAACCCCAGTCCTTCCACGCCCGCCGCATCGCAGAGACGGATCCAGCCCGACTCCGAATCCTGCGGCCCTGCGCGCGGCCACAGCAGGGTCTGGTACACATCGAAGACCACCAGCCGGATACCCCCGGCACTCATGGCGTCATTTTCCGGAATACATATTTCCCATCCCGATGACCCACAAGGGGCGGCACCCGCTCGCGCTCGAACAGATCATGACCTTCCTTCAGATTCTTCCAGAATTCATGCCACTCGTTCCCGCTTTCCCGTGCCAGCCGTTCGTCGGTCATCCGGAACGGAAAGATCTGCACCTGGACCTCATCCTGCTTCCCGCGCAGAGCCGACTCCATCAGCAGATAGATCATTTCCATCTGGGGATCGGTCATCGCATAACAACCGACCGAAACCTCGTTCCCATGCACCATGAGGGCACTGCCAGTCCGCCCCAGCGACCGGTCGAATCCGTTCGGATACCCCAGATTGAAGGCCAGATGATACTTTGATCCGGGATGCAGCTGCTTCGCGCCGACAAAATAGAATCCTTCGGGTGCCACGCCGTCGCCTTCCTTGAGCTTCGGGCCAAGGCGGCCGCCACCGTAGGTTGCGATCCGGTACGAACTGAACTTCCGGTAGCGTCCCCCGATCTCATCGCGCAGCCAGACTTCGAAAACGCTCTCTTCCTTGAAGATCCTCACAAAGGCCGGAGCCCCCGGGCGGAAACCTTCTTTCTTCAGCTCGTTCACCAGCACCGGCCATAACCGACCCCGGATCCGCCCAAGCTTCCCGCTGTCCGGCGTCCCCTTCGCCCGGGCCGCCCGGACGTACAGGAACAGCACCAGCAGCACAAATCCGATGACGAGTATCTTCGCACGCATGATCGCCCGGTTCCTCGGCCCGGGCCGCCCATCCCTCAACCGCTCATCTCCCTCGGCCGCTTTTCCTGCTCGCCCTGACGCTTCTCCCCGACTACCGTCGACCGCGCATGCACTGGAAAATCGTCGCCACCGGCAAACCTTCCCTGCCCTGGGCCCGCGACGGCATCGCCGATTACTCGCAGCGATTCGCCCGCTACGCCCGGCTTGAAATCGAATACCTCCGCGAAGCGCCCCGCCCGCAGCTCGAGGAACGCATGCTGCACGCCTCGGATGGCTGCCTCCGCATTGCCATGGACGAACGCGGCCGCGCCTTCACC